>JAJYPU010000149.1:1960-4871 GCA_021795095.1 Actinomycetes bacterium | reverse complement strand
GAACAGTGGCTCGTGTACTGGTAACGGAGGAAATCGCGCAGTCGGGGCTCCAGGAGCTCCGTAACGCCGGCCACGAGGTCGACGTACGACTCGGACTGTCCCCGGCGGAGCTGCTCGACGCGGTGGTCGGTGCGAATGCCCTGATCATCCGTTCGGCCACGCAGGTGGACGCGGCGACGCTCGAGGCGGCGAGGGACCTGGTCGTGGTCGGACGCGCCGGCATCGGCCTGGACAACGTCGACGTCGCCAAGGCGACCGAGCTCGGCGTCATGGTGGTTAACGCTCCCCAGTCCAACATCCTCTCGGCGGCCGAGCAGGCGATGGCACTGTTGCTCGCGCAGGCCCGCAACATTCCCCAGGCCCACGCGGCGTTAAAGGCCGGCAAGTGGGAGCGGTCCAAGTGGGAGGGCGTTGAACTGTACGGCAAGACCCTCGGCGTCGTCGGTCTCGGCAAGATCGGGGCGCTCGTCGCCCAGCGCGCACTCGCCTTCGGTATGCGGATCGTGGCCTTTGACCCCTACATCTCCGAGGAGCGGGCCAAGCACATGGGCGTCCAGTTGATGACGTTGGACGCGCTGCTCGCCCAGAGCGACTTCATCACCATCCACCTACCGAAGAACAAGGAGACCACCAACCTCCTCGACGCGGCCGCACTGGCCAAGACCAAGGTCGGGGTTCGGATCGTGAACGCGGCGCGCGGGGGCATCGTCAACGAGGACGACCTGGCCGAGGCGATCCGCATCGGTCACGTCCACGGCGCAGCCCTGGACGTCTTCGCAAAGGAGCCCACCACCGAGTCCCCCCTCTTCGACCTGGCCTCGGTCGTGGTGGTTCCCCACCTCGGCGCCTCAACCGCCGAAGCCCAGGACAAGGCCGGTGTCACGATCGCTGAACAGGTGCAGTTGGCCCTCGCGGGGGACTTCGTACCATTTGCGGTGAACGTCGCGGCCGGCGAGGTCTCCAACGTCGTTCGGCCCTTCATGGGCCTCGCCGAGGTGCTCGGTCGCTTCATCGGTGGTCTGCTCGACGGCAACCCCGCCGACCTCGAGGTGATCTATCAGGGCGAGCTAGCCGGTGCCGGCACCAAGATTCTCACACTCTGTGCGCTGAAGGGCCTGCTCGGCGCCACTGGTCACGACGGCGTGTCGTTCGTCAATGCACCCCAAATGGCGGCGGAGCACGGCCTCACGTGGGGTGAGGTCGCCACGGTCGAGTCACCGGAATACGTCAACCTGATCACAGTGCGCTCGGGCGACCACGCGGTGTCGGGCACGTTGATGACGATCGGGACCCGACTCGAGACTCGAATCGTTACCGTCGACGGTCACAGCGTCGAGATCCCGCCCGCGGCCACGATGCTGGTCGTGCGCAACGACGACCGGCCGGGCATGATCGGTCACGTCGGTCTCGCCCTCGGCGAGGCGCACGTGTCGATCTCGTCCATGGCGGTCGGTCCGGATCCGACGACCAAGACGGCGCTCATGGTGATCTCGACGACCACCCCGACGCCCGAGTCGGTGATCGAGCGGCTTCGCGCGACCGAGGGAATCCAGGACATCCACCTGATCACGCTGCGCTAGGGGCTCGGGGCTCCTAGAACAGGCTGATCAGGTCGATCCGCTCCATGACCTCGTCGGTGAGCAAGTCGATCGCATCGAGTGCGGTCATGTTCTCGCGGACCTGTGCGGCCGATGACGCACCGGTGATCACTGTCGAGACGTTAGGGTTCTTCGCGCACCAGGCGAGGGATAGTTGGGTGAGCGAGACGCCGAGCTCGTCGGCGATGACCTTGAGGTCGGCGACTTTCTTGTTGCGGGCCGGGTCGGTGAGCATGCCGCGGAGCCACTCGTAACCGGGCAGGGTCGCGCGCGACCCTTCGGGGACGCCGTTGAGGTACTTACCGGTCAAGAGGCCCGAGGAGAGCGGTGACCAGATCGTGGTGCCGAGGCCGATGTCCTCGTACAGGCGTCGGTACTCCTTCTCGACGCGGTCGCGCCACAGGATGTTGTACTGGGGCTGTTCGACGACCGGCTTGTGCAAGTGGTGGCGGTCGGCGATGTCGTAGGCGGCGCGAATGTCGTCGGCGTTCCACTCCGAGGTGCCCCAGTAGAGCGCCTTGCCCTGGGAGATCATGTCGCTCATCGCCCAGACCGTCTCCTCGATGGGCGTCTTGGGGTCGGGGCGGTGACAGAACACGAGGTCGACGAAGTCGAGCCCGAAGCGTTCGAGGGACCCGTCGATCGCCTGGGCCAGGTACTTGCGATTCAGGGTGTTCTTCATGTTGGGCACGTCGTGCAGACCCCAGAAGAGCTTGGTGGAGACCACGTACTCGTGGCGTTGCCAGCCCAGTTCGCGGAAGGCCGCACCCATGACTCGCTCGGACTCACCCGCCGCGTAGGCCTCGGCGTTGTCGAAGAAGTTGACCCCAGCGTCCTTGGCGGCGCTGAGGCACTCGGCCGCTTGCTGGGCGGTCTCGATCTGGTTCTGGTTGGCGAACGTGACCCAACTCCCGAAGGACAGGACACTGACCTTGAGGCCCGAACGGCCGAGACGGCGATATTGCATGGTTGCCATGGTGCTCCTTTGCGTTGTTGATCAGGCTACGGGCTTGCGCGGGACCGTCGGCCACTCGTCATAGGAGACGGGTTGGGCGCTACGGCCGCGTGAGACCACCGCAATGACGGCGGCGACGAGTCCCAAGAGGACGACGAGCGCCGCGAGTTTGATGAATGCCCGTATCACGCTCACGGCCCGAGGTTAGCCCAGGCGGACCGCTGGACACGGGGGACCGAACCGGTAGACTGGGCAGGTGAGCGCATCTATCAACGTCGAGCTGCTGCTGCAATAGGGCGAGTACATACTCGCCCGACGCCCCCGCATCCGCGGGGGTTTTTTGTTTCTGGCCACGAGT
>JAJYPU010000149.1:0-1950 GCA_021795095.1 Actinomycetes bacterium | reverse complement strand
CGAGTGAGGAGACCACAATGGGTTCGTACCCCAATCCACAGCAGCCGAGCGCCATGGCGTTTGAGAAGTATCGCCCGACGGTGCCCGTGGAGCTCGCGGACCGCACGTGGCCCGATCGACGACTGGACAAAGCGCCGCGTTGGTGCAGCGTCGACCTGCGCGACGGTAACCAGGCGTTGATCGACCCGATGGACCTCGAACGCAAGGGCGCGATGTTCGACCAGCTCGTGGCGATGGGCTTCAAGGAGATCGAAGTGGGGTTCCCCGCCGCCTCCCAGCCCGACTTCGACTTCGTTCGTCACATCATCGAGGATGGGCTGATTCCCGAGGACGTGACGATCCAGGTGCTGACCCAGTGCCGTGAAGACCTGATCACGCGGACCTACGAGGCGCTGCGTGGGGCGCACCGGGCCATCGTGCACTTCTACAACTCGACATCGACGCTGCAGCGGCGCGTGGTCTTCAACCTTGACATGGCCGGCATCACCGCGATCGCCCTCGAGGCCGCCCGGCTCTGCCGCTCCCTCGAGGCTGTCTCGCCCGAGACCGAGTTCCTCTACGAGTACTCGCCCGAGAGCTTCACGGGCACCGAGCTGCCCTACGCGTTGGACATCGTCAACGAGGTGATCGGGGTGATCGATCCGACCCCAGAGCGACCGCTCATCGTCAACTTGCCCGCGACCGTGGAGGCTTACACCCCGAACCTCTACGCCGACGCGATCGAGTGGTTCTCGCGTCACGTCGATCGGCGCGACTCGGTCGTGCTGTCGCTGCACCCCCACAACGACCGGGGCACCGCGGTGGCCGCCGCGGAGCTTGGCGTACTCGCGGGGGCCGACCGGGTCGAGGGGACGCTCTTTGGCAACGGCGAGCGCACTGGCAACGTCGACGTCGTGACCCTGGCGTTGAACCTCTTCTCCCAGGGCGTGGACCCCGAACTCGACCTGCGCGACATCGACGCCATCCGTCACGTGGCCG
The DNA here is from genome assembly GCA_021795095.1 of Actinomycetes bacterium. Next base: position 972 of record JAJYPU010000149.1, on the reverse strand, counting down.
AGTACGCGAACCGGCTGCCGGTCCATCCCCGGCACCCCTACGTCGGCGAACTCGTCTACACGGCGTTCTCCGGTTCGCACCAGGACGCGATCAAGAAGGGTATGACCGCCATCGGGGACCCCTACGAACGCTGGGAGGTCCCCTACCTGCCGATCGACCCCAAGCACACGGGGCGAACCTACGAGGCGATCATCCGGGTCAACTCCCAGTCCGGCAAGGGCGGTGTCGCCTACGTGCTCAGCACCGAGCACGGCTTGGACTTGCCGCGCGCGATGCAGGTCGAATTCTCTAAGCGGGTCCAAACGCTCACCGAGGCCTCGGGCACCGAGATCTCGCCCGCCGAGATCTGGGAAGTGTTCACCACGACCTACCTGCCCGAGAGCCCGGCGATCCAGCTGCTTTCGAGCGAGGTCAGCACCGATCGCCATCGCACGACGATTTTCGCTCAGATCGTGGTGGACGCCAAGCACGTCACCGTCAAGGGCGAGGGCAACGGTCCGATCGACGCGATGATGAACGCGCTGCGCGACGAGCTCGGTGTGGGCTTCAAGGTCCGCGACTACCACGAGCACGCATTGACCTCGGGTGCCGAGGCGTCCGCGGTGGCCTACGTCGAGGCCGAGGGGGATGATGGTGCGACGTGGTGGGGCGTGGGTATGAGTTCATCGATCCTCGATGCCTCGCTCGAGGCGATCGTTTCGGCGGCGAATCGACGACGGTGAGGTCGTGGGCCGTTACCCTGGGTAGGTGCATTCCCACGCGTTGACAGCCGCCATCGGCTGGCTGGCCGTCGTCGTGGGTCTCGTGGGCGCCGCGGCACAGTGGCGACGCGTGAGCGTCGAGGGTGTCGAGGGTGTCTCGCTCGCGACGTGGTCGCTCTTCACCATGATGGGTGGATTCTGGATCGCCTACGGTCTGGCCGCGGGGTCGTGGCCGGTCGTCCTCGGCAGCCTCATCGTGCTGCCCCTGCAG
>JAJYPU010000148.1 GCA_021795095.1 Actinomycetes bacterium | reverse complement strand
GTCCACGAGCGACCGATCGGCCCCGTGGATCCGCCCGCTGGCGCCCAGGTGGGTCGACTTGCCCGTGTCCTCCTCGAGGTGCGCGCGCTCGATGCGCACCCGGGACCCGTCGGGCAGGTCGAGGTACCCGCCCGAGTTGATCGGCAGGTCGTACTGGGAGATCTGGAAGTCCTTGGGCATGTCGGGGTAGAAGTAGTTCTTGCGGTGGAACGTCGAGGGCGCGATCGTGGCGTGCAACGCCATGCCGATCGCCATCGCCATCGAGACCGCCTGTTTGTTCAGCACCGGCAGCGAGCCGGGCAGGCCCAGGCACACCGGGCAGATGTTCGTGTTCGCCTCGGCGCCAAAGGCGTTGGCACATCCACAGAACATCTTGGTGGCCGTGCGCAGTTCGGTGTGGACCTCGAGTCCGACAACCATCTCCCAGCCCGCTGGCAACGTCATGATCCTCGCTCCGCGTCTTCGAGCACGGTGGCCGCGGCGAAGAGCCGCGCTTCGCTACGACCCGGTCCGAGCAGCTGGACGCCGATCGGCAGGTCCGCCTCGCCTCGACCGAAGGGGACCGAGAGCGCAGCCTCGCCGGCCAGGTTCGTCGGAATCGTGAAGACGTCCGACAGGTACATGGCCATCGGGTCGTTCGTCTTGGATCCAAAGGTGAAGGCGACCGAGGGAGTCGTAGCCCCAAGCAGCAGGTCGACGTTCTGGTAGGCGCGGCGGAACGCGTCGCGCATCTGCGTGCGGACCTTCAGCGCCTGGCCGTAGTAGGCGTCGTAGTACCCCGCCGACAGCGCGTAGGTCCCGAGCATGATCCGTCGCTTCACCTCGGCCCCGAAACCCGCCGTACGGGTCGCCTCATTCATCGCCGCAACATCGTCGGCGTCTACGCGGAGCCCGTAACGCACGCCGTCGTAACGCGCGAGGTTGCTCGACGCCTCGGCCGGTGCGATGAGGTAGTAAGCGCTGAGTCCGAGCCGCAACTCGGGGATCGACAACTCGACGATCGTGGCCCCGGCGGCCGCGAGTACCGCCGCGGCCCGTTCGACGGCGTCCACGATCTCGGCGTCAGCGCCGTCAATCAGCTCACGAACCAACCCGATCCGCTGTCCCGCCACACCGTCGTCGAGGTGCGAGACGAGGTTCGGTGACGGTTCGGGCAAAGACGTCGAATCCATCGGGTCGTGGCCCGCGATGACTTCGAGCAGTAACGCCGCGTCCGCGACGTTCGCCGCGAAGGGACCGATCTGGTCGAGCGAGCTCGCAAAGGCGATCAGACCGTATCGTGAGACCAACCCGTAGGTTGGCTTGACGCCGACGATGCCACAGAGGGCGGCGGGCTGTCTGATCGACCCGCCGGTGTCACTGCCGAGTGCGAGGGGGGTCATGGCCGCGGCGACGGCGGCCGCGGAACCGCCCGAGGATCCACCAGGCACCCGGGTGGGGTCGAGCGGGTTACGGGTGGGTCCGAACGCGGAGGTCTCGGTCGACGAGCCCATCGCGAATTCGTCGAGGTTGGTCTTACCCATCGGCACGGCACCAGCCCCGAGGAGCCGGTCGACGACCGTCGCGCTGTAGGGCGGACGCCACCCTTCGAGGATCCGCGACGAGCAGGTCGTCGGGACTCCGACCTGACACAGGTTGTCCTTGAGTGCGATAGGCACCCCGGCGAGCCGTCCCGGGTCGACGCCGCGGGCGACCGCGTCGTCGACGCGCGCCGCCGCCGCCATCGCGCCGTCCTCGTCAATGTGCAAAAAGACGTTTAGTTCGTCGTTACGGGCCCGGATCGCCTCGAGCGATTCCTGGGCGAGCGTCGTCGCGCTCAGTTCGCCGGCGCGCACGCCTTCAGCCATGGTGATTGCGTTCACGGCGCCTCCCCCATGATCCGCGGCACGGCGAAACAACCGTCTTCAGCGTCAGGAGCGGCCGCGAGCACGGCGTCGCGGGCGAGGCTCGGACGTACGACGTCTTCACGGACCACATTGATCAGGTCGTACGGGTGCGCCGTCGCGATGACGTCGGCGAGGTCGAGTGACTGCATGTCGGCTGCGTGGTCGAGGATGCGAGCCAACTGCACGGTGAACAGGTCGAGCTCCTCGTCACTCAGACGCAACCGCGCGAGCTTGGCGACGTGGGCGACCTCGGTGCGGGTGAGCCCGCTCACGGGGCGACCGTCTTGTGGATGAAGTCACGCGTCAGGGACTCCACGACGGGCTGATCGTTGTCGATCGTGGCGACGTGGAATGAGTTCTCCAGCCAAACCCGTTCGATGGGACCGCGGACGCGTGCGACGAGGTCGTCACCGTTGTCCGCGGTCACGACGTGGTCTTCACGGCTCGAGAGCAGGAGGCTCGGGGCCACGATCGACCCCAGCGCGTCATAGACCTCGCCGATGCCGTCAAAGAGACTCTTCGCGCACGCGAGGGGCGTCGCGTCGTAGGCGAGTTCACTCACGCCCTCGCGCTTCACGTCCGATCCGATGGCGTCAATCGTCGTGAGTCCGGCTTCGATGAGTTGGTTGAGGCCGTCGATCATCTCGGGGACGGGGGGCTTGACGAGCGGGTTGATGAAGACGACGGCACCGACGTCGCGGCGCTGGGCGATGTAGGCGCTCAATCCGCCACCCATCGACAAGCCCACGACCGCGACCCGTGCGGTCCGTGCAGCGAGGTCGTCGTAGGCATCAAGGGCGGCACCCGTCCAGTCAGCCCAGCTCGTCGTCATCATGTCGGCCACCGATGTGCCGTGGCCCGGCAGGCGTGGCAACGAGATAGTGAAGCCGTCAGCGGCGAGGAACTCGGCCAGTGGCCGCACCGAGGAGGGATTGCCGGTGAACCCGTGCAGCACGAGCACCCCGATGTCGCCACCGGTCGCCTCGTAGGGCTCGCAGCCGGGGAGTATGGCAGTCGTCATGGCTCACAGACTACCGGCCGCGCCGCGGCCGGTCGGTGGCTAACGGGCTCGATCAGCCGAGCAGGGTCGGCAACTGAGCGGCGAGGTCCGCCACCGCCCACCGGTCGTCGCGTTCGAGGGTCTCAGTCATCGTCCAATTCTGGAAGAGTCGCACCGTTCCGCCCTGGACGAAGAAGACACGTCCGGTGGCGGTGCAGTCGGCCATCGCCAACGTCGCGACCAATGGCGAGATGTTGGCGGGGTCCCACACGTCAAAGGCTGCTTCATCGCTCGGCTTCACGACGTAGTCCGCGAGGCCCGGGGTCGACTCGGTCATCCGGGTTCGCGCGGCCGGTGCGATGGCGTTCGCCCGCACGCCGTAGCGGCCCAGCTCCTCGGCGATGATTACCGTGAAAGCGGCGATGCCCGCCTTCGCGGCGCCGTAGTTGGACTGGCCGATGTTGCCGAGCAACCCCGAGGTCGATGACGTGTTGATGATCGAGGCGTTGACCGGGTGGCCGGCCTTGGCCCGCTCACGCCAGTACGTCGCCGCGTGGCGCGTGGGAACGAAATGGCCCTTCAAGTGGACGTTGATGACTGCGTCCCAATCCGACTCTGAAAGGTTCACGAGCACCCGATCACGCAGGATCCCGGCGTTGTTGACCAGGACATCCAACTCGCCGTAGGTGTCAAGGGCCGTCTGGATCAGCCGGGCACCACCGTCCCACTCGGCCACGTTGTCGTGGTTGGCGACGGCCTCGCCCCCGAAGGCACGAATCTCGGCGACGACCTCCTCGGCGGGTGTGGCCGCACTCGCCGAACCGTCCAGGGCCCCGCCCAAGTCGTTCACGACGACCTTCGCGCCCTCGGCGGCGAACAGCAACGCGTGCTCGCGACCGATTCCGCGGCCGGCACCGGTGATAATCGCTACTCGACCGTCCAACGCGCCCATCACAACTCCCTCACTCGTCCTCGCCCGATTGTAGTGAGGTGTCGGTGGCCCTACCGTCGCCAGAACGCCGGTGGCCGCGCGTGGGCGTGGTAGTGGTCGGGGATGTTACGCATGTGGTCATCGATCGTCCACTGGCCGACGCCGAGTTCACGGTCGGCCACCGCCGCGAGTCGTTCGTGGAGCTGTCGTTTGAGATCCTCGGGCGGCGCGGCGTCGTGGTTACGCCACACCACCATGGGCACGAGACAGATCTCGCAGTCCGCGATCCAACACAGCTCGTCCTCGACGTAACGCGTCGTGATCACCGCCGCTTGGCAGAGTTCACAGTCGTCGTTCACTTGACGTTGACGATGATCGTGGACCGGTACGGCACCATCGTGCCCGGCGCCGGAATCGTCGATACCACCTTGGTCCAAGTCCCGTTGGCCGATCCCGGCCCCTTGGTGTGGAAGAAGAGGACGGCTTTCTTGAAGGCCGCGAACGTCTGGGACTGATCCATGCCGATCACGTTGGGTACCGGCCGCGGTCCGGTACCGGCGACCGTCGTGGTCGCGGGTGCGGGCGTCGTCGTGGGCGTCGTCGTGGTCGGCGCGGGCGCAGTGGTCGTGGACGACGTCGTAGTCGACGTCGTGGTCGGTGTGGGACCCTTGCTCAACGCAAGCACAACCGTCGCCCCTGGGGGCACGCTCGCGGGGTTTGAGAACCCGTGGTAGATCACCGAGACGACCTGACCCGCAGCGCGAGAACTCACGACGTAGGCCGTGCTCGGACACGTCGCGGTGATCCCCGCCTTCTTGAGCGCCGCTGTTGCCACGGCACAGGTCTCACCGACCACAGTCGGCAGTGTGACGCGAGCGGCGCCGTCTGAGACGGTGACGGTCACCACGGCGCCGGCCTTGGCGGAGCTGCCCGCCGCGGGCGACTGGGAGATGATCTCGTGGGCGGCGATGGTCGTCGAGCGCTGGTGACCGGCGACGCGCACGGTGAGCCCCTCGGCGCTCAACTGGCTCGCCGCCTGGCTCGTAGTGAGACCCACCAGCGATGG
>JAJYPU010000147.1 GCA_021795095.1 Actinomycetes bacterium | reverse complement strand
CGTGGCCGAGGTCGTCGGCCTCGAACGAACGATGGGTAGCGTCATCGAGATCACCGGGATGATGATGGAGCCCGGCGTCGTCGAGCGGCACTCGGGTCACGACCGGTCGTGGTTCGCGGTCGGTGCCGTCGAGGACGCCACGCGCGGTCGCGAGGACGAGATCGCGAGACTCCTCGCCCACTCGGGCACCGTCGAGGTGGTCGAGGACATCCGCGCGACGAAGTGGATGAAGCTGGTGAGCAACGCGACGACTCTCGTCACGACCGCCATCCTCGGGTTGTCGATGGTCGAGGCCGACCGCCTGCCCGCCATGCGCGAACTCATGATCCGCTCGGGTGAGGAGGCACTCGAGGCGACGACGCTGCTCGGCAACCCCACGCTGCCGATCTTCGGACTTCGCCCCGCCGACGTGGCGACGCCCTCGACCGTGGTCCCGACCCTGCTCGACACGCTGCTCGGCGGGTTCGTCATGCCCGACTCGATCACCACCATCCTTCAGGACTGGATGAAGGGACGCCACAGCGAGGTCGACGAGTTGAACGGCCACGTGGTAGCGACCCTCGCGGCGCTGGGTCGCCCGGCGCCGGTGAACGCGGCCGTCGTCGACTTCGCGCATCGCATCGAGCGCGGGGAGATCGAGCCGAGCCCGGCCCACCTCGGGGCGCTGCTCGAAGCGGCCGGGATCCCCAGCCTCTGACCCTGCGACCGTGACCCGTCGGACGGCGAGTGACGGCTCAGCGCTCGTCGACGGTGACGTCGCTGGCGCGCGGCGCGCTCGTCGCCGACCAGCTCGCGAGCAGGTCGAGGGCGGCCGCTGACGCGGAGCCCGGCTCGGCGGTGTAGACGTTGATCCGCTGGCCGGGGTCCGCGCCCAGCTCGAGGGCCTCGTAGTCGAGGGTGAGGTCGCCCACGACCGGGTGGTGGAGTCGCTTGACGCCGCTTCGGTGGAACTTGACGTTGTGGTTCGCCCATCGAACGCGGAACTCGTCGCTGCGCGTGGAGAGCTCGCCGATGAGGTCGGTGAGTCGCCGGTCGAAGGGGTCTCGGCCGGCCTGTCCACGCAGGATGGCGACAGTGTCGTTGGCGACGCTGTCCCAGTCGACGAAGAACGTGGTCGCGCGCGGGTCAAAGAAGATGAACCGGGCCATGTTGACCGGCAGTGGCCGGTCGTCCAACACCTGCGCATAGAGGGCCGCGCCGAGCGCGTTCGCAGCGAGTATGTCGAGGCGGCCGCTTCGCACGTAGGCCGGGTAACGCGTGATTGAATCGAGGACCCGCGCCACCGTGGGTCGCACCCGGTCCTGGGTGGGGCGCCGGCGTGGCGTGCGGGCCGTGGCGGTTCGCACAAGGTCAAGCAGGTGAGTCCGCTCGGCCTCGTCGAGTTGCAACGCCCGCGCGATTCCCTCGAGGACCTCGCTCGACGCGCCGGTGGCGCTGCCACGCTCGAGGCGCGTGTAGTACTCGACGCTGATTCCCGCCAGCATCGCGACCTCCTCGCGACGAAGGCCCGTGACTCGGCGACGCGCACCGTAGGCGGGCAGGCCCGCCTGGTCTGGCGTGATCCGCGCCCGACGCGAAACGAGGAACTCGCGGATGTCGTTGGTTGGCTCCACGTCGCCAGGTTACGGGGTGCCGCCGGCGAGACAGGCCCCGCGGGTGCCCCTCTCAACGGGGTCTTCCTCCTCGTCGCCAGACCTGGTTGAGTAGTAGTCATGCGAGCAGCCATCTACCACGGACCCCACGCCATCGCGCTCGGCGAGCGACCCGATCCGATCATCCAGGACCCGACCGACGCCGTCGTGCGCGTCGTGCTCGCGTGCGTCTGCGGTTCGGACCTCTGGTACTACCGCGGTGAGTCGCCCCACGAGCTCGGACCGATCGGCCACGAGTTCATCGGGGTCGTCGAGGACGTCGGCGCGGACGTGCGCGGTCTCGTGCGCGGTGACCTGGTTATCGCCCCCTTCATTTTCAGCGATGGCACCTGTGCGCACTGTCGCGCCGGCTGGATGCCGAGTTGCGTCGCGGGTGGCGCGTTCGGCAATCACGGTATCGACGGCGGCCAGGGTGAGGCGGTCCGGGTGCCCTTCGCCGAGACGACGCTCGTCACCGTGCCCGGCACGGGCCACTCGGACGAGACGTTGCGATCGCTCCTCACGCTCGCAGACGTCATGTGTACCGGCCACCACGCGGCGCTGAGCGCCAACGTCCAGCCCGGCGCCACCGTCGCGGTCGTCGGTGACGGGGCCGTCGGCCTCTCGGCGGTCCTCGCGTCGGCCCGACTCGGGGCGCAACGCGTCATCGCACTGAGCCGCAACCCGGCCCGCCAGGCCCTGGCGCGCGCCTTTGGCGCCACCGACGTCGTCGCCGAGCGCGGTGAGGAGGCGGTGGCTCGCGTGCTCGAGCTGACCGGCGGTATCGGCGTCGACGCGGCCATGGAGTGCGTGGGCACGGGTCAGTCGATGACGACGGCTTTCGGGATCGCGCGTCCGGGGTCGGTCGTCGGGGCCGTCGGTGCGCCCCACGGCGTGCACGTGCCGATCGAGCGGGTGATCTTCGCCAACGTCGGGTTGCGCGGAGGCGTGGCCCCGGCGCGCCGCTACATCCCCGAGCTGATGGAAGACGTCCTCGAGGGACGGATCAACCCCGGTCTCGTGCTCGACTTCGAGACCAACCTCGACGCGGTGGCGAGTGCCTACGAGGCCATGGACCAGCGTCGCGCCGTGAAATCACTCATCCGTGTCGGGACGATCTGACCGCGAACCCCTGGTTCATCAGACGTCCGAAGCACTACCAAGCCCATCGAAACAAGTAGGAGAGCCACCATGAAGCACCACCACCTCGGGACCCTCGACGTCGGGCGCATCGGCCTGGGCACCATGGGCATGTCCAGCGCCTACACGGGCGCGGGCAGCGACGACGCCGAGTCGATCCGCACCATCAACCGGGCCCTCGATCTCGGGGTCACCCTCGTCGACACCGCCGAGATCTACGGGCCCTACGTGAATGAGGAACTCGTCGGGCGCGCCATCGCTGGCCGACGCGATGAGGTCGTCCTCGCCACGAAGTTCGGGCTGGTCTCCCACGACGGTGCCGGTCCCTGGAACCTCGACAGCCGCCCCGCCAACGTGCGCGCGGCGCTCGAGGGCTCGCTGCGACGTCTCGGCACCGACCACGTCGACCTCTACTACCAGCACCGGGTCGACCCCAACACGCCTATCGAGGAGACCGTCGGTGCACTCGCTGAGCTGGTCGCCGAGGGCAAGGTGCGCCACATCGGTCTCTCGGAGGCCGGACCCGACACGATCAGCCGGGCGCACGCCGTGTACCCCGTCACGGCCCTGCAGTCGGAGTACTCGCTCTGGACCCGTGACCCCGAGGCGCGCGTGCTCACGGTGTTGCGCGAACTCGGCATCGGACTGGTCGCCTACTCGCCGCTCGGTCGGGGATTCCTCACCGGCGCGATCCGTTCGGTCGAGGACTTCGCCGAGGACGACTCGCGAAAGACCAACCCACGGTTCATCGGCGAGAACTTCGAGCACAATCGGCGCGCCGTTGAGGAGGTCACCGGCATCGCCGCCGAGGTCGGGGCTACCCCCGCCCAGGTCGCCCTCGCGTGGGTGCTCGCCCAGGGCGATGACATCGTGCCGATCCCGGGCACTAAGCGCGTCGCGCGTCTTGAGGAGAACGTCGCGGCTGACGAGGTCCGCTTGACGAGCGAGCAGATCGAGCGGCTCACGCACGTCACGCCCCCCGCGGGTGAGCACCACAACGCCCAGCAGATGACGATGATCGAACGATGAGGTCGCGTCGGGTCCGACGTCGGTCGTGACGTGAACGGGTCTGCCCGGTGGTCTCGGCCCGACGAACCGGCCGTGGTCGTCGGTTGCGTTGTTGTCGTATGCAATAATTAGCCTATGAAAGTGAGTGCGGTCCCTCGTGAAGCGAGTGAACCCGTGATCGACGCGTTCATCTCGGCGAGCCGGGCACTCGTGGCGGTCGCCGTGCGGTCCCTCGCCGACGTCGCCGAGGAGGTGACGCTCACGCAGTACCGCACGCTCGTGGTGCTCGCGTCGCGTGGTCCCCAGCGGCTCACCGAGCTCGCCCAGGCAGTGGGGGTCACGCCGGCCACCGCGACGCGGATGTGCGACCGGCTCCTCGCCAAAGGACTCATCGTGCGCCGAACCGAGCGGGGTGATCGACGCAACGTGCGCATCTCACTGAGCGACGCCGGACGGACCCTCGTGGCGGTCGTCACGTCGAACCGCCGCCGCGAGATCGAACAGATCGTCGGTGGCATCACCGCGGCCGACCGGGACGTCTTCGTCAAGGTGCTCGAGCGCTTCACGCTCGCCGCGGGCGAGGTACCCGAACAGGACTGGGCTTCGGGTTGGGCGATCTGATGAGCGTGGACACGCCACCGATCCCCACCCGCGCGCGGTGGTCGCGCACACTGCGCGCACGGGCTTCGGTGTGGATCGGCGCATCGAGCTACGGGCGCAAGTGGCTCATCCTCGGCTCGGTCATCGGGGTGATCGCGGGCCTCGGCGCCGTCGTGTTCTACGAGGCCCTCCAGTTCGCCAGCTGGTTCTTCCTGCACGTGCTCGCGGGCTACAACGAACCGTCCCCGGTGGGCGAGGGCTATCGCGTGGCCTCATCGCACTTCGCGCGGCCCTGGGCCATCCCGCTCGTGGCGACCATCGGCGCGCTTGCGGGGGCGATCCTCGTCTTCACGTTCGCGCCCGAGGCCGAGGGCCACGGCACCGACGCAGCGATCGCCGCCGTGCACCACAATCCGCGCGGGATCCGTTTCCGCACGGTCATCGTGAAGATCATCGCCTCGGCCCTCACGATCGGCTCGGGCGGCTCGGGCGGACGCGAGGGCCCG
>JAJYPU010000146.1 GCA_021795095.1 Actinomycetes bacterium | reverse complement strand
GTGGAGTCGACTCGCACGCAATACCTATGGGACCAAGTGATTCGATCCCGGCGTGCGTCGTGACTACGAGCACCGACCTGCAGCGTTTCCTCGACGCGCAAGCCGATACATATGATGAGGCCCTCGCGGAACTGCACAGAGGTCACAAGGTGGGTCACTGGATCTGGTGGATTCTGCCGCAATTGCGGGGCTTGGGGGCGAGCGCGAACTCCGACTTCTACGGCATCGCCGACCTCGTCGAGGCGAAGGCGTATCTGGCGCATCCGCTCCTCGGGTCGCGCCTGCGCGCTGCCGTAACGGCCATTGTCGAGCACGCCTCGCGCGGAGCTGACGCCGTGCTCGGTCCCGATGCGATCAAGCTGCGCTCGTGTTTGACCCTCTTCCATCTGGCCGCGCCACAGGAGACGCTCTTCACGTTCGCCCTCGACGCGCTCTTCGCGGGCGAGCCGGACGAGCGGACACATCTACTGCTGCAACACCGCGCCCGATGATCGATGTTTCGCTGTGTGAAGGGGGACGTCAGGGCTACACGGATTGAATTGGTCGTGCAACAAGGTCGATACATCGCCGGCGCCCGGACTCCCGTGGTGCCTCGTGTGGGCCTGGGTTCGGTCGTTCGACACTCGGCTAGTGCGTATCGCTTCAGTGACTGGGTTAGCTAACCCGTCGGGACTTGCGTTTCTTGCGTTTTCGGTCAGTCTCTTTCGGTATCGTCTCCATCGTCGGTGAACGTCAAGTTGCCGAGGATTTCGCGTAACTGGCGACCCATCTCGCGTGGATTGCCCGAGAGATCGCCGACGACGACCCCACCGGCCTCTGTGTCGTCGCCTGGCTGGAACAACTCGACTCGCAAGCCCCGTCCACTCCTCGTTGCCCCGATCACCCATGGCAGTCCGATCTGACCCGAGTCGCGCGTGGCCATGATCTGGCCACGCCGATCGAGACCAAAACTCCACCCTGGCGTGCGCGCGGCACTCATGATTCGTTCGAACTCGTTACTGCGGGATAACCCTGACGCGTTGGCCATGGCGACACCCTACGACCCGTGTGTCACGCCGATGGTCATGCCCGCTCAAAGGACACACGCCGCAGCGTGCCGACCGTCGCCCTCGCTGTCGGCAACCTGTGCGCGACCCACGTGGTGACGAATGGCCGACTTAGTTCACGACGTGGTCAGGTACCGGCCGAACCACTCAAGGGTCCGCCCCCACGCATCGGTCGCTGATGACTCGTGGTACGAGTCGCGCGCGTCGCAGTGGAATCCGTGGCCCGCGTCGGGGTATCGCACGATCTCGGTGGGCACGGACGCCTTGGCCGTCGCCTCACGAAGGAGTTCCACGTGCTCGACGGGGATGCTCTGATCGAGGTCACCGTAGAGCCCGAGCCACGGCGCGCGCAGGCTAGGCGCGAGGTCGTGCAAGGATGGCATACCGAATCGCCCCTCGACGACGCCTCCGCCGTAGAAGCTCACCGCCGCACCGATCGGTTGGTGCGCGGCGAGAAACGCGACGCTGCCTCCCATGCAGAACCCCACCACGCCGACACGCGGTAACTCGAAACCCGCTGCCGCCAGGTAGTCGAAGGTTGCTCCGAGGTCGGCCGTCAAGCCGGCCTCACTGAGCGCCTGCATGTGGGGCATGACGTTCTGGAAGTTCCCATAGTCGAGCACCGGGTCGCCGGTGCGGTGAAACAGGTGAGGCGCGACGGCTCGGTAGCCCGCGGCCGCGAATCGTCTCGTCACATCTTCAATGTGGCCGTTCACCCCGAACGCCTCTTGGACCACGACGACCGCCCCGAGCGCAGCCCCGTCGGGCTCGGCGTCATAGATGCCCACCTCGTCGTCCGCTGTACGTACGTGCACCGTCTTCGCCATCGATCCTCCCTCGTCGCGATTGCTGGCACTTACCTCTGTGACAGAGTTAACATACGTCAGTGTCTAGACGCAAGCCACGGAAGACTGGACCATCGATCGACCGCAAGGTCGGTGGCCGGCCGCGTTGGTGTCCGTGCCCGTCGCGCTCTCGGGCCGTGGCGAAGTGATGGCTGGACAGACCACTCGCGTTACACCACGCACGTCGCTCGAGCCCGCCGACCTGGCAGACCAGTTGCTCGAGGCGATGGCGCGGATCCGCCGAGCCAATCGCCGTCACGGTAGACGACCGGTCGAACTGTCCTCGTTGAGCAGCGCGCAATTGGAGTTTGTCCGATTCTTGCGTCGTCACCCCGGGGCCTCGGTCGCCGAAGTCGCCACGGAGCTCGCGCTCGCCCCGAACACGGTGAGCACGTTGGTGCGCCAGATGGTCGAAGCCGGGATCGTGACGCGCGGCGTTGACGGCCGTGACCGGCGTGTGGCTCGACTGACCTTGGCTGGTGACATCGCCCGCAAGGTCGATGCGTGGCGTGACCGGCGGGTCGTGAGCGTCGCATCCGCGATCGACAAGCTCACCGCGGCGGACGTGCGACGGCTCTCCGAGTCAGCAGCGGTCCTCGCGATGCTCGCCGACCGACTCGAGGTGCCAAGGGGGAGACGATGAGGATCACAAGTATCACTTGTTCGTCGATGCTGGTTACCGGGGCTAGCGGTGCGAGTGGCCCCCGGACGGCGCGACCGAGCCGACTGCACGAGGGCTCGCATGCGCTCGGGACGTCGGTAGTGACCGCCCGAAGGCGCGCGGTCTTCGGTGTCGAGCTGTTCACGTGTGCGGGCACGGACCTCACGGGTTCGCGATACGCGGTCGTAGTGGGGAAGAAGGAGCCGTGACGTCGACCGCTACGCCGCCGCCGGTTCGAACCGGTACCGGGGCTACTCACATCGGACTCGCGATGGTCGTTGTCATGACGGGCGTCCTCATCACGGCGGTCGACACGACGATCGTCGTGCTTGCCCTGCCCGAGATCGAGAAGGGACTCAAGATCGGGTTGTCCTCGGTCATCTGGGTGGTCATGGGCTATCTGCTCATCATCACGCTGCTCGCGACCCAGGTGGGACGGCTTGGCGACATGTTCGGACGGGTGCGGATGTACGAGGCGGGTTTCGCCATCTTCATCCTTGGTTCGCTCGCCTGCGCGCTCTCGTGGAACGAGGGTGCCATCATCGGGTTCCGACTCCTCCAGGGCATAGGCGGCGCCTTCATCACGGCCAACAGCGGTGCGGTCATCGCCGATCTGTTCCCGCCCGAGCGGCGCGGACGGGCCTACGGCTACAACGCCGTCGGTTGGAGTCTTGGCGCGGTCCTCGGCATCGTGGTCGGGGGATTGATCGTCAACTACATGTCGTGGCGTTGGATCTTCTGGATCAACGTGCCCATCGGTGGGGTGGCGCTCCTGCTTGCCATCCGGGTGCTCCACGAGCGAGGGGAGCGGTCCTCTCGACGATTCGACGTCATCGGAATGGTTACGCTCGGGCTCGGTCTCTTCGGCGTGCTCTGGGCGATGACCAAACTGGCCACCACCTCCATCGACGCCTCGCTTGTCGCCTACCTAGTGGGCGGAGTCGTGTTCTTAGTCGTCTTCGTCTTCGTCGAGTCTCGACAGCGCGAACCGATGCTCGATCTCGCGTTGCTCAAGATTCCGACGATGATGCCGTCGCTGCTGGCCTCGCTGTTCCAAGGCCTCGCCAACTTTGCGACGCTCTTTCTCGTCATCATGTACTTACAGGGGTCGAGAGGGCTCTCCCCACTGCACGCGTCGCTGCTTCTCGTACCCGGCTACGTCGTCGGTTCCGCCGTTGGCCCCCTGGCGGGTCGCATGGCAGACCGGTTCGGACCGGTGCTACCAGCGACCACCGGACTGGGATTGCAAGTGGTGGCACTCGCCCTGTACGCCCACCTCGAGATCGCAAGCGGACTGTGGTTGGTGGTGCTCGCGAGCGTGATCAACGGGATCGGCTCGAGTTCCTTCTTTCCAGCGAACTCGGCGGCGGTGATGAAAGCGTCGCCGCCGCAGGTCTTTGGGATCGCCTCGGGCGTGTTGCGCACGTTCGCGAACATCGGGATGGTCTTCTCCTTCGCGGTCTCGATCCTGGTCGCTTCTCGGTCGATCTCCAAGCACCTCGCCTTCGCGATCTTTGTCGGAACGACGAACCTGAGGGGTCACGCCGCCATCGCTTTCACGTCGGGACTGCACGCTGCCTTCTACGCCTCGATGGGCTTCATGGTTCTCGCCGCTGCGCTCTCAGCCTCGCGCCACCGGCTCACACGGGGTTCAGCTACGCACGCGTGACTCTCAACAGCGTGATCGTTCGTTGGGGTGCCTCCATCCAAGACTCGATTTCCCCCGAGTACTGCCAGAGGCACCCCATCTCCCGTAACGAGGGCCCCAAGGCACCAGGCAATCAAGCGCTCTTTCGTCTCGTGCGGGATCGTTGGCGTTGGGCCGATCCGCTGGGCACTCGAGCGTGCGTGCCGTGACCGGCTCGACCCGCCAGGACCGACGGTACAACTCGATGGCCGACCGAGCGACCGACGTACCGTCGGGCCAGGCAGCGCCTCCGGGGTGGGCGAGTCGAACAGTTAGGGCACGACGAGGACCGGATAGTGGCCCCGGGCGAGCAAGTGGCGTGGAACACCGCCGACGCGCAAGTGCAGATGGGCCGAACGGCCCACGACTATGAGGTCCGCCGCGTGGTCGGCGGCCAGGGACTCGAGCTCGACGGCGATCTCACCGACGCGCCACGCGAAGTCGCCACTGACGTGCGCGCGACTCAAGGCGTCAGTCACGAAGTTCGATAGGTCATCGTCAAGCCGGTCGTCCAGCGGTGGCGTTGGCGTGACGAAGGAACCCGCGGCGGCGAGGGCGGGCACGTGGGCGACACAACACGCGTGCACGCACCCGTGCTCGCGCTCGGCCAGGTCGATGGCCATCGCGAATGCTCGATAGGCGCTCTGGGACCCGTCGACGCCGACGACA
>JAJYPU010000145.1 GCA_021795095.1 Actinomycetes bacterium | reverse complement strand
GCGCGGCGCCATCTGACCACCAGCCCACGGACCGTAGGCGTAGAACCTCGGTGCCGAGACGGTGGAACTACGTGACCCGACCGTGACATGGGTCCAAGGTCCCTAGGGCATTGGTAGCGCCGGCCTGAACGCCGTTCTAGTCTCCGCTACAGCAGTCGGGGGTAGTACGGAGAAGGTGCTTCGTGAGCCAAGCCAACCCAGCCGACCCGACCAGCCCCTGCGGGTCGCCCGACGACCTGTCCAGTGCGGTGCGCGCCCTCGTCGTCAACCTCACGCACCCGCCGCTCGCCAACCGCCGGTTCTGGACCGTCCAGCTCATGGTGCTCGCCATCTTCGCGGTCCACCTCGCCACCGACGCCAGGCTGGTCGACGCCGTGGTCACGGTGCCCGACTTCACGATCAACCTACTGCTCTTCGTGCCCATCATCTACGCGGGGTCAGTCTTCGGAGTCGTCGGCTCGCTCGGCGCGGCCCTGACGGGCATCGCGCTCACCATCCCCGACGAGATCTTCCTGCACCACAGCGCCGTCGAGATCTGGGGCGAGTGGGGCGTTCTCGTGACCGCGCTCGTCGTCGCAGTCCAGGTCGGTCACCAGTACGAGGTCGAGCGGCGCCAGCGCGAGCAGTTGCGTCAGGCTGAACGCACCAAGGTCGAGAGCGAACTGCGGGCCCTGCACCTCGACGCCGAGGCCCAGCGAGCGCTCGCGCGTCGCGACGCCCTCTTCCACGACGCCTTCGCGAACAACACCTCGGGGATGTACCTGCTCAACCGCGACGGGAAGCTGTTCAACGTCAACCGCGCCTTCTGTGAGATGATCGGGCGAAGTGAGGACGAGTTGCTCGGCCGCTCGCCCGACGCGTTTCGCCTCGACGACGACGTCGCGGTCGCCGAAGAACACCGCCAACGGCTCGTCTCGGGTGGCGTCTCGCGCGTGCACCACACGACGAGGTTCGTCCACCGCGACGGCCGGGTGATCTTCGGGGAGGTTTCCGCGGCCAGTCTCACCGACGAGCGCGGTGAGCCCGAGACCATCGTCGTCTCGGTGCGCGACGCGACTGACGAGCGCGCCCTGCTCGCCGAGCTCGAACACCAGGCGCTCTATGACCCCTTGACCGGACTCGCCAATCGGACGCTGTTCGAGGACCGGCTCTCCCAGGCCCGAGCGCTCGTCGCGCGCGACGGCGGGACCAACGCCGTCTTCCTACTCGACCTCGACGACTTCAAGGGTGTGAACGACACCTTCGGCCACCACGTCGGCGACGAGCTGCTCGTCGAGTTCGCCCGGCGCATGGAGCGGGTCACGCGCGCGAGCGACACGCTGTGCCGCTTCGGCGGCGACGAGTTCCTCTACCTCGCCCCGGGGATCACCGGCTCCTACGAGGAGGTGGCCAACCGCCTGCTCAGCGTCGTGGCCGAGCCCTTCACGGTCGCGGGCGCCAGCCTCGAGCAGCGAGTGAGCATCGGCGTCGTCGCCCTCGACGACGAGACGATCGACAACGAGGAGCTGCTGCGCGACGTCGACACCGCCCTCTACGAGGCCAAGCGCCGGGGTAAGGGCAACGTCGTGCGCTTCACGAAGGACATGCACGACCGCGCCTCAAGCCACTACGAGTTGCTGCGCGACCTGCGCGGGGCGCTCGGAACCGACCAGCTGACCATGAAGTACCAGCCGCTCATCGACCTTGCGACCGATGAGATCGTCGGTTTCGAGGCCCTCATGCGCTGGCAACACCCCCACCGAGGGCCGGTCGCGCCGGACGTCTTCATCCCCCTCGCCGAGCAGACCGATCTCATCGTCGCCCTCGGTGAGTTCGCGCTGCGCGACGCGACGGCGACCGCCGCGTCGTGGATCGCGGTCCACGGAAACGCACCCTACGTCTCGGTGAACCTCTCGACCAACCAGTTCCGCGACCCCAACTTGCTCGCGCTGGTCGACGGGGTCCTGGACACGAGCGCGCTGGCACCCCAACGCCTCGTCCTCGAAGTCACCGAACGCGCCGCGCTCGCCGACTTCGCGCAGGTGGCCGCCGTTCTCGAGCACTTCGAGCACCGCGGCGTGCGCCTGGCCCTTGACGACTTCGGCACGGGCTACTCCTCGCTCTCACACATCACGCGCCTGCGCCCCCACATCATCAAGATCGACCGTTCCTTCATCGTCGCCGCCGATGACGACGTGGAGAGCCGGGCCCTGCTCGAGGCGATGATCTCGCTCGGGCGCCGGCTGCACCTGACGGTGCTCGCCGAGGGCGTCGAGACCGAGACCCAGCGCGCGTTCCTGCGCGGGCTCGGCTGTGAGCTCGGCCAGGGCTACCTCTTCGCGCCGGCCCTCTCGAGCGACGACGTCGACACGATGCTCCGTGCGGTGTCACGTCCGCACTGGTCGACGCGCACGGACGCCCACGCCACGACGCTCGGCGATCCGACGCGACGCGACGGGCCCGCAGCGGAACCGTCAGACGAGGCAGGCCGCGAGCTGCGCGCGCACGTCGCCCAGTAGCGCGTACGCCGCGCGCCGCTGATCGGCGAGGGGGCGCTCGTCGGGTCCGACGACCACCTCGAGGTAGGCCTTCACCTTGGCCTCAGTGCCCGAGGGGCGCACCACCACCCGCGTCGGCGGTGCGTAGAGCACGACCCCCTCGGTCGGCGCGAGCCCGCGCCAACCCGCCGTGAGGTCGACGACCTCGACCACCGGCTCGCCACCGAGCTGGCGTGGCGGGTCGCTACGCAGCCCCGCCACCATCGCCGCGATGCGCTCGCGGCCCTCGGGGCCGTCCACGCGCAGGGCGAGCTGGTCAACGGCGTGCACGCCGTAGCGCGCCTCGAGCGCGTCGAGCCGGTCGACCAGTGTCTCGCCCCGCCCGGCCAGTTCGCTCGCGAGCCTCGCGAGCGCGAGCGCCGCGGTCATCCCGTCCTTGTCAGCGACGCGGTCGTCGACGGCGAAGCCGAGCGCCTCCTCGTAGCCGAAGGCGAGGGTGCGCCCCGGCGCCGCCCGGGTGATCCACTTGAACCCGGTGAGGGTCGTGACGCACTCGACCCCGGCGTCACGCGCCATCGCCTCGAGCATGCTCGAGGACACGATGGTCGTCGCGACGACGTCGTCGGCCCCGGCCTCGGGCAACAGCGCCGACGCGAGCAGCCAGCCGATCTCGTCGCCGCGCAGCACCCGCCACGCCTCGCCGTCACGCACCGCCGCGCCGAGCCGGTCGGCGTCGGGGTCATTGGCGAGCACCAGGTCCGCGTCGAGTTCGACGGCCCGCGCGATCGCGAGGTCGAGCGCCCCCGGCTCCTCGGGGTTGGGAAAGGGCAGCGTCGGGAAGCGGGCGTCGGGCTCGAACTGCTCGGCCACCACGTGCACGCGTCCGTAGCCCGCGGCCGAAAGCAGCGCCGTCATCGTCGCGCCTCCCACGCCGTGTAAAGGGGTGTAGACGATCACGAGGTCACTGCGCGCCGGCGGCGAAAAGCGCGCGAGCGCGTGGCGGCGGTACTCCGCGAGCAGTGCGTCGGGCACCGGGTGATAGCCCGGGTCGGCGCGGGTGCCGAGCACCGGGGTCGCCGCCGCCGCGGCGAGGCGCTCGACGGTCTCGTCATCGGGGGGGACGATCTGGGACCCGCTCGCGTCGTAGAGCTTGTAGCCGTTGTCCTGGGGCGGGTTGTGGCTCGCCGTGATCATCACGCCCGCCGCGGCGCGAAGCGCCCTCACGGCGTAGGGGACGAGTGGGGTCGGCAGCGGACCGGGCATCTCGTAGACGGGGATCCCCGCGCCGAGCAGCACCGCGACGACCTCGTCGTTGAAGTCCTCGGACCCGCGCCGCGCGTCACGCCCGACGACGACGCCGCGCGACTCATCGACAGGTCCCTCCGCGAGCCACGCGGCGACGCCCTGGGTCGCGCGACGCACGGTGTAGCGGTTCATGCCCGCCGGCCCGGCCATGACCGGTCCGCGCAGGCCCGCCGTGCCGAAGGAGAGCGGCGCGGCGAAGCGGCGCTCCAATTCCTCGCGCGGGCCGTCGCGCACCAGCAGCTCCAGGGTCTCGCGGTCGGTCTCGTCGGGGTCGCCGGCGATCCAGTCGGTCACGCGCGCGATGAAGTCGTCGCTCACAGCGCGGGCACCAGCCGGGTGAGCAGGGACCCGAGGGCGGCCGCGCTCGCGAGGCCGGTCTCGAGGACCTCGAGGTGGTTGAGGTGCGCCGGCGTCACACCGGCGGCGAAGTTGGTGACGAGCCCGAGCCCGAGCACCTCGGCGCCCAGGTGGCGCGCGGCGATGGCCTCAAGCACGGTCGACATGCCCACCAACGTCGCGCCCATCGTCGCGAGCATCGCGATCTCGGCGGGTGTCTCGTAGTGCGGCCCGCGCAGGCCCGCGTAGACGCCCTCGGTGAGCTCGGGGGCAACCGTGGCGGCGGCGGCGCGCAGGCGCGCGCTGTAGAGGTCCGTGAGGTCCACGAAGCGCGACCCGTAGGGCTCGGGCGGCGCCTCGCCCTCGAGCGGCGAGGTCGCCGTCAGGTTGAGGTGGTCACGGATCACCACGACCGACCCCGGCGCCACGCTCGGGTCGATCCCCCCGCAGGCGTTGGTGAGTACGATGCGACTGGCCCCCGCGGCGATAAGCGTGCGAACGGGGTGCACGACCTGGTCAACGCGGTGGCCCTCGTAGAGGTGCACCCGGCCCGAGACGAGCGCCACGCGCACACCCTCGAAGTGGAGGCTCAAGATGCGTCCGCTGTGGCCGGCGACCGTGGGGGCGAGGAACCCGGGCAGGTCGGTCGTCGCGACATCGCTCGCCGGCTCGCCGAGGGCGACGGCGCCCTCGCGCCACCCCGAGCCCAGCACGATGGCGACGTCGTAGCGGTCAAAGCCGCTGGCCTCGCGCAGTTCGAAGGCGGCGCGCTCGGCGAGGGCGTAGGGCGTCGTCATCACTGACCGATCGTGTGCCACACCGTCGAGGTCTCGACGAAGGCGCGCAGCCG
>JAJYPU010000144.1 GCA_021795095.1 Actinomycetes bacterium | reverse complement strand
CGAGGCAGCGCGATGACACGATTCGTCATCGACCCGCCAACCTTGGTGCGCCTCGTCGCGCAGTCCGTGACGCTTCCAGCCAGCCACCACCTCGTCGCTCCGAATAGCCTGCGAACACGGGCCCTCGAGATCCTGCTCACCCAGGTCCGTGACGGCACGCTCGACCAACGCGACGCCCTCGCCTTGCACGAGCGCATGACGGCACTGAAGGTCCGTCTGCTCGGGGACCGCGTGTCTCGGCGAACGGCTTGGGATCTCGCGATCGCCCACGGCTGGGACGACCTCGCCGACGCCGAATACGTGGCCGTGACCCGGCTCCAGGCCGACAACCTCGTCGCCGGCGACGCTCGACTGGCGAAGCGCGCCACGGGCCTCGTCGCTGTCGCGACCTTCGGCGAACTCACCCTGCCGTGAGTCCACCATACGCACGAATCACCACCGATCGAACGGCCCCTGCGTGACACATCCGTCGAGCGATAGAGAACACCACCTGAGGTTCGAGCGACCTCGGTGGTATATCTCAGCTTCGCGCCTCGCCGTTCGACGCGACGGCCGCGTCGACCTCGGCGCCCATCAGGATCGCCAGACCCGAGAGGTAGAGCCAGAAGATGAGGATCGCGACGCCGGCGAAGGCGCCGTAGGTCGAGCCGAACGAGCCGAAGGCGGACGTATAGAGCGAAAAGCCGAGCGACACCAACGCCCAGGTCACCGTGGCGACGACGGTGCCGGCGCTCGTCCATCGCCACCGCGACCGACGGTTGGGCGCGAGGTAGTAGAAGACCGAGAGCAAGAGGTTCATGAGAAACAGCGCGACGAGCCACCGGAGCACACCCCAGGAGACGGTGAAGAGCTCGCCGTGGATGGGCACGACGTCACCGAACAGACGGCCCAACTGTGCACCGAAGACTGCGAGCGCGGAGGCAACGCCGCCGAGCACCACCGAAGCGACGAGCAGGGGTAGGGCGATCAGTCGACGGACGAGGAACGACCGATCCGTC
Source organism: Actinomycetes bacterium (assembly GCA_021795095.1). The sequence goes on along the minus strand of JAJYPU010000144.1, from coordinate 4,004 downwards.
GACAGCCCGAAGGCCATGTCTAGACCCTCCTCCACGACGACCATCCCCGACGTCGCGCTCCACAGGGCGACCACACTCGCAAGCACCGTGGTCGTCACGCCCGCGCCGGCGTGTCGCTGGGCGTTCGTGATCGACTCAGTGAGCACGCTGGCCGCACCCGACGGCAAGGCGACCGTGACGCCGTGGATGAGGTTGGCAATGAGGCGGTGCGGCACCGTGACGAGTGACGCAACCCCGAGCAGCGCGATGATGAGCGGAAAGATCGACAGGAACCACCGATACGCGAACGCGCCCGCCGCGACGCTCACGCGGTCGACCTTCATGCGACCGAGCACGAGCCGCGAGACCTCCGCGACGCGTGCGAGCCGCGACCCGGCGGTTACGTCGACTGCCTCATTCACGACGGCGCACCGTCGCGCGAGGCGAACCCGATCGGTGAATTGGCACCCGTGAACCCTCCCCCGATCGAGTCACCCTAGCGCCACTTGACCTCATCAGCCCATCTCGCTCTTCCCCGGACAGTAGGCGGCCGAGTCCCGTGGGCCACGTCACGCCCGACGACGATCGAACGCCTCGTCCGGTCAGCTCGACCTCGCGACTTCACCGATGGACTCGGCCCCGGAGTAGAAGTCCGAGTGGCCCGACGACGCAGTCCTCGACGCAACGTCGACGCGATCGCGACGACAGACTCGCGACGACCGGTGCGTCCATCGCGATTGACGAACCCGCGCCCACTGGTTACGTTGGAGAGGTGAGCGGGCCGACCCTCGTCATACTGGGCGCAGGACGGGCCCGCCGCTACGGCGGCTTGAAGCAGCTCGCCCCGATCGGACGCCACGGCGAGGGCGTCATCGACATGATCGCCGCCGACGCGTTCGCCGGTGGCTTCGACGAGATCGTGATCGTGATCAATCGCGACACCGGTCCGACCATCCGGGCCCACGTCGAGACGTTCTGGCCCACCGAGCACCGCGTCTCCTTCGCCTTCCAGGACAAATTGCGTGGCACCGTCGACGCGGTCCTCACCGCCGAGCCCCTCATCGACGCGTCGACGCCCTTCGCTGTCTCCAATGCCGACGACCTCTACGGTCGCGACGCCTTCGCGTCGCTCTGTGCACACCTGTCGGAGCACTCGACAAACTGCCTCGTGGCCTACGAACTCGAGAACTCCCTCGTCGGCGACCTACCCGTCTCGCGCGGCACGTGCGAGATCGCGAACGGCCGACTCGTCACAATCGTCGAGCGACGCAACGTCCACTTCACCCCGGAGGGGCTGGCGGCCGACGACGACCTCTCCCCCTACTACCTCGACCCGACGACCCGGGTCTCGATGAACCTGTGGGGCTTCCAGCCGTCAATCTGGCCACTGATGCACCGTGCCATGGCCGAGTACCGCGACGGCGACCCCGAAGTGCTGCTGCCCACCTTCGTGGCCGAGGCGATGGCCCACGACGGCATCGTCGTGGACGCACTGCTCACGAGCTCGCGCTGCATCGGCGTCACCCACGCCGAGGACCTGCCGCTCGCCCAGTTCCTCGTGCGCGAGGAGATCAAGGCCGGCCAGCGTCCGGAGTACGCGTTCACGCCTCGGAGCGGAACGACTCAGCTCGCGGGGTCGTAGATGCGCTCGCGATAGTCGCGCAGCATGCGTGCCGTGGAGTAGGTCGGCGCGAGACTGCGCAGTGACGCGCGGATCATCGCGATCCACGCCACGGGGATGCCGTTCGCGTCGCGCGCAAAGAACGTCGGACGGACCTCGTGCTCGAGCAGGTCGTAGAGCGCCGTCGCGTCGCGTTCGTCCTGGGCGGCCGGGTCATCGAGCGTCGTGCCGTCGATCGCCCAGCCGTTCTGACCGTTGTAGCCCTCGCTCCACCAGCCGTCGAGCACGCTCACGTTGAGACAGCCGTTCATCGCGGCCTTCATGCCGCTCGTGCCGCTCGCCTCCATTGGAGGTCGGGGCAGGTTGAGCCAGACGTCACAGCCCGCCACGAGGCGCGGCGCGACGCTCATGTCGTAGTCCTCGAGGAAGACCACCGTGTTGGGCAGGTCGAGGCTGCGATTGAGGGTGAAGACGTTGCGTGCGACGGTCTTCGCCTCGTCGTCCATCGGGTGCGCCTTGCCCGCGATGACGAACTGGGCGCCCTGCTCGTGGTCGATGATCCGGCGCAGCCGGTCTGTGTCGTGGAAGAGCAGGTCGAGTCGCTTGTAGGTCGCGAGGCGCCGAGCAAAACCGATCGTCAGGTAATCGGGGTCAAAGGCGCGCTCGGCCGACGCCGCGAAGTCGACGTCCTCGCCGCGCGCGAGCCGGTCCACCACCGTGCGGCTGCGGATCGTCTCGATCAGCCGACGGCGCATGTCACAGCGTGCCGCCCACAGGTCGACGTCGGCGATCTCGTCGACGTGGTCCCACAGGGCGGGGTCGTGGGCGTGGCGTTCCCAGTCCGGTCCGAGGAAGCCGTCGAGGAGACTGCGCATCGTCGGGGACATCCAGGTGGGCAGGTGGACGCCGTTGGTCACCGAGGTGATCGGCACGTCCGCCTCGCCTCGACCCGGGAAGAGGGGACTCCACATCGCCCGAGCGACCTCGCCGTGACGGCGCGAGACCCCGTTGGTGGAGCGCGCACTTCGGATGGCGAGCGGGGAGAAGCCGAGCGGCTCGTCGTTGGAAGCCGGGTCGATACGCGACTGGGCGCTCACCTGGTCACGCGACAGGCCCATCGAATCGATGGTGTGGCCGAGCACTGAGAAGAACTCGTCGGGCGTGTAGGTCTCGTTGCCGGCCGGCACGGGTGTGTGGGTGGTGAAGGCGAAGCGGTCACGCACAACGTCCATGCGCGTGTCGCGTGACCCCTCGACATCGCCGGGGTCGCGCGCCAGGCGCGAGGCGACCTCGAGCGCGGCGAGCGCCGGGTGCCCCTCGTTCAGGTGGAAGAGCCGCGGCGCAATCTCCATTTCCTCGAGCGCTCGCACCCCACCGATCCCGAGCAGCGCGTACTGAGCGAGACGCACGTCGTGGGAGCCCTCGTAGAGTCGGGCGGTCACCCACCGCTCGAGGGGGCCATTCTCGGGTAACTCGGCGTCGAGGAGGTAGAGCGGCGTGCGCCCGACGTTCACCCGCCAGACGTGCGCGGCGAGCTCGCCGTCCCAGATCGGCACGCGCACCGTGATGGGCAGTCCATTGGCGCCGCGCACCCGCGCGGCGGGCAGGTGCCCGGTGTTCGCCTCGAGCCAGTACTCGTGCTGCCAGCCCGAGAGGTCCATGCGCTGGTGCACGTAGCCCCGGCGATAGAGCAGGCCCATCCCGACGACGTCGAGGGCTTGGTCCGAGGTCTCTTTCAGGTAGTCCCCGGCGAGCACGCCGAGTCCGCCCGAGTACACGGGTAGCGACTGGTGCACGCCGAACTCGGCGCAGAAGAACGCCACCGGCCCGTCAGCGATCGCGTGAGTGCTCGGGCGGGCGAGTTCGGCCTCCATGTGCCGCGCGACGCCGTGGAGCACCTCGAGAATCTCGGGGCTCGTCGCGGCGCGCAGCAGGTCGCGTTCGGGCAGGTTCGCGAGCAGTCGCACGGGGTTCTCGCCGGCCATCGTGAACCGGTGGTCGTCGATCAGTCTAAAGAGGTCCTCGCCGCGCGGGGTCCAGGACCAGAGGTAGTTATAGGCGATCCACGCCAGGTCCTCGAGGGGTTCGGGCAGGCGTCGAGCCAACCGCGCGGTCGCCCGGCGTACGTCTCGAGAACCGTCGAAGCGCGATGTCATTCGGACAAACCTAGTGGTTCAGAGTCGATCAACCCCCGGACGACCGGGTCGTCTCGATCCCGAGCGCGATGGCGAGCTCGGTGAGCGACTCACTCCACACCCCGGCACCCCTGGTCGCACGCAGCGCGAGCAGGGCCCGGCGGATCGCGGCCTCCCCGATGGGCGACACGTATCGGGCGGCCCCGGCGAGGCTCACGAGGACCCGCTCGTCCTCGGCCGTGGCGGCGCGCGCGAGCAGTTGCGTGGCG
>JAJYPU010000143.1 GCA_021795095.1 Actinomycetes bacterium | reverse complement strand
CAACGTGCGCGCTAATCCCGGGGTACTCGGCAAGGTCCCATCGTGGGGAGTCTCGGTTGGCGTACCGGGCATCGAGCAGACGATCAATGACCTGGCGTTCACGTACGCCTACGAACCGGGTTCGGTATTTAAGGCCGTCACATTCTCCGCCGCACTGCAAGCGGGCATCATCACGCCCTCGACCGTCTTCACGATCCCCAATAGCATCATGGTCGGTGGTCGGCTCTTTCACGACGCCGAGAACCACGGGCTCGAACATCTCACCGCGACCCAGATCCTCGCCCAGTCCTCCAACATCGGCACCTACAAGATCACCGATCGACTCGGTGAGGCGGGTCTGCTCAGCCAGGTTGAGCGTTTGGGCTTCGGTCAGTTGACCACCCTGAACTTTCCGGGCGAGACGGCCGGACTGCTCGTGAACGCGAATAGCTGGTCCGCGAGTGACATGGCCGCGATGCCGATCGGGCAGGTCGACGCCGTTCCACCGATCCAGGTGCTTGACGCTTACAACGCCATCGCCAACGGTGGGCTCTTCGTTGAACCCAAGCTCGTACGTGGCTACGTCATGGCCAACGGATCCGTGCGAGCAGCGCCCCCGAGCAAGACCCGGCAAGTGGTAACGCCGGCGGTGTCGTCTACGTTGACCAAGATGCTCGAACAGGTGGTTCTGGCAGGTACCGGCACCAACGCGATCATCCCGGGCTATCCAGTGGCCGGTAAGACGGGTACGGCGACCATTCCCTACCCGGGTAAGGATCTGCTGTTGTCGGGCCAGTTCGACGCCACCTTCGTCGGCTTCGCGCCGGCCGACCACCCGGTACTCTCGATGATCGTGGTGGTCGAACGTCCGTTGACGACCGTGTATGGAGGCACCGCCGCGGCACCGGTTTTTCAACAGGTGATGTCCTACGCGTTGCACCACTACGCGATCCCGTCGTCGGGTATCACCGTGAAGCCGCTCAAGGGGCTGGCCTCGATCGCATCGGACGTGACGTGATGCAACTCGGCGACCTCTTCGATGACGCACCCTTGGACATCGTCACGGCGAGCGTCGAGATCGACCGTGTCGAGATCGATTCACGCGCGTGTGGTCCAGGAACGCTCTTTCTAGCCGTTCCAGGCTCTCACGACGATGGTGCGCGCTACGCCGCGGACGCCGTGGCCCGAGGGGCGGTGGCGGTCATGGCGACGGTACCGATGGACGTCGGCGTCCCGGTCGTCGTCGTCCCGCCATCGCAGGTGCGCGCGATGGTGGCCCACGTCAGCGCGGCGATCGTCGGTCACCCGGACCGTCGGGTCGAACTTATCGGTGTGACGGGGACCAACGGCAAGACGACCGTGACCACCGTCGTGGCCCAACTCGCAAAGGGCATGGGGTGGAACGGCGCGAACATCGGCACGTTGACGAACCTGCGAACGACGCCGGCCGGGCCTGAACTCTTCCGGAGTATCGATACCATCGTGCGCGGTTTCGAGGTATCAGCGGGACGGTCGATTCTCGCCTTGGAGGTGTCGAGCCACGCCCTCGACCAGGGTCGCGTCGATGGACTCGAGTTTGCGGTGGCCGCATTCACCAACCTCAGTCACGATCACCTCGACTACCACGGCACCATGGAGGCGTACTATCGCGCCAAAGCCCAGCTCTTCACGCCGCAACGGGCACGGCGCGCCGTGATCTGGGTCGACGACCCGTACGGGTCCCGACTCGCAGACGAATCCACGATCGCCACGACCGCCGTTTCGATGGCGGACGTCACGAGCGTGACCATGTCGCTCATCGGGACGACGTTCTTCTGGCGCGGACAACTCGTCCGGTCGCCGCTAGTCGGCGACTACAACGTCGCCAACGTCGTGATGGCGCTTTCGATCATGAGCGCCCTCGGCGCCGACGAGGCGGAGGTCGTCGAAACGCTGGCGGACGTGCGTCCAGTGCCCGGACGCTTCGAGATCGTCCACAGCCACGACGTCGTCGTGATCGTGGACTACGCCCACACACCCGCCGGGCTGGAGCACCTACTGCGTGACGTTCGTTCGCTCGCACCCTCGTCTCGCGTCATCACGGTGTTCGGGTGTGGGGGTGATCGAGACCATGAGAAACGACCCGCGATGGGCGCCACGGCAGCCGAGTTGTCCGATATTGTCTTCGTGACCTCGGATAATCCGCGCTCGGAGAATCCAGATGGCATCATTGATGCCATCATGGCGGGCGTAGCGAACGATTCGAACGTCCACCGCGAGGTCGACCGACGTCGAGCCATCTCGTCCGCGCTGAGCGAAGCGCGCACCGGTGACGTCGTGGTTGTCGCGGGGAAGGGTCACGAGACGACTCAGATCATTGGCGACGCCGTGCTGGAGTTCGACGATCGAGCGGTCGTCAGGGAGCTGATGAAATGAGTCCACGATGCTGAGCTTGATGGAATCGGGCGGGATCGGATTCCTCGTGTCGCTCCTGGCGACGCCGATCTGGATCCGCTTCGTGCGCCGTCGCTCAATGGGCCAACACATCCGCTCCGATGGCCCCTCGTCGCACCAGGCCAAGGCCGGCACGCCGACGATGGGTGGTGTGATCATCGTGCTCGCCGGTGTCATCGGCTATCTCATGGGACACGTGGGCACTTCGATCAACTTCACGCGAGCCGGTGTGCTCGCGATGTCGGTGACGGTGGCCTCGGGGGTCGTTGGTTTCGCCGATGACTACCTGGGGATCCGCAACGCGAGGAACCTGGGTTTGAACAAACGCGGCAAACTGGCCGGCCAGTTGTTGATCGCGGCGGTTTTCGCAGTACTCGCCATCTATTGGGTCAAGACTTCCACCGACCTCTCGTTCACCAGGTTCTCGCTGCCGGGTTGGAACCTGTCGGTGACGGGGTGGATACTCCTCGCGGTTTTCGTGATCGTGGCGACGTCGAACGCGGTCAACTTGACCGACGGGCTCGACGGACTGGCGGGTGGCTCGGCAACGTTCGCCTTCGCGGTGTTGTCGATCATCGGGTACTGGCAGTTCCGACACTTTTCCATCTACCACCTTCACAGTGCCCTCGATCTCGGGTTGGTTGCCGTGGGTCTGGTGGGGTCGTGCTTGGGCTTTCTCTGGTGGAACGCCGCGCCTGCGCGGATCATGATGGGCGATACGGGGTCACTCGCGATCGGTACCGGTCTGGGTGCCTTGAGTCTCTTAATGAACCTCGATCTGCTGCTCGTGGTCTTGGGCGGTCTGTTCGTCGCCGAGACGGCGTCGGTGATCCTGCAGGTGCTCAGTTTCCGACTGTTCGGTCGGCGAATTTTCCGGATGGCACCGTTCCACCATCACTTCGAACTGCGCGGTTGGCCCGAGACGACCGTGATCATTCGGTTCTGGATCCTCTCGGGCCTGTGCGCGGCCCTCGCGCTGGGGATCTTCTACGGCGACTTCCTGAAGATCGCCAAGGTGGTCTGATGGACGAGGCGCGCCCGGGCCGACTGCTCCATCCGTGGCCGCGGGGAAATCCTGCAGCCCGGTCGCTGCTGCTCGCCACCATGATCATGGTCGCCTACGGGACGGTCGCAGTCGCATCAGCGAGCGAAGGTCAGGCCACGGCCAATGGCGGCTCGAGTTGGAGCATCGCGATCCACGATGTCATCTACCTGGGATTCGGACTCCTTGCCCTCTACCTCGGCGCGAGGTTACGCACCAGCTACTTGATACGTCGCGCACCGCTCGCGATGATGGGCGGGATTGGACTGCTGCTGGCGGTCAAGGCCATCGGCGTCAGCGCGAACGGTGGCAAGCGATGGCTGAACCTCCACGTGATCTATCTCCAGCCGTCGGAACTCTTCAAATTCGTCACGATCCTCTACGTGGCGTGGGTAGTGCTGTACCACCACGAGGAGTTGGGGGAGTGGCGCCGGTTGGCCCTGTGGATGTCGCCCGTGCTGCTCGGCAGCGGGCTGATCCTCCTAGAGCCTGACATCGGGACGTCCTCGGTTGTCGTAGCGATCGCAGTGGTGGTGCTCGCGGTCGCGGGACTCAGCCGCCAGCTGCTGACGCGCATCGCGATCCTCGGCGTGCTCGCCTTCGGCGGGTTCATGCTCGTCAAGCCCTATTCGGCCCGGCGGTTCCTCTCATTCCTGCATCCCGGCCAAGACCTCCAGGGCAGCGGCTATCAATTGCTGCAGTCAAAGATCGGACTCGGAGCGGGTGGCTTGACCGGACTCGGTCTCGGTCACAGCCGCGAGAAGTGGGGACTCCTACCCAACCCGCACACCGACTTCATCTTTACGATCATTGGTGAGGAGCTGGGTCTCATCGGGACCCTGGCGGTGATCGGACTGTTCGTGTGGTTCCTGTTCAGCGCCACTCGAATCGCCCTCAGCTCCCAGAACGCGGTCCAACGGCTAGTCGTCGTGGGGATCGTGACGTGGATCGTGCTCGAGGCGGTCATCAACATCGCCTCGGTGGTGGGTGGCTGGGCGGTGACCGGAATCCCGTTACCATTCTTCTCCTACGGCGGCACCGCGCTGATAACCGAACTCTTCGGAGTCGGCGTGTTGTACAACATCGGACACGATACGAGCCGGTTAGGCGGGATCGACATTGAGGATTCCGTTGCTGTGGTCGGACACACCGAACACCGCAGCGCGCCGCGCAGCGCGCCGCGTACTGCGCCGCCCGTCGCACCTCGTCACGGTCCGAACGTGCGTGAACGCGTCCGACGGTACGACTGATGCCCGGACCCATCGTCGTGACCGGAGGCGGTACCGGCGGTCACATCTTCCCGATGCGCGCGATCGGCGACGAACTCGTCGCCAGGGGTGTACCCGCCACCTCGATCCACTACGTCGGCAGTCGCCGGGGACAGGAGGCCTCACTGCTGGCCAATCAGCCGATTGACCTCACGCTCTTGCCGGGCCGGGGGATCCGACGGTCGTGGCGGATTCGCGCGCTGCTCCAGAACATCGGTGCAGTCGCCGGTCTCGCCACGGCGTTTGTCTGGTCATTCGTGCGCATCGGTCGCTGGCGTCCTTCAGTTGTCGTGTCGGTCGGCGGCTAC
>JAJYPU010000142.1 GCA_021795095.1 Actinomycetes bacterium | reverse complement strand
CCGATGAGTTTGCTGCGCACCGCGTCGGCGATCGTGGCCAGATTGAAGCGGTCGAGCTCGTCGCCGAGTTCGGCGTGAAAGACGATCTGGAACAATAGGTCGCCGAGCTCCTCTTGAACGTGGGCGATCACCTCGGGCGTCGGGTCGGGTTCTCCTCGTACGAGGCTCTCGAGGGCGTCGAGGGCTTCGTAGGCCTCCTCGAGCAGGTGACGCGTGAGCGACGCGTGGGTCTGTTCCTGGTCCCAGGGACAGTCGCGGCGAAGCGTGCGCGTGAGTGACACCAGGTCATCAGTCGCCGCCCCGGCGCTTCGCAACTCGTCCACCCAGAGCGAGGTCAGGTGGTCAGCCGCGAATCCGGCCAGTTCGCGAGCCTTTCGGACCTCGATGACCTGGTCGGGAAGTCCGAGGTGGTGCAGCACGGTGACCGGTGTCTCGGGCGCGAGCCGGTCGGCGACCGAGGCGAGGACCGGGGCCGAATAGGTCTGAAGCACGAGCAATGGGCCGGGGCCCACCAGCGGTTCGGTGGAGCCGAGCGCGTCGACCACGCGCAGCCCCACCCCCATCGGGTCACGGCCGAGGGCGCTGCATGCGAGGTCGATCACCGAGACGGCGGGTTCACAGACCACCCGCACGGGCCGTTCGTAGAGCAGCTCGACGGTCCGTTCGGCTACCACAGGCGATCCCGGCACGACGTAGATGACCTCGCCGGCCTCGTTCGCCAAGCGCACCAGGTCATCGGCGATGGCCGCATAGAGTTCGTCAAAGGAGTCGGCGGTGTCGTACCAGTCGTCGTAGCTCGTTGTCGAGTCGAGCGACGCTGCAGCGGGGTGACGACGAGTTCGCAGCCGCACGACCGGCGACTCACTGATCAAGCGCCACGCGCCGTCAGTGACGAGGTTTCGGTCACCCGGCCCCAGTCCGACCACGCGGACCGTGGGTTCGCTCACTGATAATTGAGCGCGCTCGGCGCGGTCAACGTCGTCGAGCCGGTGACGTCGGCCGTCGACGGCAGGGCCGGCACAAAGACCGTCGGCCCGTTGGTCCCGAACGCCCAGCGGCCCAACGCGGGATCGACGGCGATCACCGCTCGATTGAGAATGTCGTTCTTCACGGTGTTGGCCGCGTTCGCGTTGAGGTTGCGCACGTCAGCGAGCACGGCGGCCTCGGCTTGGGTGAACGGGGTCGGGGTGCGCTTGGTGGGCGCGATGTAGAGCGCGTAGGGCACGCCGTTACTCGTCGTGGTCAGCGGGGTCTTTGGGAAGGTGTTGAGCGGGGTCGTCGCGGAATCCGCGCGCACGGCCGCGTACAGGTTTGACGTCGGACCGTAGCAACCGTAGACCCCACCGTGCAGTGAGGAGGGGTCGATCGAGAACTTCCTCGCCAACGCGGCCACCGAGGCGCCCTTCGCCTGGGCCGCGGCGAAAGCGGTGACGTCGGTCGTGGGCACTTCGGCGACGCTGATGCAGATGGTCTCGTAACTCGAGCGGTGCGCATCGAAGTAGGTCCGCAGCGCGCTCGGGGTGAGCGGGATGGTCGAGTTCAACTTACTGACGAGATAGAGCGACTCGGCCTGGGCGAGAACCTCGGCGTCGCGCATCGACGGCGTCATCGCCGCGAGTGCCTGGGCCGCGGTCCCGGGGCAGCTGAGCGAGTTGGCCGCGGCGGCCTGGGACATCTCGAATTCGAGCGACGCCTTGGCCTTGACGAGGTCCGAGCTTGGATAGTAGTGCAGGTGGCTGCGGACGTACTGGTCGATCGCCATCCCCTCGATGCGCAGGTTCGACCACGCGGCGACTCCGGACGCGGCCATGGTCGATGAGCCGCCACCGGCCGAGAAGCTCGCCGGGGCGATTGCGGTCAGGTAGCACTGGAGCGTCGGTGACACGGCGATGGCGCTCAACTCGGCTCGAACCTCGGTCGCGGACACGGTCGTCCCGTTGACGCTCACCCCCGAGGAGATGCTCGAGCGACCGACGAGGACCGCGAGGACGAGGGCAATGACGAAGAGGGCAGTGATTCGACGCACCTAGACAGCCTACCGAGTCGTCTCTGACGCCGAGGTGGCAGTCGTGGCTCGCACGAGGTCACGCAGCGCCGCGGGGGTGATCGAGGACGCGGGCACCTCGAGGCGAACCTCCCCGGTCGTCTCGTCATAGGCTCGCGAGCCGTGGCGCCGGCGCAGCCGCATGTGTTGGCTGAGCGAGAGTGCGACGGGTCCAAAGCGCACCACCGGCGTGGAACGCACGCCGACCTTGGCCGGGAGCACGGTGAGTTGGCTCGCCCCCACCTCGAGACAGGCGAGACGGAGCTCGGCCAGATCGAGCAGACCCTGGGCCGCGCGCGGCAGCGGCCCGTAGCGGTCGATCCACTCGTCGCGCAGGTCGGCCAGCGACTCGGGGCTCGACACGGCCGCGAGCCGTCGATAGGCCTCGAGACGGGCGTCGTCCGCCTCGACGTAGTCCTTGGGCAGGTGGGCCTCGCCAGGCACGTCCAACGTGATCGTGACGACGTCGGGCGCCACGATGCCCTTGGCTTCGGCCACGGCCTCGGCGACCAGCTGGACGTAGAGGTCGTAGCCGACAGCGGCTACCGGACCGGACTGGTCGTGACCGAGGAGGTTGCCCGCGCCGCGGATCTCGAGGTCGCGCATCGCGATCTTGAAGCCACTGCCGAGCGCGGTGTTGTCCCCGATGGTCCGAAGTCGCTCGAAGGCCGTCTCGGACAGCGTCTTGCCCGCGGCGTGGAAGAGGTAGGCGTAAGCGCGCTGCCCCGAGCGTCCGACTCGTCCACGCAACTGGTGGAGCTGTCCGAGGCCCAGCCGTTCGGCGCGGTCAACGATCAGGGTGTTTACCGACGGCAGGTCGATGCCAGACTCGACGATGGTGGTGCACACCAGCACGTCGTAGCGGCGCTCCCAGAAGTTGACCATGATCCGTTCGAGGGTCCCCTCGTCCATCTGGCCGTGGGCCACTGCGATCCGGGCGTCGGGCACCAACTGGCCCAGGCGGCGTGCGACCTCGTCGATGTCGGACACGCGGTTGTGGACGAAGAAGACCTGTCCCTCACGCAGTAGCTCGCGGCGCACGGCCTCGACGACCGCGGCCTCGTCGTACTCGCCCACGTGGGTGAGGATCGGACGTCGGTCGGCCGGTGGCGTGGTGACCATCGAGAGGTCGCGGATACCGGCGAAGGCCATCTCGAGGGTGCGCGGGATGGGGCTCGCCGACAGCGTGAGCACGTCCACCCCGACCGAGCGCGCCTTGATCGCCTCTTTGTGACTGACGCCGAAGCGCTGCTCCTCGTCCACGACCAACAGGCCGAGCTGCTTGAAACGCACCCCCTCACCAAGCAGGCGGTGGGTGCCGACGACCACGTCGATCGAACCGTCGGCGAGTCCCTCGATCGTCGCTCGAGCATCCGCGTCTTCGACGAATCGACTGAGTAGCGCCACGCGCACCGGGAAGCCGGCGAAGCGCTCACTCAGGGTCGCGAAGTGTTGGCTCGCGAGCAACGTGGTCGGTACCAGCACCGCGGCCTGGCGATTGTCCTGAACGGCCTTGAAGATGGCCCGCACGGCGATCTCGGTCTTGCCGAATCCAACGTCCGCGCAGACCAGTCGGTCCATCGGGCGCTCACGTTCCATGTCGGCTTTCACGTCTTCGATCGCCTGGGCCTGGTCGGGCGTCAACGTGAAGGGGAAGAGGTCCTCGACCTCGCGCTGCCAGGCCGTGTCGGGCGCGAAGGCGTGCCCCACCGCCACCGAGCGCTGTCGGTACAGGTCGACGAGTTCCTGAGCGACCAGGTAGGCGGCAGCGCGAGCCTTCGCGCGCGTCTTTTGCCATTCGGCCCCACCCATGCGCGACAGTGTCGGCGAGTCGCCACCCGTGTAGGGCGTGAGAACGTCGATCTGCTCGGTCGGCCAATAACTGCGACCATCCTTGAACTCGAGGATCAGGTAGTCGCGCACCGTTCCGTTGATGGCCCGCGTGGTGGTGCCCGAGAACCGGGCCACCCCATGGTGGCGGTGCACGACGTAGCTCCCGACAGCCAGGTCGTCGAAGAAACCGTCACTGGTGCGTGTGCGGGTGCGCGCGGCGCGGTGCACCGTTCGCCGACCCGTGAGGTCGGTCTCGCTCCAGACCACGACCTCGGGGTCGTCCATGGCGAAGCCCGCGGGCAGCAGGCTGTGCAGCACCGTGATACGAACGTCGAGCGCCCGTTGCGGGTCCGTGGTGACCTCGAGCCCCTCGGCGCGCAGTTGGTCGGCCATGCGTTCGACCGCGGCGGCGTTGGCCGTCAACACGACGCCACGACGTTTGGCCGACCACCCGCGAACGTGCGCCGCAATCCGGGCCGGGTCGCCCTGGACGACGGGTGGTGAGCTCACGAGCAACTCACCGCCCCCGGGGTTGTCCCCGAAGGGCACGTAGCCGCGGGCCAGGACCTGTACCCAGTCCTCGTGCAACAGGGGTACGACCTCACTCGCGCGCCACGTCGCCGCCACGGTGTCGGTCAGCTCGCGTTCCTCCTCGAGCAGTTCACCCAGGCGGTGCGAGACCCGTTCGGGTTCGACGACAAAGACCGAGGCGTCACCCAGTTCGTCGAGCAGGGTCCGTCGCTCGTCACAGAACAGCGGCATCCACCCCTCCATGCCGTCAAAGGACTCCCCCGCCGCGATCCGATCGAAGACGGCGCTGCCCCAAGGCTCGGCCGAGACCATGCGCCGAGCGCGGTCGCGCGAGACGGGCCCCGCCAGCCACTCGCGAGCTGTGATGAGCATCGTCTCGTCGAGGTCGCCGGTGGAACGCTGGCTCGCCACGTCGAAATTGGTCACGCGCTCGATCTCGTCACCGAAGAAGTCGAGGCGAACCGGTTGCTCCTCGTGCGGTGACCACAGGTCGACGATGCCGCCTCGAACGGCGAACTCGGCCCGGTGCTCGACGATCGACTCACGTCGGTACCCCATCGACACGAGCGCGCTCAGCAGCTCATCACGGTCGCGGAACTCGCCGCGACGAACGGCGATGGGCG
>JAJYPU010000141.1 GCA_021795095.1 Actinomycetes bacterium | reverse complement strand
CCACCTGGGCGCGACGAGACGCCGAGACCAGTCCCGAACGGGGTTTTCACTACTCGGCCTCGCAGCACTCGGGCTCAAAGCCCATCGTGCCCGGCTGGTCCTTTCAGTGGATCAGCCAGTTGGACTGGGCCCACGATTCGTGGACCGCGCCAGTGGACGCCATGCGCATCACGCCAGCTGAGAACGCCACCGACGCCACGATTCGCCAGGTTCTTCGCCTCGTGGCGGCGCTCGAAGAGGGTAATGGCGTTGGCGCGTCACCACTGTTCGTCTGTGATGCGGGCGATGACCCCATCGCTATTGGTAACGGGCTCTCGGGGGTGAACGCCCAGGCCCTCGTGCGCATTAGTTCCAAGCGGGTGTTCCACTTCGATCCGGCCCCACCAACGGGTGGCCGCGGTCGACCACCGCGCCACGGGGCGCGGTTCGCTCTTTCGAGTCCCGAGACCTGGACCACTCCCGACGCAGAACTCGACTCTCACGACCCGCGCTATGGACGAGTCAACGTGCGGGTGTGGCACCAGCTGCACCCTCAGTTGATGACCCGGGGCCACTGGGCCGCGTCGATCTCGCTGCCGATCGTGCGCGGCAGTGTCATTCGCGTCGAGGTCGAACACTTGCCCAAGGGTTCGACGGCGGTGAAGAAGACGCTGTGGCTCTGGTGGTCGGGACCCACTGAGCCCGATCTGGACCTCTGCTGGCGGGCCTACCTGCGACGTTTCGACATTGAACACGTTTCGCTTCGTCAAGAACACGCTCGGCTGGACCAGGCCGGCCCTGCGAACACCCGAGCAGGCCGAACGCTGGACGTGGCTCGTTCTCGCGGCCTACACCCAACTTCGTCTCGCTCGTGAGCTCGTTCGGGACCAGCGACTGCCCTGGGAGAAACGCCGTCAGCCTTCGTGACTCAGCCCCGTGAGGGTTCGCCGGGGATTATCCCGACTGCGCGCACAGATCGGCACTCCAGCGCAGCCACCGAAATTCACCAAGCCCCGTCCCGGACGCCCCACGGGCACGCAAAGACCGCCAAGAACTCGCTATCCGGTGGTCAAGAAGGCAGCGTGACGTGGCGCCAAGGGTTTAATCGCAAGCTGAGTGGCAGACATTCGGTACCAGCGAGCCACCCATCACCGCAGCGTGACCTATTCCCGTCTTCTTTTCTCTCCGCCGGATGGGGACCACTCCGTCGACACCAATGCTCCGGCCACGTGAAATCTGTAACAACACACATAGTTGACACATAGGACAATATTTTGTATTGTTAAACGCATGGAAGTCCGCACACGCGCTCAGACAATCGAAGTCTTCCACCTGCTGTTCCTGCGCGTTCTCGGCGCCGGCCAGCGGGATTGGTTCGTACTCAAGGGTGGTGCCAACATCCGGTACTTTTTCGACAGCCCTCGCTACTCCAACGATATAGACCTGGACTTCTCTGGCCGAGAAGCTTGGAAGGTCGGTGACACGGTGGGAAAAATCCTCGAAGGGCGAGCTCTACAGATACTCGCCCAACAGGCAGGCGTCGAAATCGCGGAGGTCTCCGCACCCAAGCAGACTGACACGACTCGACGTTGGAAGATCGGTCTCAGAGCTACGGGACACACGGATTCGATCCGTACGAAGATCGAGTTCTCTGACCGAAACGGGTCGAGCGATGACGTCGTCGCGGAGGTGGTACCCAATGGCGTCGTGGTGCCGTACGGACTGCAGTCACCAATGGTGCAGCACTACGGGGCGACCGCGGCAATCGAGCAGAAGATCGCCGCATTGGCCCTGCGAAGCGAAACCAAAGCACGTGATGTGTTCGATCTCGACCTTCTGTCTAGGCGACAACGTGCAAGGGGGGTGCAGGAATCGCTCTCGACCGAACACGCTGGGCAAGCAGCGAGTCGAGCATTGGAAATCACCTTCGATCGCTACGTCACGGAGGTGGCGCCGTTCCTCGACCCGGATATAGCAGTGCTCTACGACGAAGATCAGTGGGATCGCATGCGCGAAGCGGTCGCCACTTGGTTGGCGAACGTCGCCGAGAGTAACGCCGTGGAGAGAGGTCGCGCTTGAGTGGCATCGACCGATACGCGAGATTGCAGGATCTGGGTCTCCCTGTGGTGACCACTAGCGACGCCGCTGTCGCCTGGGGAGTGTCCCTCGCGGTGGCCGCCCGAGTCCTCTCTCGACTCACCTCATCGGGACTCGTCGTGAAGATCAGTCACGGGCTGTGGCAGATTGGCGCACAAATGGTTGACCCGGCTTTCGTACTACTCGCACTGACGAACCCGTACCCCAGTTACATCTCCGGCTGGACCGCTCTTTCCCGATACGACATGATCGAACAGATCCCTCGGGGCATCTTTGCCGTGTCACTAGGCCGCACCAAGCGGGTCGATACGTCCGTGGGGCAGTTCCAAGTCCACCACCTCCATCCTCAACTCTTCGGGGGTTTCAAAGACGAGACCGGCATCCGAGCCGGATTCGCCCGGCCAGAAAAAGCGCTTTTTGACGTTGTCTACCTATTCTCTGTCCGGCAAGGGAAAGTCACCCTCCCTGAACTCGAGTTGCCGAAGGACTTCGACATGCGAGAGCTTCAGCGGTGGGTTTCGGCGATACCGTCGATTCGACTCAAAACCTTGACAACCCAGAGCCTGGATCACCTGGTTGCCGGTGCAACGCTACAAGGCGCATAGAGGGTCGCCAGGTCTGCTTCGCCGCACCATCACACCATTACCACTCCGCCTTTGGGGACAGACCGACGGGTTCCGTCGTACGGCGTAACCGGCCACACGATCGATACCGCAGCCGAGTGATCGGCCGCTGGGTCACCGGCCACGACCATTCATCCGTACACGCCACGACGGCCAGATACGCGTGGCCGAGGGAGTCGGCGACGCAAGGATCGCGCGGTACTACGGACCATCCAGGTGTCAGGCGCGACGCACCACCGTGCCCGAAACACTGTCCTCGACGATCCACCCGAGTGCGACGAGTTCGTCGCGGTAGCGGTCCGCGAGCGCCCAGTCGCGCGCCGTGCGCGCGGCGTCGCGGCGCGCCACAAGACCCGCCGTCTCGGCGTCGAGCGCTGACGCGTCGGCCACGAGGCGAAGCCCGAGACCCGCGAAGCAGGCCCCGATCGCGGCGGCGAGGTCGCTCGCACGCTGCGTCGCACCCTCGTCGGCGAGGGAGTTGGCGCGCGTCAGGGCCTCGAAGAGCACCGCGACGGCGGCCGGGGTGTCGAGGTCGTCCTCCATCGCCGCCGCGACGACGTCGTAGAGCGCGCGTCCCTCGTCGCGCCACTCGACGCTCGACGAACGCTCCAGGGTCGCCCCGGCGAGGGGCGCCAGGTTGAAACGACGAGCCAGACCGTCGAGGCGCGCGAGGGCCCGCTCGGCGTCCTTGATCGTGGCGGGCGAGACCTCGATGGGGCTGCGGTAGTGCGAGCGCAGCACGAGCAGCCGGTAGGCGCGCGGGTCGGTCTGGGCGAGCAGGTCGGTGAGCGAGGTGAAGTTCCCAAGCGACTTGCTCATCTTCTCCTCCCCGACCATCACCCAGCCGTGGTGGACCCAGTGACGTGCGAAGTGACGCCCGAGCGCAACCGCCTGGGCTCGCTCGTTCTCGTGGTGGGGGAACTTGAGGTCCAGTCCGCCGCCGTGGATGTCAAAGCCATCTCCGAGCAACCCGAGGGACATCACCACGCACTCGGTGTGCCAGCCGGGACGGCCCGACCCGAAGGGTGAGGACCAGCTCGGCTCGCCGAACTTCGCGTTCTTCCAGAGCGCGAAGTCGAGCGGTGATCGCTTGAGGGGGTTCGCCTCGATGCGCGCGCCGCTGCGCAGGCTCTCGAGGGACTGGCCGGCGAGCAGGCCGTAGTCAGCGACCGTGCTCACGTCGAAGTAAACGCCGTCGTCGAGCTCGTAGGCGACGTCACGCTCAAGGAGTTCTTCGATCAGCTCGACCATCGACTCGACGTAGGCGGTCGCGTGGGGCGTGGCGTCGGGCCGGGCGACCCCGAGGGCGTCCAGGGCGGCCCACCAGGCGGCCTCGTAGGTCTCGGTGAGCTCCTCCTCGGCCACGTGCTCGGCGTCGGCGCGCGCGATGATCTTGTCGTCGATGTCGGTGATGTTTGAGACGAAGCGGACCTCGAGGCCGGAAAAGACGAACCAGCGCCGCAGCACGTCCCAGACGAGTGCGTGGCGTCCGTGGCCGAGGTGGGGCAGGTCATAGACCGTCGGCCCGCAGAGGTAGATCGAGACCCGGCCCCGCTCGCGTAGTTCCAGGGGTGCCACGGTGGCGCGCGCGGAATCGAACAGGCTAAACACTGCTCTAAACTACGCCAACAATGCCCAACGCCCGTCAACTTCCGTCCGTCCCCGAGCGCCCGAGCGTCGACGGGCTCGAAGCCGCCTGGCTGGCGCGCTGGGAGGACGAGGGCGTCTACCGCTTTAACCGCAGCGCCACGCGCGAGACCGTCTTCTCGATCGACACCCCCCCGCCCACGGTCTCGGGTTCCTTGCACATCGGCCACGTCTTCAGCTACACCCACACCGACCTCCTGGCGCGCTTTTGGCGCATGCGGGGCCGCGACGTCTTCTATCCGATGGGCTGGGATGACAACGGGTTACCGACCGAGCGGCGCGTGGAGAACTACTTCGGCGTGCGCTGTGACCCGAGCCTGCCCTACGACCCCGACTTCATCGTGCCCGAGCCGGTCGCCGGCAAGGTCACCGAGAAGCGCTCGATCAGCCGGCGCAACTTCGTCGAGCTCTGCCAGCACCTGACCACGACCGACGAGGAGGTCTTCAAGAACCTCTGGCGTCACCTCGGGGTCTCGATCGACTGGAGTCTCGAGTACGCGACGATCTCGCCGTCCACCCAGGCCATCTCCCAGCGGGGCTTCCTCGAGATGCTGCAGCGCGGCGAGGTCTACTCGAGCGTCGCGCCGACCCTCTGGGACGTCGACTTTCGTACCGCCGTCTCCCAGGCCGAGCTCGAGGACCGCGAGCGGCCCGGCTCGTATCACCACGTCGCCTTCGCTCTCGAGCG
>JAJYPU010000140.1 GCA_021795095.1 Actinomycetes bacterium | reverse complement strand
GCGCTGGACGGTCTACGGCGCGGCGTTCTGGGCGTTCGTCAACGCGGTCCTGCTCGGCGCCGCGATTCACCGGATCCGTTCGGACCGGTTCGCGACCGATCGACGAACCGGCGTGCGCCAACGACTCGAGGGCGACGCGCTCGTCGACGGCCGCCACGCCCACCTGCTCGACATCTCCATCGGGGGCGCACTGGTGCGCACGGGGTCATCGTCGTCGAGTGCACGCCACGTCCTGACGTTGACCTTCGACGGGGACCAAGTCGTGCGACTCGCCTGCGAAGAGCGCAGCCGCCAACCGGCCGGCGACGGGGGCGACATCGTGAGCGTCCAGTTCAGCGCGGGCCAGGACCGTGAAGTCGGCCGACTCGCGGTGGCACTCTTCGGGGCGCGCGAGCTCACGAGTCACGCGCATCGATCGATGAACGCACACCGCCACGACGGGTCCCATCGCGCGAGAACGCACCAGCCCGCCGACGACGTGCACACCCACTGAACCCACTGGTGCGACGTCGCTGGGCGCTGACGTGCGACCAAGAACGCGGTACCGATACGGTGGGCTCCGTGGAGCCGAGTGACCTGCCCATCGACGCGGGCCCACCCGAGGACCCCGAGTCCTGGACCGATGCGCAGTGGCTGGAGTGGCTGCGCGCGACCGACGAGAACGCGGTTGCGGTCGAGGACGGACCGCCCACACTGAGCGAACGTGCGGCGAACTCCACGTTCGGCGTGGTGCTCGGCCAGGCGATGCTCGGCATGGCGCGAGCGATCTACGGTCGGCCCGACGAGGACCAGGTGATCGTCGCCGACGGTGAGGGCCCCTCGCACGGCGACGAGCCGTTCACGGTCCACCTGGATTTCGAACACCCCGAGCGCAGTTCGGTCGCGTTCGTCGCCCATCCGAAAGAGCCGGAACCGCCGGCCCCGTGAGCGCTTCGCGCCGCGTGACGCCTACGAGACCTGATCGCCCTCGGCGAGGATGCCGTAGAGCGACCGGCGGGTCTCGACCAGGACGGCCGTCGCCTTGGCGACCTGCGAGGCGGACCCCGCGACCATCACCTGGCGTGCGGCGAGCACGACGTCACGCGCGGTGCCCATCAGCTCGCGCGCGACGCGCCCCCCGGTGTCGGTGTTCTCCCAGGGCTTGCCGAGTTCGTCGCGCTGCTCGGCGACGAGGGCTCGTCCGGCCTCGGTGAGCTCGTAGGTCCGTCCGGTGCCCGCGGCGGCCGCGGTGATGAGGCCCTCGTCCTCGAGCTGCTGGAGCACGGGGTAGATGGAGCCGGGGCTCGGACGCCACGCGTCGTTCGACCGCTCGGTCAACTCTTGGATGAGCTGATAGCCGTTGCGCGGCCGCTCGTCGAGCAGCACGAGCACTGCCGCGCGCACGTCGCCGCGCGCACGTCGACCATCACGTCGCATCGGCCCATAGCGGAAGTGCCCGCCGGGTCCGCCGTGACCGTGTCCAGGTCCACCACGACGCTGACGCCCCAACGGACCGGGCTCACCGAGTCCCCGCCGGTCGTTGTCGAATTCCTTGAACATGGCCTTCTCCTTCGAATCACTGTCGATATGTATGAGAGTATAGCGATATATCGCTAGTGTTCAAGCAAAACCGGCGGCCGTCATCGATTCATCCCCTCACCTGGGCCGACTGAGGACTCGCCCACGGGCGAGAGGCGCTCACGGGCGACGGTGCGAGCCCATCGGTAGTCGACCTTGCCGTTGGGCGACCGGCCGATCGACTCGACGACGAGCACGTGCTTGGGCGTCTTGTAGCCCGCGAGACGTCCCCGTACGTGTTCGACGAGTTCACCCTGGCCCGGTGCCGTTCCGGGGCGTAGCTCGACGATCGCCGTGACCACCTCGCCCCAGCGCTCGTCGGCGAGGCCCACCACGACGGCGTCGACCACGTCCGCGTGGGTCTTGAGCACCTCTTCGACCTCCTCGGCGAAGACCTTCTCGCCACCGGTGTTGATGCAGCTCGAGCCACGGCCGAGCAACGTGATCGTCCCGTCGGCGCCGACCGTGGCGAGGTCGCCGGGCACCGCGACGCGCTGGCCCTCGATCACCCGGAAGGTCTCGGCCGACTTCGCCACGTCTCGGAAGTACCCGAGCGGGATCCTTCCGCCCATCGCCACGAGTCCCACCTCCCCAGAGCCCGGTCGCACGATCCGCCCGTCCTCGCTCACCACGAGGGCCCGGTCCCCGAGCGAAAAGGTCGCCGTCGCCACCGCGACGGACCCACCCGAGATCGACGTGCCCAGTGGTAGGGCCTCAGACGAGCCGTAGGCGTCCACGAGCAGCATCGTCGGGTGATGGGCGAGCAGGCCACGCTTGACGGGCTTGGACCACATCGCCCCCGACGAGCCGATCACCACCAGACTCGACAGGTCCCAGCGGCCCGGTGCGGCGTCGAGGGCCTCGAGCACCGGACGGGCGAAGGCGTCCCCAACGAGGATGACGCCGGCCACGTGGTGGCGCGAGATGTCCTCGAGCAACTCGACGGCGTCGAAGCGCCGCGACGAGAGGGTCGCCACCGACCCGCCTTGGGCGAGCACGGACTGGGACGTCAAGAGCGCGGTGCCGTGCATCAGCGGGCATGCGGCGAGCGTCGCCTGCCCGGCGTCGGACAGTGACGCCGCCATGGCCTCGTAATCGGGCTCGGGGCCGAACGCGAAGGGCCCCATCTTTGGCATGAGAACCACGAGGTCGTCCTGGCGCCACATCACGCCTTTGGGCAGTCCGGTCGTCCCACCCGTGTAGAGCAGGCAGAGTTGGTCGCCGTCGCGTCCCCACGGCGAGCGTTGTCGCGCCACCGACGCATCGGCCACCGCCTCGTAGGGGGTCGCCCACGGCGGGCATTCCGAGGTGCCGTCGTCCACGAAGAGCCAGCCGCGCACCGACGGCACCCGGTGGCGCACCGCGTCGACCACGGGACCCAGCGCGCCGTGGAAGACGACCGCCGCCGGTTCGGCGTTGCCCCACAGGTAGGCGAGCTCCTCGGCGCCGTAGCGGTAGTTGGTGTTCACCGGCACGAGACCGACCTTGTAGGCGGCGAAGACCGACTCGAGGTACGCGGGGCCGTTGAACAAGAGCTGGGCGAAGCGGTCCTGTTCGGCCACGCCGAGCGACAGGAGCCACGCGGCGACGCCGTCGGCGCGCCGGTCGAAGTCCCGGAACGAGGTCGTGCGCGCACCCTGGCGCAACGCGGTCGCGTCGGGCAGCCGATCTGCCACCGTCTCGAAGATGGTCGCGAACTCCCAACCCGCCATGACGCCCCCTGTGGCGAGATTATCGGTCAGCCCAGGTCGCGCAGGTCCGACAGCGCGTCGACCACCCGGTCGGCTCCGGCCGCCAGGAGCGTGGCGTCGTCGTCACTCCCGGTGCGCACGCCCACGCACTGCCCGGCTCCCGCCCGGCGGCCCGACTCGATGTCCGCGGCGGTGTCGCCGACCACCATGATCGACGCGCACGACGGCGCCTCGAGGCGCGTGGCGGCCCACCACACCATGTCAGGACTCGGCCGACCACGACCCGCGTCGGCCGGAGAGACCCGCAGGTCGAACACGTCCGCCCAGCCGAGCTGGGCGACGAGGGCCTCGCGGGTCGTTGGCGAGAACCCGGTCGTCAGTGCCACCCGACGTCCGGTGGCGCGCCAGTGTGTCACCGTCTCCTCGACGCCGGGCAGCGCACTGACGCCGAGTTCGGCCGCGACGTCGGCGACCGCCCCTTCGAAGACCGCGTTCGCGCGCTGCGCGGCGGGACCGAAGATGGCGCGGAACACCTCGATCTTGGACTGGCCCATCGTCGCGGTGACGTAGGACTCGGCCCGCGCCGCACTGGCCCGGTCGAGTCCGAGTGTCGCGATCGTGCGGCGAAAGGCGCCCACGACCACACCGTCGTCACGCATCGTCGTGCCGGCCATGTCGACGCAGATGACCTCGATCGGCGCAGCCACGTCAGCGCCTCGTCTCGAAGAAGGACCGCAGCAGTGCCGCCGACTCCTCGGCGCGCACGTCGTAGGTCACCGCCGCCTCGTGCAAGAGTCGCGGGTCGGCGAGCAGGTGGTAGCGCGAACCGACCGCGCCGGCCTTCTCGTCCAGCGCCCCCACCACCACCCGCGCGACGCGCGCGTTGAGCAACGCACCGGCACACATCGCGCACGGCTCGAGAGTCACGTAGGCGGTCACGTCGTCCATCCGCCACGCCCCCCGCGTCCGAGCCGCCTCACGCAGGGCGACGATCTCGGCGTGCGCGGTGGGGTCGTGGTCGAGCTCGCGCCGGTTCTCGCCGCGACCGATCACCACGCCGTCGGCGACGAGCAGGCAGCCGACGGGCACGTCGTCGTGCTCGCCCGCCAGACTCGCCAGGCCGAGTGCCTCGGCCATGAACTCCCTATCGCTGTCAGTTGGCACGTCGCACCCCTCCTCGGACCGTATCCACCACGAACGGTAGACTGCGTGGCGGAGGGGTGCGAGAGCGGCCGAATCGGGCAGTCTCGAAAACTGCTGTGTCTACGGGCACCGTGGGTTCAAATCCCACCTCCTCCGCCGTGACGAAACGGGTGACGAAAGTCACCCGTTTCGTCGTCTGGTGGGCGTTGACGGGCAGAACTACGCTGGCCTAAGACCAAGAAGAGGAGTCATCGTGGTGTCGTCATCCAGGCCGTCAATCGGAACCGAACGCAAAGTTGTCACCGAGTTGCCCGGGCCCAAGTCGCGGGCCCTGCACGACCGCCGCAAGGCCGTGGTGAGTGCCGGCCTCTCGACAGGCTTCCCCGTCTACATCGAACGCGGCGAGGGCGCGATGCTCCTTGACGTCGATGGCAACCTGCTCTTGGACCTCGGTTCGGGGATCGCGGTCACCTCGATCGGTCACGCCGTGCCCGAGGTCATCGAAGCGGTCTCCCAGCAAGTCGCTGACTTCACCCACACCTGTTTCATGGTCGCGCCCTACGAGGAGTACGTCGCGGTCTGCGAGGAACTCGCCGCGCTCACCCCCGGCACCCACGCCAAGACCTCGGCGCTCTTTAACTCCGG
>JAJYPU010000139.1 GCA_021795095.1 Actinomycetes bacterium | reverse complement strand
TTGCGCCTCGGCGTCTCAACCCTGCTTGTCGTCGTCATCGCCGGCGTCGCACTCGTGTCCCAGTACTACTTCTCGGACAAGATCGCGATGTTCTCGATGCACGCCCACGAGGTCACCCCCGCCCAAGAGCCGCACCTGCACGAGATCGTCGATCGGCTTTGCCTGCTCGCAAACATGCCCAAGCCCCGAGTCGGCGTCGCCGAGATGGACATGCCCAACGCCTTCGCCACGGGTCGCAACCCGAACCACGCCGTGATCTGCGCGACGCGCGGGCTTATGCGACGACTCAGTGACGAGGAACTCGAGGCCGTGCTCGCCCACGAGTTGAGCCACGTGGCCCACCGCGACGTCGCGGTCATGACGATCGCCTCGGGCGTAGGCATGCTGGCCGGGCTGATCAGCCGTATCGCCATGTGGGGTGCGATGTTCTCAGGTGGCGGGCGCAGCCGCGACGGTGAGAACCTCGTGTTGCTCGAGATGATCACCTGGCTCGTCTCGCTCCTCGTCTACGTGATCGCCTATCTCCTGACGATGGCGCTCTCGCGGTACCGCGAACTCGCGGCCGACCGCTCCGGGGCGATCCTCATCGGCAAGCCCAGCGTGCTCGCGAGCGCGCTCGTGCACATCACCGGCGACATCGGCCGGATCCCCCGGACTGACCTGCGCCAGGCTGAGGGGATGAACGCTTTCTTCTTTGCGCCGGCCTTGGCGAGCGGGACGGCGGCCTCGCTGTTCTCGACCCACCCGTCGCTCGAGGTGCGTCTCGACCAGCTGAACAAGCTCGAGCGCCAGTTGAACGGCTAGTGGGACTGCGCGACACGCTCTTCGGGCGCACCAAACAGGTCGCACCGAAGCTCGACAACCTCTTCGCGCTGCCCACGGCGGCCCTCACCCTCGAGAGCGAGCTCGAGCTGGTCACCTCGGGCCAGGCGGGCCTCTGCTTCAAGGCCGGCAGCGGCGAGACCTCCACCGCCACCGATGAGGACATCAAGCAGCTGCTCAACTTCGATGAGACGGCGAGTGACGTCACGTTCACCACCGACCGTTTCGGGTTCCGCTGGATCGTGATCCACGACACCGACATCTCCACCCTGGTCACCCGGATCCACGGCGCGGACACCTCCATGGTCGAGAACGGCCTCGGCGCCCGGCTGCTCTGCGCCGTGTTCGGTTTCGTGCCCAAGACACCGCCGGGCGACGGTCCCGTGCGACTCGTCTATCTCTTGAAGCAGGGCACCTTCTACCCCTTTGCGCCAACCGGCCCAGAACAACGCGACAACGAACTCGAACTCCGAGTCCGATCCTTTCTCGACAAGGACCTACCCATCGAGAAGGACCTGTCTCGCTGGATGGCCCTCTGGGAGGTCCCCGTCAACTGATTATGCCCCCGACCGGCCGGTCAGCTCGTCGAGGGCGTCGGCATAGGCGAGGTCGAGTTCGGTCAGGCCGTCGCGGTCGTGCGTCCACAGTTCGACGCGCACGTCACGATAGACGAGCGTTACGACCGCGTGGTGATCGAGCCCATCGGCTATCGGTACCTGATCGACGACCAGCTGAGCGGCCTCCCGGTGACTGGGCAAATGCCAGTCCGCCACGAGGTGGCCCTCGGCCAGCCGCCACGACGGATGCGTGACGAGCCAGTCACGCACCTCGTCGTCCGTCAGCCTCGGTGGCCTCACGGGTGAGTCATGGCCTCGGGTACCACGGCGGCGTCGAACTCCTCAGCCGACAGGAAGCCGAGGGCGAGGGCGGCCTCGCGCAACGTCGTGCGCTCGTGGTGGGCCTTCTTGGCGACCTTGGCGGCCTTGTCGTAGCCGATGATCGGATTGAGGGCCGTGACCAGCATCAGGCTGTTGCGCAGGTGGTGGTCAATCTGCTCGTAGTCGGGCTCGAGTCCCTCGACGCAGAACTCACGGAACCGGTCACAGGCGTCGGTCAGCAGATCGATCGAGTTGCAGAAGTTGTGGATGATCACGGGCTTGGCGACGTTGAGCTCGAGGTTGCCCCGGGAGTCGGCCATCGCGACTGCGGTGTCGTTCGCGTACACCTGGATCCCGACCATGATCATGGCCTCGGACTGGGTCGGATTGACCTTGCCGGGCATGATTGAGCTACCGGGCTCGTTCTCGGGCAGACGTAACTCGCCGAGTCCCGACCGGGGACCCGAGCCGAGCCAACGCAGGTCGTCGGCCACCTTGATGAGGCTCGCCGCCAGGGTCTTGATGGCGCCGTGCGCGAAGACCAGCGCGTCGTGCGCGGCCAGCGCGGCGAACTTGTTCGGGGCGGTCACGAACGGCTGGCCAGTCAGCGCGGCGATGGCGGCGGCGACCCGCTCACCGAACTCGGGGTGCGTGTTCAGTCCGGTGCCCACCGCGGTGCCACCGGCGGCGAGTTCGTAGAGCCCAGGTAGGACCGCGTTCAGCCGTTCTAGGTCGGCGTCGAGCTGGGCGACGTACCCCGAGAACTCCTGGCCGAGTGTGAGCGGTACGGCGTCCATCAGGTGGGTCCGACCGATCTTGGTCACCCCTTCGTAGGCGCGCGCCTTCTCGTCGAGCGCGTCGCGCAGGCGAGCGACCGAGGGGACGAGCCGACCCGTGATCTCCATGACGGCGGCGATGTGCATCGCCGTGGGGAAGGTGTCATTGGACGACTGGGACATGTTCACGTGGTCGTTGGGGTGCACGGGATCCTTCGAGCCGCGCTCGCCGCCGGCCAGCTCGATGGCGCGGTTCGAGATCACTTCGTTGACGTTCATGTTCGTCTGGGTGCCCGACCCGGTCTGCCAGATGCGCAGTGGGAACTCCCCCGCGAGCGATCCGTCGATGACCTCACCGGCGGCGCGCTCAATGAGCTCGGCGCGCTCGGCGTCGAGTTTGCCCAGGTCGTGGTTGACCCGCGCCGAGGCGAGCTTCAAGATTCCAAAGGCCCGGATGAGCGCTGGGGGCATCGTCTCGTGGCTGATGGCGAAGTGGTGGAGGCTCCGCTCGGTCTGGGCACCCCAGTATCGCTCGGCGGGCACCTCAATCGTGCCCATAGTGTCTGATTCGATCCGCACGTTGGTCATCGTTCCTCCTACTTGGTTTCCATCGATTTCGCCCCGCCTCGACGATAGAGCGCGACGCCGCGCTCGACGACCGCGCGCGCGGCGACCACGTCCTCACCGCGCGGTCCGTCGCCGTCGCCCGGCACCTCGAGCAGGAGCGGCAGTTCGCGCACCTTGGGGTGTCCGACGAGTGCGGCGAGTCCCGCCTCGCCGATCTCGCCCTCGCCGATGTTCGCGTGTCGGTCACGGTTCGAGCCGAAGGCTGTCTTGGAGTCGTTCAGGTGCAGGCAGCGCAACCGCTCAACACCGATGCGCTGCTCGACGTCTCGGATTAGTCGGCGCGCGGCGCTCGGCGTTGCGTAGTCGACGCCGCTCGCGAAGAGGTGCTGGGTGTCCAGGCAGATCCCGAGTCGCTCGTCGTTGCCGCTGGCTTCGAGGAGGGCCTCAATCTCCTCAAGACTGCGCCCGACCGTCCCCCCGGCGCCGGCGGCGTTCTCGATCAGGATCGGGCAGCGCGTATCGGTCGCCCCCGCGTCGTCCATGGCCCGGGCGAACGCGCCGACGACCTGGTCCACGACCTCGTCGAAGCCCGCGCCCTTGTGGCTGCCGACGTGCAAAATGACCCCTGAGGCGCCCATGGCGCGTCCCACGCGCAAGTTGTGGGTGAGTGCCGCGACGGACTTCTCGTAGAGCTCGGGGTCAGCGGTCGCGAGGTTGATGAGGTACGTCGCGTGACAGAACGTATCGGTGATGCTCGGGTGGTCGCGCTGGGCCTCGCGGTACGCCTCGAGGACCGCTGGCGCGTACTGGCTCGGTTTCCACATCCGCGGGCTCTGGACAAAGACCTGGATCGAGGTCGCACCGATGGCCACCCCAGCGTCCAGCGACGGGATCAGCGTCCCGCCGCCGCGCACGTGCGCACCGATGTTCATAACGACAAAACTACTAGGGTCAGAACAACCGACCCAAAGGAGTGCCGTGACCGACACCTTCACCGACGCCTCGCGCGCCATCTTCGCCAAGCGGGTCCTCGCCCATGTCGCGAGCCTCTCACCCGACGGATCCCCCAACGTGACCCCCGTGTGGGTCGAACTCGACGGTGACGACGTGATCATCAACACGTCCCTCGGACGGGCTAAGGCGCGCAATCTAGCGTCGGACCCCCGCGTGGCGGTGTCGCTCACTGACCCGGACAACCCCTACGTCGCGATTGCGCTTCGCGGCACCGTGGTCGGCTTTACGACCGACGGCGCCGACGAGGTCATCGACCGGCTCGCCAAGAAGTATCTCGACGTGGACACCTACCCGCATCGCCGCGAGGGTGAGGTCCGCGTCACGGTGCGCATCCGCCCCGACCGGATCGCCGCCCAGCCGGAGTAGTCGACGCTTCCCCGCTAATCGTGGAAGTGACGCGCGGTGTCCGTGGCCTCGACCGGCACGCCGTAGAGCACGCTCGAGCCATCGCCGAGGTGGCCGTCCACGGTGTACCAGACGGTGATTAGCCGGGGCGGGGCCGGACGGTTGTACGCCCCGCGCACCGTCAAGACGTCGGTCGCGAGGTTCACCTCGTCGTCGGTCAGCATCGCGCGCACCACGGCGGCCTGCTCACTCGCCCGCTCACCGTCGATCACGACGTGATCGAAGTCTCCGAGCCAGCTGAGCGTCGCGATGTCGCGAGCGGCCATCGACGCCGGGTAGTCCTGGCCGACGACCAACCAGGGGCCGAGTGGCCCGAGTGACGGGTCACGGGCTCCCAGAGCCACCACGACGTCGCCGTCGGGCACCGACGCCACGACGGGTCCGCCACCTCGCGTGTCCAGTCGGACCAGGTCGGTGACCGCGAGCACGACGTGGGTCATCTCCATGTCAGGGCTGGAGGTCTTCCTTGGGGAGCCGCTCGATGTTGACGTCGCGGAACGTGAGCACTCGCACTGAGGGAACGAACCGGGCGGCGCGGTACATGTCCCAGACCCAGGCGTCGGTCAGGGTCACCTCGAGCATCGTCGGCGTCGTCGCGCGCAC
>JAJYPU010000138.1 GCA_021795095.1 Actinomycetes bacterium | reverse complement strand
GATGATCTCGATGCGCTTGGGGCTCGCGAAGGCGCTCACGACGTTCGCCAACTGTTCGAAGATGGCGTCTTTGAACTCCCGAGGCTGCACCACCGCTCCATTCAATTGATTAATTGAATACTACAACAAGGGGACGCACTGGCGAGCAGCGGTTGTGGAAGTGGTCGATCTGTCCCCAAAGGCGGAGTGGTAATGGTGTGGTGGTGCCGCGAAGCAGAGAGCAGACCCGGCGACCTTCTATGCGCCCTGTAGATTTGCACCGGCAACCAGGCGATCCAGGCTCTGGGTTGTCAAGGTCTTGAGTCGAATTGACGGTATCACCGAAACCCACCGCTGAAGCTCTCGCATGTCGAAGTCCTTCGGCAACTCGAGTTCAGGGAGGGTGACCTTCCCTTGCCGGACAGAGAAAAGGTAGACAACGTCAAAGAGCGCTTTTTCTGGTCGGGCGAATCCGGCTCGGATGCCGGTCTCGTCTTTGAAACCTCCGAAGAGTTGAGGGTGGAGGTGGTGGACTTGGAACTGTCCCACGGACGTATCGACCCGCTTGGTGCGGCCTAGCGAAACGGCAAAGATGTCGTGAGGGATCTGTTCGATCATGTCGTATCGGAAAAGAGCGGTCCAGCCGGAGATGTAACTGGGGTACGGGTTCGTCAGTGCGGGTAGTACGAAAGTCGGGTCAACCCTTTGCGCGCCAATCTGCCACAGCCCGTGACTGATCTTCACGACGAGTCCCGATGAGGTGAGTCGTGAGAGGACGCGGGCGGCCACCGCGAGGGACGCACCCCAGACGACAGCGGCGTCGCTAGTGGTCACCACAGGGAGGCCCAGACCCTGCAATCTCGCGTATCGGTCGATGCCACTCAATCGCGACCTCTCTCCAAGGCGTTACTTTCCGCGACCGTCGCCAACCAAGTGGCGACCGTTTCACGCATTCGATCCCACTGATCTTCGTCGTAGAGCACCGCTATATCCGGGTCGAGGAACGGCGCCACTTCCGTGACGTAGCGATCGAAGGTGATTTCCAACGCTCGACTCGCTGCTTGCCCGGCGTGTTCGGTCGAGAGTGATTCCTGCGCCCCCCTTGCACGTTGTCTCCGAGACAGAAGGTCGAGATCGAACACATCACGGGCTTTGGTTTCGCTTCGCAGGGCCAATGCGGCGATTTTCTGCTCGATTGCCGCGGTCGCCCCGTAGTGCTGCACCATTGGTGACTGCAGTCCGTACGGCACCACGACGCCATTGGGCACCACCTCCGCGATGACGTCATCGCTCGACCCGTTTCGGTCAGAGAACTCGATCTTCGTACGGATCAAATCCGTGTGTCCAGTAGCTCTGAGACCGACCTTCCAACGTCGGGTCGTGTCAGTCTGCTCGGGTGCGGAGACCTCCGCGATTTCGACGCCTGCCTGTTGGGCGAGTATCCGTAGAGCTCGCCCCTCGAGGATCTTTCCCACCGTGTCACCGACCTTCCAAGCTTCTCGGCCAGAGAAGTCCAGATTTATATCGTTGGAGTAGCGAGGGCTGTCGAAAAAGTACCGGATGTTGGCGCCACCCTTGAGTACGAACCAATCCCGCTGGCCGGCGCCAAGGACGCGCAGGAACAGCAGGTGGAAGACTTCGATTGTCTGAGCGCGTGTGCGGACTTCCATGGACTTAACAATACAGAATATTACCACAAAATGTCAACTAACTGTGTTGTTAGGGTCTTCACGTAGCGTGAGCATTCGTGTCGACGGACTGGTTCCGACCCTGCGGACTTGGGAAGACGACGGGAATACGCCACTGCGCCACGATGGGTCGCTCGCTGGTAGTGAATGTCTCCCACTCAGCCTCAACCCGTGGAAAGGTGTCTGCAGAGGTTCAGAGATTTTGCAGCGACTGTGCGCAAGAACACCGCGCCCACACTGCACGACTTCCCCTGTTCAGCGGCATGTCCTCACCTCACGCGAGTGGCAGTACCGGTACACCGGAGCTCGACGAATGTCGAAACCCACATCGCGAATCATGAGCACGCGACCGGCGATGGAATCGAAGATGGGCAATTCGAATTCGCGGTGTCATCAAGAGGGCCACTCTGTGCCTTTTCCCTCTCCGGTTCCAACCGGCGCGACGTGATCGGCTTCGACTGCGCGCTACGTGACAAGCCATCGCGCTGGGTTCTGGTTGCTTGACCAGACCAACGCGACGCACGGTTGTGCCGACTGGCTCCAGTCGCGGCGGGTAGTTTCAATCTGTGTCGATTGAAACCGTTCCCGACGCCGGGTCATCATCCTCGACGCGAGACGGCTTCGTTCACGAAGGAATCGGCGGACTCGACGTGGTCTTCGTGCCCGACGACCCGCCTCGACGGGGCGCTTTCTACTGCTACGAACGCGGCGACGAATGTGTGGTACCCGAGTCACTGGTGCTCGAGGACGCGATTGATGTCGTGCTACCGACCGCGGCGACGATTCGGCGACGTCGTGTCCCCGCGACCCGGCTGGGGGTCATCGACGCGATCACGGTGCTGCGCGACGCCGAGACCAACGGGGGGTCCGCGAGCGCGATCGCCTGGTCCCAGGTGATCAGCGCCGCTCTCGTGCTGATCGCGCGCGGGCGCCTCTACCCGACGGCGAGCCCCGACGGATTCGACGCGTGGGGGGTCGGACCGCTCACCCCCTCGGAGCGAACGCTGCTCGACGCGTACGCCGCGGCGCTCCCGACCGCCGGCCACGCCACGGTGCTACCCGGCGTGTCGCCGGTCACGATTGCATCCCCGCGGTTCCTGATCGACGCGATGGTGGACGCACTCGCCGATTCGCTGGTGCGAACGCCAGCGGCGCCGCTCGTCACCGGACACGAGCTCTTCGCATCGACGACGGCACAACCAGTCGACGCGGTGCGAGGCTGGCTCGAGGACGCGTCGAGCCAGTTCGACGGTGGTGTCGACGTGGCCCTGCGCGTCGAGCTCGGTGGTGAGTCAACGGCTCGAGCGGTCCCCCAGGTGTCGAGTCGTATCGACCCGTCGCTCATCGTGGACATCGGCGCGGTGTTTGGTGCATCGGCGTCGCTCAAAGCCCACTTCGGCGCTGACGTCGAGTCAGACGTTCTGCGAACGCTTCGACGCGGCGCGCGTCAGTGGCCACCGCTCGAACGCCTGCTTCGTGAGCGGGTGCCGAGCGTCCTCGACCTCGACGAGGACGAGCTCGTCGAGCTGCTCGGCGACGCGCACGGTGCACTCGTCGACACCGGCATCGCGGTGTTGTGGCCAGCGAGCCTCGTGCACGACGGGGTCAAACTCGAAGCGTCGATCGGCGCCGATCCCGGTCGAGTCGTCCAGTCGGGATTCGACCTGGATTCACTCGTCGCGTTTCGCTGGCGCGCGACACTCGACGGCGAGGTGCTCTCGGAGCAGGAGGTGAACCTCCTCGCCGAAGCCAAGCGCGGGCTCGTGCGACTGCGCGGCAAATACGTTGTCGCCGACCCCGATCTTCTCAGTCGTCTGCGATCGCGCCGCGAGCACCGGCTCTCGGCGATCGAGGCACTCGCGGCGGCGCTCTCGGGTTCGATCGAGCTCGCCGGGGAACGAGTCGACGTCGTGAGCGAAGGGGCGCTCGCCGATCTCTCGACACGCCTGTTGGCGATGGACGGCGGCGCGAATGACGACGCCCTCGACCTCACCGGACTCAACGCGGAGCTGCGCCCCTATCAGCGGCGTGGCGTGGCGTGGCTCGCCCACATGACCACGACCGGACTCGGTGGCTGTCTTGCCGACGATATGGGACTGGGTAAGACCCTCCAGGTGATCGCCCTCCACGTCGCGCGATACGTCCCGAGCGGTGCGATGACGCTCGTGATCTGTCCAACGTCATTACTCGGCAACTGGGAGCGCGAGATCCACCGCTTCGCCCCCGGCGTGCCGGTACGTCGCTACCACGGCGCCGATCGCAGCCTGAATGACCTAGAAGCCGGCGAGATCGTCATCACCAGTTACGGTGTTGCGCGCCGCGAGGCGGTGGTGCTTGACGGCATCGGGTTCTCACTCGTCGTCGCCGACGAGGCTCAGCACGCGAAGAACCCCGCCAGTGCGACCGCGCGAGCCCTTCGCCGCATCACGGCGCCCGCGCGACTCGCGCTCACCGGCACGCCAGTGGAGAATCGACTCTCGGATCTGTGGGCCATCCTCGACTGGACGACACCGGGGCTACTCGGTCCACTCGACCGGTTCGTACGTCACGTCGCGACGCCCATCGAGCGCTACCGCGATCCCGTTGTCACCGACCGGTTGGCTCGCACGGTGCGTCCGTTCCTGCTGCGACGTCGCAAGACCGACCCCGAGATCGCGCCCGACCTGCCGGCACGAACGCTGAGTGACGTCCCCGTGGCACTCAGCGCCGAGCAGGTCCAGCTCTACGAAGCAGAAGTTCGCGAAGCCATGCACACGATCGAGGAGAAGGATGGTATCGAGCGTCAGGCGCTCGTGTTGCGACTTCTGACCGCGCTCAAGCAGATCTGCAACCACCCCGCGCAATACCTGCACCAGGCCGGTCCGTTGGCGGGGCGTTCGGGCAAGCTCGCCGCGCTCGAGGAGCTGGTACCGGTCATCATCGACGAGGGTGATTCGGTGCTCGTCTTCAGCCAGTTCGTCCAGTGCCTGTCACTGATCGAGGCGCGATTGGCGGACCTCGGTGTGGCGACGCTCTTCTTGCACGGGAAGGTGGCGGCCAAGCGCC
This sequence comes from Actinomycetes bacterium, assembly GCA_021795095.1. The sequence goes on along the minus strand of JAJYPU010000138.1, from coordinate 353 downwards.
GCAGTGAAATGGTCGACGACTTCCAGGCTGGTCGGGTCCCCGTGTTCCTGTTGTCGTTGAAGGCCGGTGGGGTCGGGCTCAATCTCACGCGCGCTACCCACGTCATCCACTACGACCGGTGGTGGAACCCGGCCACCGAAGACCAAGCCACGGACCGGGCGCACCGCATCGGACAGGATCGTCCGGTCCAGGTCCATCGCCTCATCGCCGAGGGCACTCTCGAGGACCGGATCAGTGAGCTCATCGAGAAGAAGCGAGATCTCGCCGAGGCCGTCGTCGGCGGCGGTGAGGCGTGGCTCGGCCATCTCTCCAACGCCGAACTCGCGGACCTGGTCGCGCTCGGGAGGAGCGAG
>JAJYPU010000137.1 GCA_021795095.1 Actinomycetes bacterium | reverse complement strand
AGGTCGCCGAGCAGCGCGCGGCCCAGAGCGACGAAGTCCAACCGGCCGCCGAGTCAGCCGAGGTGTAGCTACCCACCACCGGCGTCTTCTACGATGCCGGTGGTGGGTAGCTACGACTACAACGAGTTCGCGTACTTCCACGAGAACCTCGCGGAGTGGGGCCTGGAGGTTCCCATCCCGGCCGTCCAGCGGTTCTTCGTCGCCGTCGACGGACTGCGACAGGTGAGCGGGCTGCGCTGGGGTGACGCGTCCCCCGAACTCGTCCTGGTGCACGGTGGCGCACAGAACGCGCACACGTTCGACACGGTGGCCCTCGCGATGCAGCGGCCCCTCGTGGCGATCGACCTGCCCGGTCACGGCCACTCCGACGCCAGCCCCGCCGGGTCCGCCGCCTTTCGCAGTCACGCGAACGATGTCGCGACGGCCCTCTCCCAGGTGACCACACCCCCGTTGCCCATCGTCGGCATGTCCCTGGGTGGGCTCACCGCCATCGTGCTCGCCGCTACGCGTCCCGACCTCGTCTCGTCCTTGGTACTGATTGACATCACCCCTGGCGTGAACGCGACCAAAGCGCACCACATCACCGACTTCGTGAACGGGCCGAAGACCTTCGACGACTTCGACTCACTGCTCGAGCGCACCGTTCGCTTCAATCCGACGCGATCGGTCTCGTCGCTGCGGCGCGGGATCTTGCACAACGCCATCCAGCGGCCCGACGGCTCGTGGGTCTGGCGCCACCAGCAGCACCCGTCGATTGACGCCGGCGAGCCCGACGCCGCCGACCTCTGGGACCTCCTCGGCGCGATTCGCGCTCCACTCACCCTGATCCGTGGGATGGCGTCGGGGTCGGTCGTTGACGACGAGGACGAGTCCGAACTGCGCCGCCGTCGACCCGACGCGACCGTCGTGCACGTCGCCGACGCCGGCCACTCGATACAGGGCGACGCCCCGCTCGAGTTGGCCGCGCTCCTCGAGCGGCTCTGCCCGCGGCCTTAAATTCTCGGTGGCTGGCGGGGGAGGGCTCGAACCTCCAACCTTCGGATCCAAAGTCCGCTGTTCTGCCGATTGAACTACCCGCCACTACAGTACAAACGAGTCTTCGTGAATTCTTAACGAATCAACGCAGTCGGTTAATACCAACCAGCCACACTAGAGCCTGGCCCTACCGGTGAAAGAAGGCGACGTGACGACGGCCCCCAGCCCCAGTTCGTATATCGCGATTGTCGACGACGACGGCGCCATCCGGACTGCGCTCGGGCGGGCGTTGCGCATGGAAACCTACGAGGTCGGCCTCTTCGAGGACGGCGGCTCGGCCCTCAAATCGATTCAGCTCCGAGCCCCCGACGCGATCGTGCTCGACCTGCAACTACCCGACATCGACGGACTGGAGGTCTGCCGGCGCATCCGCCGCGCGGGTGACGCGACCCCGATACTGATGCTGACCGCCCGCGACGCGGTCAACGACCGGGTCGCGGGTTTGGACGTCGGCGCCGACGACTACCTGGTCAAGCCCTTCGACCTCGCCGAGCTGCTCGCGCGCCTGCGGGCGCTACTGCGCCGGCACAGCGTGAGCGACGGTGAGGTGAGCGTGCTGCGCTTCGAGGACCTCACGCTCAACCCCAACACCCGCGAGGTCTACCGGGGTGACCGCCGGATCGAGTTGACCAAGATCGAGTTCGACCTGTTGGAGCTCTTCCTCCAACACCCCCGCCAGGTGCTCACCCGTGACCAGATCCTCGACCTCGTCTGGGGCTACAACTTCGATTCGGGCACGAACTCGCTCGCGGTGTATATCGGCTACCTGCGTCGCAAGCTCGAAGAGGCGTCAGAGCCCCGCCTGATCCAGACGATTCGTGGGGTTGGGTACGCCTTGCGGACCTCGTGACCTTCCGCTTCCGGGTCATCAGTGCCACGGTCGGCGTGGCGGCGATCGCCGTCATCCTGGCCAGTCTGGCGTCGTTCCTCACGACCCGTGACGCCCTGCTGCGCTCCGTGGATGAGTCGTTGATCCAGGCGGCGCAGTCCCCCACGTCTCACACCGTCGGCGACGAGAGCCGCGTGACCGGGGCCTACTTCGAGCTAGTCCTGGCCGGCGGCACGACGATCCCCACCTCGAACGTCCCCATCGACGCCACGATCCTCGCCATCGCGCGCGGTCACGCCGGCCAGACCCTGCGCACGGTCACCTTCGGTGGTGAGTCCTATCGCGAGCTCATCGTGCCGTTGCCCGCCAAGTCGGTGGTCACCTGTCAGACCGGCCTGTGCACGGTCTCGACCACCTCGGCCGAACTGTTCGTCGTCAACATCAGTGGCCAGGTCGGCGAGCTGCGCCACCTGGCGAGCACGCTGCTCGCGGTCGCCGCCGGCGGCCTGCTGCTCGCCCTCGTGCTCGGTCTACTCATCGCGCGCGCGGCGCTGCGCCCGCTCGAGACGGTCACCAACGAGATCGAGGAGGTCGCCGAGACGAGCGACACCTCGCGGCGTATCGACGAGGGAGGGCCCGACGAGCTCGGACGGCTCCGACGGGTCTTCAACCGGCTGATGAACTCGGTGCAGTCCAGCGAGGACCTGCAGCGTCAACTCGTCGCCGACGCCAGCCACGAGCTGCGCACGCCGCTCACGAGCCTTCGCACCAACGCCCAGGTGCTCTCGCGAGCCAACGAGCTCGCGCCCGACGACCTTCGCCAGCTCACCGACGACATGGTCACCCAGGTGGACGAGCTCGCGGCGCTCGTGACCGACCTCGGCGAACTGTCGCGCGGCGATCGCAGCGAGGGCCACGTGGAGCGCCTGCGCCTCGACGAGTGCGTGGACGAGTGCGTGGACACCGCGCGCACCTACGCGCGCATCAAAGACATCGCCATCGACGTCGACGTCACCGAGTCCGTGGTCATGGGTCGACACGACCGACTCGTGCGGGCGATCAGCAACCTCTTGACCAACGCCGTCAAGTTCACGCCCGAGGGCGGTCGTATCGTGGTACGATCCAACGACGGGGTCGTCACCGTCGCGGACACGGGTCCCGGGATCGCCGCGCACGAACGCCCCCACGTCTTCGACCGGTTCTGGCGCTCGGCCTCGGCCCGATCGCTGCCCGGATCGGGTCTCGGGCTCTCCATCGTCGCCCAGGTCGTCGACGAGTTCCGCGGCACCGTACGCGTCGACGAGGACCCTGAACTAGGCGGTGCGCGCTTCACTATCGTCCTGCCGACCGTCGAGGCCGACGCCACCGACTGATTTTGACGAGTTTCTTACCTAGCGCTCCCACCTCGCTTAGCGGCGGGTGTCAGACTTTCTCTAAAGGAAATCCCCATGCGCACCTACCCTCGCACCCCCCAACAACGTGACCGCCGCTTCGCCCGGGTCCGCACGATGACCCAGACCGTCCTCATCGGCTCGGGCGTCGCGTCGGGCGCGTTCGTCGGGTACGCCGCGAGTACGGCCAAGCCCGTGGTCGCCCCGCAACCGGCCACGACGTCCTCGCCCACGACCACGACGACCCAGCCGTCGTCGGCCGTGACCCAGACGCCCGGCACGGTCTACACGCCGCCGACCACGGCCCCCGTGACAACGACGACGGCCTGCTACACCACGCCATCGGGCTCCACGGTGTGCTACTGATCGATGCAGTTCGCCACCTGGGGCCTGACGGGGACCCTCACCACCGAGCGGCCCGCTGACGCGTCATTCGCCACCGCGTGCCTCTGGCGCGTGATCGACGAGATTGACGCCGCCTGCAACCGGTTCCGCGCCGACAGCGAGCTGTCGCGGCTCAACGCGAGCGCCGGCGAGACCGTGACGGCGTCGACGACCCTGCTCGAGGCGCTCGACGCAGCCGTCGCGGCCTTCGCGGCGACCGATGGATTATGTGACCCGACCGTTTTGGCGGCCCTCCTCGCGTGGGGTTACGACCGCGACTACGACCTCATTCGCGAACGAATCGACCTCGTCGAGCCCCTCGTCGAGGGCGCGCCGGGCATCGCCGCGCTCGACGTTGATCGGCACGCGCGCACGGTGCGCCTCGCCCCCGGTTGCCAGCTCGACCTCGGCGCGAGCGCCAAGGCTCTCGCCGCCGACCTGGTCGCCGACGAAGTCGGCGCGCGCGGTGGCGTCGTCGTCGAGATCGGCGGTGACGTCGCGGTACGAGGTACCGGGCCGGACGGCCCCTGGGTGATCGGCGTCGCCGACCGGCTCACGATCACCGGTGACGAGCCGCGCGTGCGGGTCAACGGTGGCGGTGTCGCGACGTCCTCGATCGCGACGCGCGTCTGGCGCGTCGGTGGCCGACTCGTGAACCACATCATCGACCCGCGCACGGGTCTCGTCGCCGACGGCCCCTACGCCACCGCGACCGTCGCGGCCGACCGGTGCGTGATCGCCAACGCCTTCGCCACCGCCGCCCTGCTCTGGGGCGAGGACGCCCCGTACCGGATCGCCCAGGCGGGCTGGTCCGGACGACTCGTGCGGCGCGACGGTACCGTGGAGTTCGTCGGAGGTTGGCCCGCCGAGGAGGAGTCGTCGTGATCGCCCTGACCTCGCCCTACCTGTGGTACACCACCCGGGCCACCGGTCTGGTCACCCTGGTCCTGTTCACGCTCGTGGTATCGCTGGGCACACTGGTCGCGAACCGCGTGGGCGGCACGACCGTTGGTCGCTTCGAGCTCAACGAACTGCACCGCACGATCGCATCGGTCGCCATCGTGTTCCTCGCGATCCACATCGTCACCACTGTCATCGACAGTTACGTCGCCACGGGCCCGCTCGCGGTCGTCGTGCCCTTCATCTCGCCCTACAAACGGCTGCCGGTCGCCCTGGGCGCGATCGCGTTGGACCTCATGGTGGCCGTGTGGGCCTCGAGCCTGCTGAAGGCCCGCATCGCGAACGCCAGTTGGCGTTTCATCCACTGGTTCAGTTGGCTCGCCTACGCCATCGCCCTCGTGCACGCCCTGGCGACCGGCACCGACGCCCGCCACGGTATCGGCCTCGTGATCATCCTCGCCTGTCTCGCGACGGTCGCCGGCGCCGCCGCGTGGCGATTCGTCGCGCGCCCGACGCGCGCGGCCGCGCGAACCGCCCTCTCCCC
>JAJYPU010000136.1 GCA_021795095.1 Actinomycetes bacterium | reverse complement strand
ATTCTCCTCGGGCTCATCGTCCTGGTCATCTACTTCCAGATACGCAACAGCGTCTTTCTCTCTTCGGGGAACCTGACCAACCTCTTCGTCCAGGCGACGATCTTCATCCTGCTGGCGATGGCCGAGATCTGGCTGCTCCTGCTCGGTGAGATTGACCTCTCCGTCGGTTTCGTGAGCGCACTCGGTGCCACGACGGCGGTGATCCTGCTCGACAATCAATTCCACTGGCCGTGGTTCGCCGCACTACCGCTCGCGATACTCGTCACCACGACCATCGGCACGTTGCAGGGCTTCATTATCATCAAGCTGCGTCTGCCCTCCTTCATTGTCACCTTGGCCGGTCTGCTCGGGTGGGAGGGCGTGCTCATCTTCTTCGTCGACCGTCAGGGGACGGGTGGGACCATCCCGGTGCAGGAGAAGGTCCTCTACGACCTCGTCAACGCGAATCTCTCGCCATTGTGGACGTGGATCTTCGTCCTCGCGTGTCTGGCAGTACTGATCTACCTCATCGTGCGGCGAGACCAGTCGCGTCGTACGAGCGGACTCGATTCGGTGCCTCATTTCGTTACGATCGCCAAAGCCGTGTCGCTCATCGTCGCGGGCTTGGTGCTGGTCATGATCTTCAATCGGAATCGTGGCACCTTCATTGTGTTGGAGGGTATGCCCTACGCAATCCCCGTCGACATCGCAATGCTCGCCGCCGGGAGTTTCATCCTGACGCGCACGAGGGTGGGGCGTTACATCTACGCGATCGGTGGCAATTCCGAGGCGGCCCGACGCGCGGGCGTGAACGTCAATCGATATCGACTGCTCGCCTTCGTATTCACAGGTTTTACCGCGGGAGTCGCCGGTCTGATCTACGCGTCGCGCCTGGGTGGGATCTCGGACAACGTCGACCCCAACCTCGTCCTACTCGCGGTGGCGTCAGCAGTCATCGGCGGAACCAGCCTGTTCGGTGGGCGAGGCAAGATGATCCACGCGGTCATCGGTGGACTGGTGATCGCGACGATCTATAACGGTATGGCGCTGATCAGTATGAGCGCGGCGACGCAGTACATCGCCACGGCCCTCGTGCTGTTGGTCGCGGTAGCGATGGACGCGGTCGCCCGACGCGGCTCGTCGCCTTCGCGCTAAAGCGGTGCCGCGCGAGACTGGTCGACTGGAGGACCGCGTCGTCCTCGTGACGGGGGCGAGTCGCGGTATCGGACTGGCGATTGCGCGAGCGTGCGCGAACGAGGGCGCCCGCGTGGTGATCACGGCGCGCCACCTCGATGAGCTCGAATCGGCGCGAGCGACGTTCCCCGACGAGTCGCGGGTCTTCATCCGCACGTCGCACGCGGGGTCGCGCGAGAGCGCAATCGACCTCGCAGCGTGGGCGGTGGCGACCTGTGGTTCGCTGGACGTCCTCGTGAACAACGCGGCCACCAATCCATACTTCGGGCCACTCGTGGACATCGACGACGCGAGGATGGCCAAAACCTACGAAGTCAATCAGGCCGCGATCGTCACCCACGTGTCAGCGGCGTGGTACGCGTGGATGCGCGAGCACGGCGGCGTCGTGCTCAACGTTGCCTCGATCGGGGGACTCTCGGTCGAGCCGGGGATCGGCTGGTACAACGTGACCAAGGCGGCCGTCATCCAGCTCACGAAGCAGTTCGCGTGGGAACTCGCGCCCAACGTCCGCGTGAACGCGATCGCGCCGGGGCTGGTCCGCACCGCATTCGCCCGCGGACTCTGGGAAGAGCACGAGCCCGCCGTGGCGGCCAATATCCCCCTCGGACGCATCGGCGAACCCGAGGACGTCGCGTCACTCGCGGTGACCCTGGTTAGCGAGGACTCGTCCTGGGTGACCGGCCAGACATTCGTGGTCGACGGCGGGACCACGACGAAACCTTCGGGCGGCGTCAGCTGACCGTCACTGCAGGTAGGGCAGGTCGCTGCGACGTATCTTGCCGTTGCCCGTCCTCGGGATGGCAGTGACGTAACGGATCTCCTTGGGCTTGGCCCAGGGCCCGATCCGTTCGGCGGCGACGCCGCGGATCTCATCGTCCACGTGTTCGCCGTCGCTGACCACAAGGGCTACTACGCGTTGGCCCCACTGGGGGTCGTCGATCCCCGTGACGGCGACGTCACGGATGTGGTCGAGACTCGCGAGGGCGCTCTCGAGGTCCTCAGGCCACACCTTCTCACCACCAGTGTTGATCACGTAGGCGAGTCGTCCGCGTACGGCGAGGTGCCCGTCGATGACGGTCCCACCGTCCCCGGTCGGGAACCAGTCGTCAGCACCGTCGGGACCGACGATCCGCGGGCGGTCCATGGAACGGTACGAACGAAAGAGTGTCGGCGATCGTACGATGATCTCTCCGTCGACACTGGCCAGTTCGACGCCGGGCAACGCTTCGGTGTTATAGACGACGCCCGAGCCGGTCTCGGTCATGCCCCACGTGGTGATCACGTTCGCCTCCGTGAGCGACGGCGGGCGTGCACCACCCAGCAAGACCACCTCGAACCCGCTTAAGTCGTGGCGCGCGAGATGGGTTCGCACCACCGAGACGTGCGTCGCTCCTCGGGCGAGCGCACCGTGGAAGTCGGTCGGATCACCCCAGGTCAGGGAGGCGTCGTCGAGTATCGCCCGCAGGAGCACGGCGAGCCCACCAATGTGGTTGGCGGGTAGGACGGGGAACCACACCGGGTCAGACCCGTGGCGAAGCGTGGCCTGGGTGATATGGGCGCTCGCGCGCAGCGCCGCCCACGTGATCTCGGCGGCCTTAGGTGGTCCACTCGACCCCGAGGTCAACATGACTAGTCCGATCTCATCGTCGACGGCACGACCAGTGCTCAACCTGGTTCGGCCGTCGGGACCCCAGCACACCGTCGCGCCCAGCGCGCTGAGTTGTTCCAGACGTTGGCGGGCGCTCAGGCGTTGGTCGAGGACGCAGAATGCGGTGGCGTCCTCGACGCAGTCGCGCAGTGCACGTTCCAGGTCCGGGCCGAGTTCAAAGTCGAGTGCGAGGAGATCGGCCACGAGTCGATGTTAGGGGGCGTGCGCGGCGTAGTTCGAGGTCGTGGCACGGGTGGCGGGGCTGGCCGGTCACGAACGAGCGGCCGGGGTCGCGTGAGGGTCACCATCGGGCTCGGCCCAGTCGGTCGAGGTACCGAAGCAGCGATTCGGCGTACCCGGGGCGATCCGGTGTCGTGCGAGAAGTCCGTGAATCTCGTCCCTAGCGGGAGTTTCCGGGATATCCGTTTGCTGCTCCCCATCCTGACTGGTCAGGAGTTGTATTCGTCGAGACTGGTTGTATTACCTAACTCAGCGCTTCGGGGCGTAGGCCTGAAGGCCGAATAGGTCGTAGAGGCGCTGCTGGGTGGGGTCCATCTCGGTGAGCAGCCGCCGGGCCCGGGGTCGGCCACGGTCTCCCTTGTAGAACAAGACGGTCTCTTGGATCCCCGCGAGGGTGGCGAGCATCTCGCGCACGCTCATGTCCAGGCCCGACCGGCGCACCTCTCGGGCCATCAATTTCGCGACCGCCAGCGCGAGCACGCAGTAGAACACGTGCACGCGGACCTTCGAGTCGGTCCAGTGGAACATCGGCGAGAAGGAGACCACCTGGCGGTCCTTCATCTGGCGAAAGTCGGACTCGACGTGGTGCTGGGAACGATAGGCCCCCACCACGTCAGCCACGCTCCAGTCCTCGCGGTCACTGAAGAGAATCCGCTTGCCGAAGCGTTCGTCCTCGAGTTGGCGGCGAGCCTCGTCGTCGATCGCGAAGCTGAGCGCGAAGTCCTTTGGGCCGGTGCCCGTGAGGGTCCAGGTGACGACGCGGCCCACCCAGCGAGGCCGGGTGATGCGCGCGATCTCGGCCTCGACCCCGGGGCGATCCTTGCGGGTCCTTCCGCGCGCGAGGCGCTCGGCCAGCTCGCCCAGTTGTCCGGTGGCCTTGGCGAGGGTCTGGTCGAACCCACGACGCTGCTTCGCGTGCAGGCTGTCCGAGTGGGTGACGACCACGCGGTAGTCGCCCCCGAGGGCCGCCACCCTCGCCTCGAACGCGCGCAGTCCGGGAAAGCGTTCGGGGTCAACGACCCGGTAGCGTCGACGGGGAACCTCGAGCAGTTCGCGGTGCTGGGATGGGGGCAGAGAGCCCACGAAGTGCAGCGGGCTTAGCGCCACGGCGTGCTGGTTGGCCTCGGAGTCCTGACCGGCGTCGTAGACGAGGGTGAGCTGGTCGGTGGTAGCGGCCAGTGCGCCCCAGCGGGTGATCAACTCGTCGAGCACGCCGGCGAACTGCGTGGCGTCGTGACGGTTGCCGGGGTAGGCGTGACTCAGCAGCGGCACCGCGCCGTCGGTGCTGACGACTAACCCGAGGCCGACGAGGCGAAGGTCGTTGCGCTTCTGCTTGGCGTGTCCGCGCTGGGCGATCGGAGAACGAAGGTTGTCCGAATCGATGTAGGTGGCGAAGTTGGTCATGTCGAGCACCAGGCCCGAGAGATCGAGGCCGAACTGGTCGACCATGACCGTGCTCAAGCGTCGTTCGATCTGGGTGAGTTGCTGCGGTGAGATCGCGTCCATCGCGTCCCAGAACCGACGGTGATCACGGGCGGCCACGCTGAGACGCACCAGTCGATCCCCGGCGGTGCTCGCCCACCACTCGGAGAAGGCCAGCTTCGAGCACGGGGCCACGACCCGGTTGAGCGTGGCCAGCGCGATGTAGGTGCCCACCGACACCTGGGTGTCGCTACGACGTTCGCCAAGGACCTCGTCGATGATGCTGATTACTCCGAGACGATCCAGCACGCCCCAGACGGCGGCGAGGTCACCGAAGGATCGGTGCTCGGAGCCGGTGGGATCGCCCGGGGAGCCCTCGCCCAGGCGGGTCATCACCTCTTCGGCGCTGCCGAGGTACTTCTGTGACACGATCCGAGGTTTGCCGTTCACCCGGGCCGATTCGACCAGGTAGTAGTAAGTCTTTCCGGCCTGCTTCTTGCCGATGATTGAGGGCATATATAGGTAATACTACATTCGCGGCCCCAACGCGGGGATGCTGCAACAACAATTTTGCTGGTCACACGAATATTCGCAGGACTTCCGCCGGGCCCCGATCAGGCTCGAAAGTCAGTTATCCCGGAAACTCCCGCTAGGTCGCGCTA
>JAJYPU010000135.1 GCA_021795095.1 Actinomycetes bacterium | reverse complement strand
CCGATCTCGGGGTCATAGGTCTTCTTCACGGCCTCCAGACGCCCAAGGTTGGTGCCGTAGTACGCGTTCGCCCAGTTGGCGAGCGTGGGGTCGATGTAGTTCTGGTAGGCGCCGGTGCGCGGGTCAAAGACGTTCACGCCGAGCCAGGTCAGCCACTGCGCGCCCGCGTCAATCTCGCTCGCTGGTGTGGCGCTCGACCACGAGTACGTCGCCTGGATACAAGCCAGCTTGTCGCGATGCACGAAGGCGGTCGCTTCGGGTGCCACGCGATTGATCGCGCCCCCGTAGGCGTCGAAGGCCAGGCCACCGCCGACGGTCGGTGCGCTCGCGTGGAGGTGTTCGACCGCGGCGACGATGGCGGCGACCTGTGCGCCGGCCATGGGCTGGTCGACGTAGCTCGACTTGGCCGAGTAGGCCGAGCGTGACAGCGTGCCGCCGGGGCTCTCGGTGGCGAGATGACAGGCGGCGATGGTGAGCCCCGCGCAGCCGGCCTCGATGGCCATCGCGTCGATGTACGCCCGCGAGCCGACGAACCGGTAGGACGGGGCCGAACCGATGGCGCGCTCGAATACCGTGATCAGCCCCGAGAGTGCGGAGGGGGACCCGCAGAACACGCCACTGGTCTGGGCGAGGAAGCCGTAGGAGCCCTGGGTGAGGAGCTGGCAGTTCGACCAGAGCTCGTCGGGCGCCGTGGCGGTCCAGTGCTGCCACGCCTCGAGCATGGCGGCCGCGGCCGGCCACGGGTACTGCAGCGTGAACAGCGTGAGCTCGGGGACCGGGTGCAGGGTGAATGAGAAGGACGTCGCGACGCCGTAGTTGCCCCCGCCCCCGCCCCGTGAGGCCCACAGCAGGTCGGCGTGGTCCACGTCGCTCGCCGTCACCGCGCTCGCGTCACTGGTCACGAGACGGAGCGATTGGAGGTTGTCCGAGGTGAGCCCGTACTTGCGGCCGAGGACACCGATACCCCCGCCGAGCGTGATCCCCGCGATCCCGACGGTCGGGCACGAGCCGCTCGGTAGGAGCAGGCCGTGGCTCGCGACGGCGTTGTAGACGTCGATGAGCTTCGCGCCGGCCCCCACGGTGGCGGTGTTCGTCCGCTCATCGACCACGATCGACGAGAGCCGGCTCACGTCGATGACGAGCCCCGGACAGCTCGAGTAGCCACCGTAACTGTGGCCACCCGATCGGGCGGCGAGTGCGATGTCGTGCGCGGTCGTGAAGTCGACGCAGCGCGCGACGTCGTCGGCGCTCGCGCAGTAGGCGATCGCCTGGGGGTGCAGACCCACGAACTTCTCGTTGTAGAGCAGAGTGTCGGCGGGGTAGGCGCTGTCCGAAGGAAGGATCAGCGAACCGGTCAGTGACGCCGCGAGCGCGGTCCAATCCGACGTCGTGGCCGGTCCGAGCGTGGTCGACGTCGTGGACGTCGAGGTCGTGGTCGACGACGAGACGGTGTGGTGGCGGTTGTCCTCGAGCGCCACGGCGATAAGGGCCGCCCCGGCCACGACGCCACCCACCTGGAGCCCGCGACGCAGCATCGTTCGTCGATCGATCGGAGTGGACGGGTCCATGGTCCGACGCTATCGGTAGCGAATCGTCACGTGGGTGGCGTCTTTGCGTGAATCGTCGCCGTGGGTGGTCTCGGTATCGAGGTGGTGAGATTTCGTTGTACGCGGAGGCGAGGCTCAGGTCTCGAGGAGGCGGCGAGCGCCCTCGGCGGCGAGATAGAAGAGCTGCTCGCGAACCTCGCCGGCACGTAGCCACGACCGGTGGTCCCACTCGCCCACGAGTGAGTCCCCGGCGTAGAGCAGTTGGGCGAAGCGCACGTGGCGGTAGCGCGCGACGGCGATAAAGGCGGCCGACTCCATGTCGACCATCGAACAGCCTTCGGCGACGCGACGTTCGACGCGACTGCGCGCCTCGCGAAAGATCGCGTCGGTCGTCCAGGTGCGGCCCACGCGGTGGGCGACCCGCCGGGCGTTGAGCACGCCGACGAGCGCCGCGACGCCGTCCGGGTCGGCCTCGATGACCCGCGATGGCGGTGCGTAGTGGAAGCTCGTGCCCTCGTCACGCAGGGCCGAGTCGACGACCATGATCGCACCGCGATCGAGGTCGTCGACGAGGGCGCCGGCACCGCCACAGGCAACCACCGAGGTCATCCCGAGCGCCGCGAGCTCCTCGACGACGGCCGCGGCGAGGGGACCGCCCATCCCGGGGTGCACGACCGCGACCGGACCGCTCGGGGTGTTGAGCTCGTAGACGGGGTTGGTGCCGATCTCGCTGCGCAGTGTGTAGAGCGGGGTGAGTACCCCCTCGTCGGCGAGCCGGTTAAGCAGGTCGTTGAAGAAGCAGAGCACGACGGCGGGGTGGACCCGCGGTCGGCGGTGCAGCATCGAAGCCTCGAGCACGCCAGGCTCGGCGAGGTCGTCTTCGAATAGCGGCAGGTCGCTCACGCGGCCGGTCCTCGGGCGTGGAGCAGCCAGTCGAGCAGCGCGACGACGACGCTGACGTCGCCGCGGACCTTGATGCGACCCTCGCGAAGCGCCGTGGCGCTGTCGAGGTCGCCGCGGTAGAGCCGTGCGGCGTCAGCGAAGTCGATGCGCATGACGGCGTCGGCAGCGAGGTGGTCACCAGCGGTTACGCTCGCGCCCGAGGGCTCGAGCGTGAGCGTGAAGGCGTGTGGCGCTCGGTTGGGCGCGTCGATCAGGTGGATGACGATCCGCCGCAGCGACTCGATCATCGGGACGGGTCCTGCGGCGACGAGCGACTCGTTCAGGGTCGCGAACCACTCGTCGCCGGCGAACTCGACCACGATTACGGAGCGGGCTGGACGCCCGCCTCGGTCGCCGTGCGCTTCGTGCGTCGGCCGATCTTTCGCCCGAGCCACGCGACCGGGTCGTAGTGCGCGTCCACGACGCGTTCCTTCAACGGGATGATCGCGTTGTCGGTGATCTTGATGTGCTCGGGGCAGACCTCGGTGCAGCACTTGGTGATGTTGCAGTAGCCGAGCCCCATCTCCTCACGCACGTACTCACGACGGTCGTTCTGGTCGAGCGGGTGCATCTCGAGCTCGGCGTAGCGGATGAAGAACCGCGGTCCGGCGTAGTACTGCTTGTTCTCCTCGTGGTCGCGGATCACGTGGCAGACGTCCTGGCACATGAAGCACTCGATGCACTTGCGGAACTCCTGGCCGCGCTCGACGTCCTCTTGGAACATGCGGTAGCCGTCCTCGGGCATCGGGGGTGGCAACAGCGCGGGGACCCGCTCGGCCATCGCGAAGTTGAACGAGACGTCAGTCACCAGGTCACGGATGATTGGGAACGTCTTCATCGGCGTGACCGTCACCGTCCCCTCGGGCAGGTCGTCCATGCGGGTCATGCACATCAGGCGGGGCTTGCCGTTGATCTCTGCGGCGCAGCTGCCGCACTTGCCGGCCTTGCAGTTCCACCGGCACGCCAGGTCGGGGGCCTCGGTCGCCTGGATGCGGTGGATCACGTCGAGGACCACTTCACCCTCGTTCTGGGCGACCGTGTAGTCCTCGAAGTTCCCACCGCTGGCGTCACCGCGCCAGACTCGCATCGTTACCTCAGCCATTACTTCCCCTCCTCGAGCAGCGCTTTCAATTCTTCGGGCATGGTCAGGAGCGGCGAGCGCTCGGTTGTGATCTCGCCATCCCAGGCTCCGCCCGCGATGGTGTGCGCCAGGTTGAAGGTGCCGTACTCGGCGCTGGCCTTGGGGAAGTCCTCACGGGTGTGCCCACCGCGCGACTCCTTGCGATCGCGCGCGCCGCGCGACGTGCACTTGGAGACGGTGAGCATGCTCGGCAGGTCGGTGGCGAGGTTCCAGCCCGGGTTGTAGGCCCGACCACCCTTGACCGAGATGTTCTTCACCCGTTCGGTGAAGGTCTCGAGCTCGTTGATGGCGAACTCGATCTCGTCGCCGGTGCGGATGATGCCGACGTTGGCCTGCATCATCTCTTGGAGGTCGCGTTGGATGTCGTAGGGGTTCTCGCCGTTCTCGTTCTCGAAGGGCGCGAGCGCGCGTGAAACGGCCGATTCGACCTCGCCCCAGTCGAAGCCGCTCGGACCCGAGCCGCCCTCGACGTAGTCTGAGGCCGCCATACCTGCGCGACGACCGAAGACCACGAGGTCCGACAGTGAGTTGCCACCGAGCCGGTTCGCCCCGTGCATGCCACCGGCGACCTCGCCGGCGGCGTAAAGGCCGGCGACCTTGGTCGCTGCGGTGTCCGCGTCGACCTTGACGCCACCCATGATGTAGTGGCAGGTCGGGCCAATCTCCATGGCCTCGCGGGTGATGTCGACACCGGCGAGCTCCATGAACTGGTGGTACATCGACGGCAGGCGCCGACGGATGTACTCAGCGCTGCGTCGCGTGCCGATGTCGAGGTAGACGCCGCCGTGGGGACTCCCGCGACCGGCTTTGACCTCGGTGTTGATCGCGCGGGCGACCTCGTCACGCGGCAGGAGCTCGGGGGGACGACGACCGGCGTTGTGGTCTTCGTACCAGCGGTCGCCCTCCTCCTCGGTCTCGGCGGTCTCGGCACGGAACATGTCGGCCACGTAGTTGAACATGAAGCGATCACCCTCGGAGTTGCGCAGCACGCCACCGTCGCCGCGCACGCCCTCGGTCACGAGCAGGCCGCGGACACTGAGGGGCCAGACCATACCGGTCGGGTGGAACTGGATGCACTCCATGTCGATGAGCTCAGCCCCGGCCCACAGCGCCATCGCGTGGCCGTCGCCGGTGCTCTCCCACGAGTTCGAGGTGAACTTCCAGGACTTGCCGACGCCACCGCTCGCGAGGACGACCGACTTGGCGGCAAAGGTGACGAACTCGCCGGTCGGGCGCCAGTAGGCGACCGCGCCGGCGACCCGGCCCGACTCGTCGTGCACGAGCTGGAGGACTTTGCACTCCATGTACACGTCGGTGCCCATCGAGACGACCTTCTGCTGGAGCGTACGGATCAGCTCGAGGCCCGTGCGGTCGCCCACGTGCGCGAGACGCGCGTAGCGGTGGCCACCGAAGTCACGCTGGAGGATCCGGCCGTCCTTGGTGCGGTCAAAGAGCGCGCCCCACTGCTCGAGCTCGCGGACGCGGTCGGGGGACTCCTTCGCGTGCAGCTCGGCCATGCGGTAGTTGTTGAGCATCTTGCCGCCGCGCATGGTGTCGCGGAAGTGGACGCGCCAGTTGTCCTCGGAGGAGACG
>JAJYPU010000134.1 GCA_021795095.1 Actinomycetes bacterium | reverse complement strand
CTCGTTGACGACGTCGGTGCCCGTTGGGTCCTCGGCCTCAACGGTCCCGTCGGGCGCCGCGGGCGCTGGACGGTTCCGTGTCTTTTGGCCGTCGCCTGGCGCCGGGGCCAGTGGCGGGGCCGGAGGTGGTGTGGGGGCGGGTGGTGGAGCGGGACTCGGGACCTCGACGAGGGTGACCTCCGCGTCGGGCACCTCGCGAAGCGGGGTGCCCGCGAGCAGCTCTTCCTCGGTGGGCTCGGGCGGCGCCGGACGCAGTCGCAGCGCGTCGAGCGCCGCCGCGCGGGCGGCCTCGTCGCTGCTGTTGAGGCCGTTCAACATGACCTCGAGCTGGTCGCGAACGGCACTCACGTGTCCGGTGAGCGTGTCGCGGGCCACGCGCAGCTGCTCGATCTGGATGTGCAGGGCCTTGCGCTTGACCGCCAAATCGTTGAGCACCGTCTTGCGCGCGGCGTTCGCCTGCTCGACGATGGCCCGTCCCTGTTCGCGGGCGCGGTCGAGCACGACACCGGCGTTCAGCTTCGCCGACTCGATCAGTCGCTCGGCGCCGAGACGGGCGTCGTGGTCGATGGTGGTCGCGGTCGCCTCGGCCTCGCTGATGATCGACGTCGCGCGCTCCTGGGCCTCGATCAGGTGGGCCGCACCCCGTTGCTGGGCGTCGGCGAAGATCTGCGCGCTGCGCTCCTGGGCCTCGGCCGTCACCCGGCCGGCCTCCTCGTGCGCGGAGCGCAGAATCGCCGCGCTCTGGGTCCCGAGCGCGCTCGCGAGGGTCGCCTCGTCGATCGTCGGGTTGGCCGCTCGGCGCAGGGCCTCGGCGAGTTGATCTTGGAGCTCGCGGATCTTGTGCTCCAGGTGACCCATCTCGCGGGCCACCGCCTCGAGGTGGAGCCGTACCTCTTGCGGGTCTAGACCGCCCTTGCGGATCGTCGAAAAGTTCGACCGGACGATCTCCGTCGACGATTGACGCGTGGTGGAGAGGATTCGGCGTTCATCCATTCCTCAAAGACTACGACGTGGCGCGACAAATTACGGTCTATCGACCATTCGGGGGTGTGAGTGGCACCGGCGGGGCGCCGCCGAGGCGGCGAAGGTCCCGTAACGCCTGAGCCAACGTGCGTACGCCGAACACCCGCAGTCCGGGCTGGGCGGCGCCGCGCGCCGTTGCCACCTCGACGCTCGGCACCAAAAAGACGGTCGCGCCGGCGCGCTGGACGGCCACCGTCTTCTCGGCGACCCCCCCGACGTCGCCGACCTGGCCGTTGGGCGCGATCGTCCCGGTCGCGGCGACCATGGTCCCCCCGGTGAGCGACCCCCGACTGAGCTGGTCGATCAGCGACAGGGTCATCGCGAGCCCGGCCGACGGCCCCCCGATGTAGTTCGTGTCGATCGTGAATGTCGCGGGCAGGGCGTAGCTGATGCTGTCTTCGAGCACGACGCCGATATCCGAACGCGCCGGTCCGCGTACGCCCGAACAGAAGAAGCCACCACCACCCGAGATGGGTGGCCCCGCGGTCACGCGCACCGTGACGGGGGCCGAATAAGTGATGGTGCCCTTGGCGTCGATGTGTGCGCGCTGGAGTTGGAGACGCACCACCGAGCCCGGCGCGACGTCGTGCAGGACCCGCACCACCGCGCACGACGACGTCGTGGGTCGATTGTCCACCGCGACGATCCGATCGGCCACGCGCACGGTCGCGCGACGGGCCGGCGACGACGCGATGACCGCCTCGACCACGGCTCCATTGGCGACGCCGCGGATGTGCCAGCCGAGCGCGCGCAGCGCGGTCACCTCGGCCGCCTGCTTGGAGCGCGCCATCTCGAGGTATCCCTGGGCGCCGAGCTCGTCGGTGGGCACACCGGGCTCGACGAGCTGGTCGGCGCTGAGGAACTCGACGTGGCTCTGGAAGTGCATCGTCAGCCACTGCCAGGCCGTGAGCTGCTGGAGGTAGACGTCGGTGAGCATGATCTTGTCGTGGTGGGTGTCGGTGGTGAGGCCCTTCACCCCTATCAGTGGCCCAACGGACGTCGCGTCCCCCGGGGTCATCGCGTAGTACGGCACCGTCCACGCGTGCAAGCCCACGACCGCGACGAGCACCACGACGAGCACGACGAGGGCCGCGACTGAACGCCGGTGACGCGGAGATGGTGGAATTGGTTCATGGACCGTGATGACGCAACGCTACCGGAGCGACTTACCGAGTTGGTACGCGCGCGCGTCGCCACCGACCCGGTCTCGGCCCGACGCATCATCGCCTCGCTCGACGCGCCCGCGGCGCGCGAACGGGTGCTCGCCGTGCGCGTTGGCGCCGCACGACACCTGCTCGACGCCGCGGCGTGGCATCGAGGGCTCGCCGACGACGACGGCGCGGTCAAGCGCGAAGCCCTCGTCGCGATCGCCGAAGGCGGGGGCGGTGACGACGTGCTCGAAGCCGTGGTCGACCTGCTCGGGGACCCCGACCCGCTCGTCGTCGAGGGCGCGGCGTTCGCGCTCGGCGAGCGACGCCACGACGCCAGCCTCGCGCGACTGATCGACGTCGCGGTTCACCACGACGACGCGCGCTGTCGCGAGGCGGCGGTCGTCGCGCTCGGGGCCATCGGGAACGACGACGCGCTCGCCACCATCATCGGCGCGCTCGAGGACAAGCCCCCGGTGCGGCGCCGCGCCGTGGTGGCGCTGGCGAACTTCGAGGGACCCGAGGTCGACGCCGCCCTGGCGCGAGCGCGCGAGGACCACGACTGGCAGGTCCGCTCGGCCGTCGACCGGCTCGACGCGGACTAACGGTCGGCGTCGCGAAAGAGCGCGTGCAGCGAGGACATCTCGTCCAAGCAGAGTTGCAGGCCGCGGATGATCACCAGGTCGGGCTGGTCCGCGAGCACGACGTCCACGCCCGTGCTCGAGGCGATCAACTCGGCGAAGTCCTTCAGCTTCGCGTGGCCACCCACGAGGGTGAGTCCGCGAGCGCTGACGTCCTGGGAGAGGTCCGGCGGAGCGCCCGCCAATGAGTCTTGGACCATGGCCACCACCGCGTGGGCGACGTCGCGCACCGCGAGGTTCACGAGGTCGGCCCCGACGTCGACCTCAATGACGTCCCCGGTGTCCACGGTGCGCGCCACCACCGTCTCCGAACGGCCCTGGGTTCGCGCGAGGGCCGAGCCGAGCGAGACCTTCAGGTGCTCGATCGTCGACGGGGCGATGACGACCCCGTAGCGGTGGCGCACCATCGAGGCGATCGCCTGGTCGATGTCCAGACCGCCCTGTCGGCGCGTCGCGCTGGTCACGATGCCGCCCAGTGAGAGCAGGGTCGCCTCCGAGGCGCCGCCGCCGAGCACGGTTACGGCCGAGCCGACGGGATCCTGGACCGGTAGGCCGAGCCCGATCGCGGCGGCGAGCGGGGCCTCGATGAGGCTCACCTCGCGAGCCCCCGCCTGGATGGCGGCCTGACGCAGGGCCCGCCGCTCGATGGCCGTGGCCAAGGACGGCACGCTCATGACGACCCTCGCGCGACTGAGCTTGGATACCCCGACACGGTCAAAGAGCCCCGAGATCAACCGCGCCGTGACGTCGAAGTCGACGGTCGCCCCCTGGGCGAGGGGGCGGAAGGCCACCACGTGACGGCTCGTGCGCGCGACGAGGTCGAGCGCCCCGGCACCCACCTCGACCACCTCGCCCGAGCGTGTGTCGATGGCCACGATGGTCGGCTCGTTGAAGACGACACCGTCGCCCATCGTCGCCACGCGGCTCATCGAGGTGCCGATGTCCATTGCCACGTCCAGAGCCATTCCGACGATGTTAGAGCGACCTTCCCCACGCCGAAGTTGGCTCGCGGCGGCCAACGGCGTCCACGTCACACCGCCGCGCGGAGCCCACCTGAGGTCCGCGGGGCGTGCCCACCACAGTGAACCAGGACTTTTCTTCTCGACTCGCCACCCGATCAGCCCCGCACGGGTTCACATGGAGCTCTGTGGCCGGCGCGGCCGGACGTCGAAGACGACCGCGCCAGACTCGCGCCGCGAGCCACCCCGTCAGGTCAGCCGGAACCGGGCGACCGTCACTGGCGGGTGCGACCGCGATACGCCACGATCCGGTGACCACTCGTCACCCGCACTAGCCCGTGTTCCTAGGCGGACCGACCGGTATCGGGGGTCCACCGGTCACTAGCCTGGTCCGGCGTGGAACGACGAAAGAGGAATGGGCGGCGACGCCTCGGCCGTGGCCGATCAGCACCCCCTCCCGTCGACGCCCGGAACTGGCTGCACCCGAGTGAACTGCCCGATTTCGGCCAGCTCCCGGACTACCCCGTGGCCCCCGTGGGCGCGCGCGGTGCACGACTCGCGGGCGTCGTGCTCGTGCTTGTGGTGGCCGGGGCGGCGGCGGCGCTCGCGACCTCGCACGTCTCGATCCCGGTCGCCCAGCCGATGACCCAGAACGTCTCCTACTCGGTCGAGAAGTTGCCCGCCGTGGTGCGACCGAGTGCTCGGCGAACGGTGGACCTCACGATCACGACCCCCGGCCACGTCTCGACGGTCGCGGCCATGGCCCTGCCCGGCGACCTCGCGGTCACGACCACCCCGATCCCGCGTGCGGCCCTGCTGACCGGGTGGATCCCCGACCACGCGACCTTCCCGGTCACCTGGGTCGGCCGGGACCCGTTGACCGGCTTTTCGATCGTGCGACTGAGCCAACCCGTCAAGCCACTCGTCCTCGCGCCCTTGCCGGCTAACACCTCGGTCACCGCGATCTCCCCGGTCATCATGGGTCCCGCACAGCGCCCCCGTTTCACCTGGTCCACGACGACCCTCGGTGACCCGACGCTTCGCGCCTACGGCGTCGTCAACTACCTCGCGACCCAGTCGGACCAGAACCTGAACGGTGTGCCCGGCGCCTTAGCGATCGACGCGACCGGCCACGTGGTCGCCGTGCTCGCCGCCGACGAGCAGTGGTACTCGGCCGAGTTCGTCGCCCGGGTGGCGGCCATGGTCGCCCACGAGCACGGCTGTCACGCCACACTCAACATCGCTGGCACCAGCGCCCAGGGCGGTGGCGCCCAGGTCACCAACGTGCCGCGCACCAGCCAATCGCGCGGCCACCTCCAACAGGGCGACATCATCACCAAGGTCGACCGCCACGACATCGACTCCTGGGAGACGCTGCTCACCCTGTTGTACCTGACCCCGTCGGGTACCAACGCCCGACTCACCGTGCTGCGCGGCACCCACACGGTCACCACCGTCGTCCACCTCGCCTGCGCCCTC
>JAJYPU010000133.1 GCA_021795095.1 Actinomycetes bacterium | reverse complement strand
TCCATGACGTCGCGGGCGACGGGCTCGCCGTCGCCCTCGCCGAGATCGCCTCAGCGACAGCGGTCGGGGTGCGCGCCGAGGACGTCCAGGCGCCCGAGCTCTTCAGCGAGTTCCCGGGCCGCTACGTGGTCGCGACCGGCGATCCCGAGGGTCTGCTCGCACGCGCCCGCGCGGCCGGCGTCGCGGCCGAGGTGCTCGGTGTCGCCGGTGGCGAGCGGTTCCACGTGGGACCGATCGACGTCGCCGTCGAGCTCGTCGCGCGAAGGCGCAGCGACGCACTGATCGACGCGCTCGACCGGCGTCCCTGACGACGCGCGCTGTCCGACCGTCCACGCGACTCGCGTCGCGAGTTGGTTGATGAACGCAGTGGGACGTCGAATCTGACGGCCAACGTTCGGTGGTGACGTGGTGTCGCCGGGTTCCTCGGTGATACAACGAGTGCGCAGAAAGGGCGAATGTGCGCGTCATGGCGACGCGGTCATCGCCGCTGGAGGCGGTGGTGCTGACCCGCTCGCACGTGTTGTCTCGAGGTCCAATCTCGAACCTCGAGCGCCGCGACGTCGAGTGTTCAGTCCATCAGACTCGACCAGAGCGGAGGACATCGCCGGCCAGTGTTCGGTCGTGACGTGGCGGCGCTCGTCGTGATCGGTGTCCCGGCACCGTCGCAACGTGCGCGGCGATGTCACTCCCAGTCCCGCGGAACCGGCGGGACCCCGTGACTGCGTCAGGCGTCAGTGAAGTCGGTCATCGAGATGTAGGTCATGACCTGGCCGACGTTCGCCAAGGCGGCGAGCTTGTCGGCGTGGAAGTGCTCGTACGCCTCGAGACTCGGGACCTCGACGCGCAGGAGGTAGTCGAAGTTACCGGTGACGTGGTGGCATTCGACGACCTCGTCGATCTTGCGTGCACCATCCTGGAAGCGTTGGATGTGCTCTCGCTGATGGCGGACGAGACGCACGGCGACGAAGGCGGTGAGACCACGGCCGTCGGCCGTGGGATCGATGATCGCCCGATAGCCACGGATGACCGACTGGTCCTCGAGTCGGTGCAGTCGTCGCGAACAGGCCGATGCGGACAGTCCCGTCGCGTTCGCCATCTCAGCAACCGTGGCTCGTCCGTCGCGTCGCAAGAGATCGAGTATCACGCGGTCAGCGGTATCGAGGGTCCCAACGGTTGACATACTCTTGCATTGTAGTGACCCGAAACACATGAAATGTGCGCATATAGTGGAAATAGACGCGATTACTTGTGATTATCTGGACGGTGAGGCATGCTGTGTGCATGTCTGAACACGAACTCGCGCCGGCGACGGCAGCTATTCACACCAAGCGTCCGGTGCTAGGCGCTCGACCGATCTCCTCGCCAATCTTCCAAACGACCACGTTCGCGCTGCCGTCGGCTGCCGAACTCTCGCGCGCGGCCGTCGAGGTATCGTCGCCGGGTTTCTACACGCGCCACGGGAACCCGAACCACGCCGAGTTGGGCGACGCAGTGGCGACGCTCGAGGGCGCCGAGCGAGGTCTCGTCTTTGCTTCGGGGATGGCAACGCTCACCACGGCGGTGCTCGCGCTCGTTCGCTCGGGCGATCACGTCGTGGCCCAACGGAGTATGTACGGAGGATCACTGAGCCTCATCCAGACGCTGCTGACTCGCCTCGGGGTCAACTACACGCTCGTGGACCAGAGCGACCTGAGCGCGTGGGCGAATGCCTGCACCTCGGCGACGCGGCTGATGCTCATCGAGTCGCCGAGTAACCCGCGTCTCGAGATCACCGATATCGCCGGGGTCGCCTCGATTGCGCGCGAGCGCGGCATCGTGACGCTGGCGGACAACACATTCGCGACACCGGTGAACCAACGACCAATCGACCTCGGCGTCGACCTCGTCTGGCACAGCGCAACGAAGTATCTCGCTGGTCACTCGGACGCCTCGGCCGGCGTCATCGTCGGTCCCGGCACCTTAATCGAGACGATCTGGAACATATCGCTCACGGTTGGAGCGGTGTTGGGTCCGTTCGACGCGTGGCTCGTGACACGAGGGATACGGTCGCTCCACCTTCGTCTCGAACGTCATAACGCCACTGGTGCAGCCGTCGCCGAGTACCTCCGTCGACGCGCCGAGGTCTCCGTCGTCCACTACCCAGGTCTCGTCACGCATCCATCGCACGACATAGCCGCGCGTCAGATGAGCGGATTCGGTGGTGTCCTCAGCTTTGAGTTACGCGGTGGTTTCGCCGCGGCGGCGAGCGTGATCGAAGGCCTCGAACTCTTCCAACTCTCAGCGAGCCTTGGCAGCGTTGAGAGCCTCGCGGTGCACCCGGCGTCGATGTGGGGAGCTGTGCTCACGAACGAGGAGATCGTCGCGGCTGGCCTCCAGCCCGGTCTCGTGCGACTCTCCTGCGGGCTCGAGGACCCGTCTGACCTGATCGACGACCTCGACCGTTCGCTCAACCTACTCGCGCGCTAGCCACGCGCCTCGTCGCGACGGGTTCACCGAGTCCTGGCGTGATCACCGTCGTCAAAACGGTGCGCCCGGTTGCACGCCACCGGTCACGTCGCTCCGCCACCCCGGCCGATCGAGGCTCAGTTGACGAGAGCGTCGGCGTGTGCGGCGCGCAGCTCCTCGAGGACGTGGTCGGGCACGTGCAGATCGCCCGTGCGGCCTCGCCCTAGGGCGATGTCCTGCTTGTAGGAGCCGTGGTAGTCCGAGCCGCCCGTCGGGATGAGCCCTGCGTTGCGCGTGAGCCTGACCATGAGCGCTCGGGTCGACTCGTCGTTGCTGCCGTAGTAGGCTTCGATGCCGACGACGCCGCGCTCGCGAAGCGAGTCGAGCACCCGGGGCATCGTGCGCTCGGCGCTCGAGAGAGGGGCGTCGTCGAGGTAGTTGACGAGCGGGTGGGCGATCGAGACGACGACCCCAGAGTCGCGGGTCGACTCGATGAAGGACTCGATGGACATGCTCGCCTTGGGGATGTAGGCGCGCCCCCCGTCGCCGAGCCAGTCGGTGAAGAGCTGGTTCCAGGACGTCGCCGTGCGCGGCCCGACGATCTCGGGGTGCAGCTCGAACATCGCGCGCGCGAAGTGCGGCCGACCGATCGAGTGGACGTTGCCGGCCAGTTCGGTCAGGTACGCGAGGTCGAGTTTGGTGAAGCCGCGCTCGACGAGGGCGTCGACGAGGGCGACGTTGCGCAGGTCCCGGTCGTGGCGTAGCTCGGCGAGACAGGCTTGGACGGGGTGGGCCGGGTTGGTCGGGACGAAGTACGCCAGCACGTGCACGTTGCGAGGCGCGGGCGGGGAGCCGGGGCGGACCTTGGGGAACTCGTTGTCGCGAAGCGAGACCTCGACCCCGACCACGTAGTCGACCCCTTCGGCGGCGCACGCGAGCGCCATCTCCTCGTGGCCGAGGGTGCTGTCGTGGTCCGTGAGGGCGATCGCCGACAGGCCCACCTCGCGGGCGCGCCGAGCCAATTCCGCTGGTCGGTCGGATCCGTCGGAATAGGTCGAGTGCGTGTGCAAATCGATCACTCATGAAGCGTAGCGACAACGCCCGAGGGCTTCGGGAGACTGTGCGAGACTGGGACGTGCAATTCCCCCAGACCCTTAGGATGGGCCGATCGTGAAGGAAGCGTGCGGAGTCGTCGGTGTCGTCGCGCCCGGTCGTGATGTCGCGTACGCGTGCTACGACGCGCTCTACGCGCTCCAGCACCGCGGCCAGGAGTCGGCGGGGATGGCGACCTTCCAGAACCACCAGATCACGGTCGTGAAGGACAACGGTCTCGTGAGCCACGTGTTCGCCGACACCACCCTGCGCGCACTCGCCGGGTCCATGGTGATCGGCCACACGCGCTACTCGACCTCGGGGTCGGCGAACTGGACGGCCGCCCAGCCGGTCTACCGCTCGGCCGGCGAGTCGGGCTTCGCGCTCGCCCACAACGGCAACCTCACCAACACCGCCGCTCTCGCCGAGTCGGCGGGGCTGCACCTGACCACGATGCTTTCGGACTCAGACCTCGTGGCGGAACTGCTCGGCCACGCCGTGCTCGAGGGCGCGACGTTGCCCGAGGCCTTGCACGACGTGCTGCGCCGGGCCGAGGGCGCGTTCTCGATGGTCGTGCTCGAAGCCGGTGCTATCCACGCGGTGCGTGACCCCCACGGGTTCCGGCCGCTCTGCCTCGGACGCCTCGGTGAACCCGACGCCCCCGAGGGCTGGGTGGTCGCCTCCGAGACGCCCGCCCTGGACGTGGTCGGGGCGACCTTCGTGCGCGAGGTCGAACCCGGCGAGATGGTCACGATCACCGAGGGCGGCATGACCTCGACGAGGTTGCTCGAACCGGCCGAGGGCCCGACCCGGCTCTGCATCTTCGAGTTCGTCTACTTCGCGCGCCCCGACGCCTACCTCATGGGCCACCAGGTGCACTCCGTTCGTCGGCGCATGGGCGAGCGCCTCGCCACCTCCGCGCCCGTCGAAGCCGACCTCGTGATGGGTGTGCCCGACTCGGGCATCCCCGCCGCCGAGGGCTACGCCAAGGCGTCGGGCATCCCCTTCGGGTACGGGCTCGTGAAAAACCGCTACATCGGGCGCACCTTCATCACGCCCGACCAGGCCCAGCGCGCCGCGGGCGTGCGCCGCAAGCTCAACCCCCTGCGCGACACGATCGAGGGCCAGCGCCTCGTGGTGGTGGATGACTCGATCGTGCGCGGCACGACGACGAGGGCGCTCGTGCGCATGCTGCGCGAGGCCGGTGCGCTCGAGGTGCACCTGCGGATCTCCTCGCCGCCCTTCGTCTGGCCCTGTTACTACGGCATCGACACGCCGAACCGCGAGGAGCTGCTGGCCGCGACCCACAGCCTCGAAGAGATGCGCGAGTTCATCGGCGCTGACTCGCTCGCCTTCATCTCGATGGAGGACCTGCGCACCGCAGTCGAGGTCGGCGACGCGTGCTGTGACGCCTGCTTGACCGGCAACTACCCGGCGCCGACGCCCGTGGCCATCGGCCAGTCGCGAGCCCACTGGTGAGCCGGCTCCTCGACCTTGGGCCGACCGGGCTGACCTACGCGGCGGCCGGGGTCTCGATCGACGCGGGCGACGACGCCGTGCGCCGGATCGCCGCCACCGTCGCGAGCACGAACCGACCCGGGGTGCTCGGGGCCATCGGCGGGTTCGGCGGCCTCTTCCACCTCGACCGCGAGCGCTACTACGACCCGGTGCTCGTCGCCTCGGCCGACGGCGTGGGCACCAAGCTCGAGGTCGCCCGGCTGGTCGGACGCTACGACACGGTGGGTCTGG
>JAJYPU010000016.1 GCA_021795095.1 Actinomycetes bacterium | reverse complement strand
CGGGCGATCGGCGCGGCGGTCTCGCGCGCGCGCTCGAGGGGCGAACTGTAGATGGCGACGGGCGCCGACGCGAGTTCGGCGAGTCGCGTGGCGACCCGCTCGGCCTGGGCGCGACCGCGGTCGCTCAGGTGCAGTCCCGGCGCACGACCGGGGAGCACCGACCCCGTGGTCGGGGTCTGACCGTGGCGCACGAGCAACACCGTGGACGTGGTGCGCGTCACGAGGGGCGCACCGGGATCCGTCGGGGCTTCGGGTCGGCCGTCTCGGGCCAGCGCCGGCGCGAGACCTGGGCGAGCTTGTGCAACAGGGCGACCGCGCCAGGGTCGTCGTCGCCCGGGCGCACCTCGATGCGCTCCCCATCGAGCAGGCCCTGGAGCAACATGCGACCGAGGTCCGTGCGCACGATGAGTAACGTCCAGTCGCCGAAGGCGCCGATGCCGCCCGCCGAGATGTCGGCGTGCTCGGCGGCGAAGTCGGGGCACTGCACGCAGCCCTCACGGGTGAAGGCGTGGGCCTCCTTCAGTGGCACCTCGTGCAGTACGCCGTCGCGCGTCCAGATCTGGAAGACGCCCTTGATGTTCATCTTGACGATGTCGGCGCGCTTGAGGCCGTACTTCGCCTCGAAGAGTTCCTCGAAGATACGGTCATCGAACGTCTTTGAGCAGAGCAGGCCGATGGTGAGGCTCAGCCGACGGGCCATCTTGCCGGACTTGCGAACCTGCATCGCGCCCGGCGCCGAGGCCATGCAGCCCATGCCGACGAGTGCGATGCGCTCGGCGCCGCCCTCGATGGCCTCGGGGTAGGCGAGGAGGTTGGCGCTGTAGGTGTATCGCGAGCCCGCGGTCGCGAGCACGTCGTCGCGGGTGCGCGCCACCGCTGGCTCGGCTCGCCACGACCCGTCACCGGCGGTGGCACTCACCAGTGCGGCGTCGATCAGGTCGTGTTCGAGCGCGTAGAGCAGAATCGCCGACACGACGCCGCCGTCCTGACCGGTCGAGGCGACCTCGGGGTCGAGTGCCCGGGCGAGCACGACGTCGCCGACGCCGTAGACCTCTTCCTCGGTGCGCTCGCGCCCTACCCGGTGGACGTCGATCTCCGCCTCCCAGGAGCGGAAGCGCGGACAGGCCCGGGTGCACATCGTGCAGCCCTTGATGCCGTGGGTGCAGTCCTCGCGGCCACCGTCGATGTCGAGGTGCCAGGGCTTGTAGTGGCCGTCCTGGTCGTCGTAGTCGAGCACGTCGTGGGGGCACGCGATCACGCAGGCCGCACAGCCCGTGCACAGCCCCGTGGTGACGACTTCGCTGAACAGTTCTCGCCATTGGGGCTTGTCGACCATCCAATCATGCTAGTGAAGTGCCCCTTGCATCCGGCTACCCTGGCGCGGTGCCCGAAGTGCTGGAGATCGAGTCGTACCGACGTCTCGCCGAGCGCGTCGTGGGCGCGAGCGTCTTGCGCGGGTGGGCCGACGAGTACGCGGCGAAGAAGCTGAGCGCGCCGAGCGCGTGGGCGCACGTCGTCGCCGGTCTGACGATCACCGGCACCGACCGGCGCGGCAAGCTGCTGGTGCTGCAGACCGACGGGGTGACCCTGGCGCTGCGCTTCGGGATGACCGGGGTGCTGCTGCTCGACGGCGAGGCCGGTCTCGAGGGGCTCTTCTACGGCCCCCACGAATACCGCAGCGACTGGGTGCGCGCCGGCCTCGAGTTCGAGGACGGCCGCTCGCTCGTCGTGCACGATCCGCGGCGTCTCGCGCGCGTCGAGATCGACCCCGACCTCGACGAGCTGGGCGTGGACGCCCTCGCGATCTCGCGACCGGCCTTCGAGGTGGCGCTCGGCGCGCGTGGCGAGGGGCCCGCGATCAAGGCTCGCCTCCTCGACCAGTCCCGCATCGCCGGCGTCGGCAACCTGCTCGCCGACGAGATGCTCTTTCGCGCCGGCGTCGACCCGCGTACCCCCGTCGGGCGTCTCGACCCCGCCCAGCGCACGGCGCTCTACCGGGCCTTCACCCAGACGATGCGAACCCTCGGACGTCGGGGGGGATCCCACACGGGTGACCATATGGTGTCGCGGTTCCCCGGCGGCCTGTGTCCGCGCGACGGCGCCGCGATGCGCATCGAGACCATCGGCGGGCGAACGACGTACTTCTGCAGCGTGCACCAGCGCTAGGCGCTGGGCGAAATCACGGGTTTCACCGCGAGCCCGGCGCGACCTACGCTGCAGGTGAAGTGGTTCAGTGCGTCAGTGAGGCCGCGACTGGGTGCCCCCTGACCTGTCAGGAGGAGGACCCATGGAGGACGCAGACGCGAAGGGCCACACGCGCAGCTGGGCGGAGCCCTTTCGTATCAAGATGGTCGAACCGATAACGGTGACCACGCGAGCGCATCGCGAACGCGCGATCGCCGAGGCCGGCTGGAACACCTTCCTGCTCAGGTCCGAGGATGTCTACATCGACCTACTCACCGACTCGGGCACCAACGCGATGTCCGACCGTCAGTGGGCGGCCATGATGCTCGGTGACGAGGCCTACGCCGGGAGTCGGTCCTTTTACCACCTGGAGGACGCCGTTCGCGAGGTCTACGGCTACGAGGAGCTCATCCCGACCCACCAGGGCCGTGGCGCCGAGCACATCCTCAGCCAGATCCTCATCAAGCCGGGCGACGTCGTGCCGGGCAACATGTACTTCACGACGACCCGCTACCACCAGGAGCGCGCCGGCGGGACCTTCGTCGACGTCATCGTCGACGAGGCCCACGATCCCGCGAGCACCAACCCCTTCAAGGGCAACGTCGACCTCGCCAAGTTTCAGGCTGTCATCGACGAGTACGGTGCGAAGCGCATCCCCTACATCTCAGTCGAGACCAACGTCAACATGGCGGGCGGCCAACCGGTCTCCATGGCGAACTTGCGCGCGACCTACGAGCTCTGCCGCGCGAAGGGGATCTACCTGATGCTCGACGCGACACGGGCCGTGGAGAACGCGTGGTTCATCAAGCAGCGCGAGCCGGGGTACGAGGACAAGAGCGTGCGCGCGATCCTGCGCGAGATCTGCAGTTACTCCGACGGCGCGACCGTGTCGTCAAAGAAGGACAACCTCGTCAACATCGGCGGCTTCCTGGCGCTGCGCGACGCCGAGCTGGCCCGCCGCGCACGGGGCCTGTTGGTGGCCTTCGAGGGTCTGCACACCTACGGCGGGATGTCCGGGCGCGACATGGAGGCCCTCGCCCAGGGGATCCGCGAGATGGTCGACACCGACGACCACATCGCGGCGCGCATCGGACAGGTGGAGTACCTGGGACATGCGTTGCTCAACGCGGGCGTGCCCATCGTGGTGCCGATCGGCGGTCACGGCGTGTTTCTCGACGCCCGGGCGATCCTCGCGCACATCCCCCAGGAGCAGTTGCCGGCCCAGGCGTTGGCGAGCGCCCTCTACGTCGACTCCGGTGTCCGCTCGATGGAGCGCGGCATCGTGTCGGCCGGCCGTGACCCGAAGACGGGGGAGAACCACCACCCAAAGCTGGAACTCGTCCGCCTCACGATCCCGCGACGGGTCTACACCCAGGCGCACATGGACGTGGTCGCCGAGTCGGTGATCGAGGTGTTCGAGCACGCCGACGAGATCACCGGGCTGCGCTTCGCCTACGAGCCCGACGACCTCCGTTTCTTCCTTGCGCGCTTCGAACCCATCGCCTGACTCGCGACCGAGCCAGCGAACGACGGCGAAACCCACGAACACGCGTCGAGCGACGCGCGGCGGTGTCGCGCGGGGCCGCAGGAAGGCGAATTCGTGTCGGGGCCCTGGCCAAGGTAAGATTTTCGTAGGAACATCGGGCTTCGCGCGATTTTGGGCGAGAATATTCGGATGTCCTCGTTCGTCCAGCACTACGGCTACTTCGCGCTGTTCATCCTCGCCATCGCCGAATCGGCCCTCATCCCGATCCCCTCGGAGGTCACCTTCGGGTTCGCCGGCGCGCTGGCCACCTCGGCCGTGACCGGCCACGCCCAGTTCTCCATCCTCGGCATCATCGTCGTCGGGGTAATCGGCTCGCTCATCGGCTCGGTCATCGCCTACGAGATCGGTCGCACGCTCGGTCGGGCGATCGTGGACCGCTGGGGCAAGTGGATCCTGCTCACCCACGGCGACCTCGACGCGGCCGAACGGTGGTTCGCCCGCTACGGCGCGGCCTCAGTCCTGATCGGACGCGTGCTGCCGGTCGTGCGCACCGTGATCTCGCTGCCGGCCGGCGTGGCCGAGATGAAGCGCGGCCCCTTCGCCATCCTCACGGTCATCGGGTCGGCGGTGTGGATCGGGTTGCTCACGGTGCTCGGCTACGCCGCCGGGTCGAACTGGACTCGGGTCAGCCACGACTTTCACCTCCTGCAGAACCCGATGATCGTGCTGATCGTGCTCGCGCTCGCGTGGGCGTTCTGGCACAGGGTGCGCACGGTTCGCCGGTACAACGCGGGCGCGTCGAGCAGCCGCGGGCGTCACGCGAAGTAGAGACGGCGACCAGAACGGGTGCCCGAACACAGCCGGCAGTGATCGGTCCGGTAACCTTCCCAGGCGATGAGGCAAATCGTCACCGCAGCGCGCACGTTCGCCGGTCTGGTCGCGGTCGCGGCGACCGTGACGCTGCTCGGTGGACCGGGTGCGGCATCGTCGAGCAACGTGACCACGACCATCGGCGAGTGGCAGACGGTCGCGTCGAGTGGCCGACAGTTAGGACTCAGCGTCGATCGGGCGGGGAACCTGCTCGGCTTTTCCCAGCCCGGTCAATTGGATATCTACACGCGGTCACAACTCATCACGGCGATGGCGGGTGTGCCGGTGTCGGGCCCAGCGCAACGTCTGGTCTTTCGGGTCTCGAGAGGGCGCCAGATCGCCGGCATCGCCACGTCGACGTCGGGTATGACGTACTTCGACACCGGATCCTCCTCCACGATCTGGACGTGGGTGGGCGCGACGCACACGCTTCGATCGCTGCCCTTTCCGTCGAATCCCATGATGAGCGCGACCGGCATGGTGCTGTCGCCCGGGCAGCACTCCCTCTACGTGGCCGATGATCGAACGGGCAAGGTCTATCGAGTGTCCCTCGCCGATCTCCAGGTGAGCGTCGTGTTCAAGTCACCGGGGGACCGGCTGGAGTCGCTGGTGATGGACCAATCGGGAAACCTCGACGTGACGGGCCTGAGCGGGGCGGTCTACTCGATCTCCGCGGCGTCGCTCGCCAACACGGGAGCGGTCGCCGAAGTCGGGCATGGCGCGGTGGAGATAGCGAATCTGGGACCGCGATTGAGCGCCAATGGTCTGGCGGTCGATGCGAGGGACAACCTCTACGTCTCCACCTGCGTGGGATTGGCGGCACCGCACCCGGCGATCAGCGTCATCACGCACACGGCGACCCTGGCGACGATGGCCCGCAGAACCCCCGCGACGGTGGGTAACGGTGGCGTGGTGCCGATCGCCGATACGCGGGCCGAGCCATCGTTCCAGTGCATCGAGCCTCTGGACGTGTCCGGTGGCGTGCTGTACGCCGGTGACTGGCTCAACTCCAAGATCTGGGGACTGCCATTACGTGACCTCGGTAACTTGGTTGACACGCGAACGTCATCGGGACCAGTTCAGCTCACGCGTACCGCATCCACGCTGCTCGCGACGTGGAGTGCACGGTCCAACGCCATCGACTATGTCTGCACGCTGATGCGCGGCGAGGCGACGCCGACGTCGATCCGCGAGACCACATACTCAACGGGCTGCTGGTTTGGCGGTCTGACGTCGACGGAGCGATTCGGGGTGCGGGTCGTCGCCTACGGTTCGTCGACCAGCGTCGTCGGGTACGCACCCGCACCGCGGATGTCCGTGCTCACCTGTCGGCGCGGGTCACTCGTTCGTCGCGTTCAGTCGTACGCGCCACGGTGCCCTTCGGGCTACGTCGCGCAGTCCTGACCCCGCAAGGCTGGTCCGAACTCGTCTGCCGGTCCGGTACCCGTTGAGACGGCACCGTCCCCTATCCGTTGAGCGACGCGAGGACCTTCGCCGCGTGCCCGTTCGCGCGCACGCCGTACCAGACGTGCTCGATGCGTCCCGTCGGACCGATCACGAAGGTCGAGCGGATCACGCCGGTCACGGTCTTGCCGTAGAGCTTCTTCTCGCCGTAGGCGCCGTACTTGGCCATGACCTTGCGATCGGGGTCCGAGAGCAGCACGAAGTTGAGGCCGTACTTGTCGATGAATCGCTGGTGCGAAGCGCCGTCGTCGGGTGAGACGCCGATCACGATGGCCCCGAGCCCGACGAAGCTCGCCAGCTCGTCGTTGAACTGGCAGGCCTCGGTGGTGCAGCCGGGGGTGTCGTCGGCCGGATAGAAGTAGAGCACGACGCGCTGACCCGCGAAGTCCGCCAGGCGCACCGGTGCACCCGACTGGTCTTTTAGGGTGAAGGCCGGCGCGCGGCTACCGATCTCGAGTTTCATGGCGCCTCCGTACGTTCAGTTGGAATCGGACCTAGACTAGATGCGGAGCTCGAGGATTGAGCTCGGGCCCACCTTTCCTTACGAACGCCGGTTTCGGGTCCAGCCGAGAAAACGGATGTTCCGTGAGTAGCCAAACCGATGAGTCGGTATCGACCGACTCATACGCCACCAATAAGACTTTTGCCGAGCTTCAGGTTGACGCCCGTCTCGTAGAGGTCCTCTCCAGCCAGGGCATCACCACCGCCTTCCCGATCCAGGCACTGACCATCCACGACGCGCTCGCTGGTCGAGACGTCTGTGGCAAGGCCAAGACCGGCTCGGGCAAGACCCTGGGCTTCGGACTGCCGATGCTCCAACGCATCGTTGCGACGCCGGGTCCCACCGGCTCAGGTCCGGCGCGGCCCCGTGGACTCGTCCTGCTGCCGACCCGGGAGCTCGCCGTGCAGGTCCACGAAGTCCTCGAGCCGCTCGGCGCCGCCCTCGGGCTTGCCGTCACCGCCGTCTACGGCGGCGCGGACATCGAGCGACAGGTGAAGAATCTGCGCAAGGGCAGTGACGTGATCATCGCTACGCCGGGTCGACTCATCGACCTCGGCGACCGCGGCGAGGTGAAGGTCGAAGGACTCGACGTGCTCGTGCTCGACGAGGCCGACCGGATGGCCGACATGGGCTTCATGCCCCAGGTCGAGTGGGTGCTGCGACGCATCGCCACCCGTCCCCACCAGACCCTCCTGTTCTCGGCGACCCTCGACGGCGCGATCGACCGACTGGTGAAGCGCTACCTCACCGACCCGGTCTTCCACGAGGTCGTAAGCGACACCCAGACGGTCGCCCAGATGGCCCACCACTTCTTGAACGTGCACCAGATGGACCGCATCAAGGTCGCCGCGACGATCTGTCGGTCCTTTGACAAGACAATCATCTTCTGTCGGACCAAGCGCGGCGCCGACCGTCTGGTCGAGCAGCTCGAGAAGGAGGGCGTACGCGCCGCCGCGATCCACGGTGACCTTCGCCAGAGCCAGCGCGAGAAGGCGCTGGCGGACTTCAGCGCGGACAAGCTTCCGGTCCTCGTCGCGACCGACGTGGCCGCGCGCGGTCTGCACATCGACGCGGTGGACTGCGTGATGCACTACGACCCGCCAGAGGACCACAAGGCCTACCTGCACCGCTCCGGGCGCACCGCGCGCGCCGGTTCGACGGGCGTCGTCGTGTCCCTCCTGCTCTGGAACCAGATCATCGAGGCTCAGGTGATCATGCGCCGCCTCGCCTTAAAGCGTCCGATCGTCGAAGTGTTCTCGAACAATCCCCACCTCACCGACTTGGCCGCGTGGGAGCCGACGATGGAGGAATCCGTTCTGTGAAGTCGAACATCGACCGCTACAAGAAGGACCCTCGCATCAAGCGCGCACTCGTCGTGATGGCGCACCCCGACGACGTCGACTTCGGGTCGGGTGGCACCGTCGCGCGGCTCACCCGTGACGGCGTGGACGTCTCCTACTGCCTCGTGACCTCCGGTGACGCCGGGGGCGACTCGTCGCGCTCGACGCCTGAGGAGCGAGCCGTGACTCGAGAGGCCGAGCAGCGCGCTGCCGCCCAGGAGCTCGGCGTGAGTGACCTCACGTTCCTTCGTTTCGGTGACGGACGGGTCGAGGTGACCCTCGAACTTCGTAAGGCCATCGCACGGGTGATCCGCCAGACAAGACCGGACCTGGTGATCTGCCAGAGTCCCGAGCGCAACTACGAGCGGATCTTCGCGTCCCATCCCGACCACCTCGCCGCCGGCGAGGCCACGTTGCGCGCGGTCTATCCCGACGCTCGTAACCCCCACGCTTTCCCCGAGTTGCTCGCCGAGGGCCTCGAGCCCCACGCGGTGACCACGGTCTGGCTCGCGAGCTCGGTCGACCCGACGTTGACCGTCGACATCACCAAGACCTTTACTCGCAAGATCGCCGCGCTGGGCCGCCACGTCTCCCAGGTCGGCGACCGTGACGATCTCGAGGTGATGGTGCGCCAGTGGGCTCGCACCACGGCCAAGCGGTTCGGGCTCGGCAAGAAGCGCCTGGCCGAGAGCTTCAAGGTCGTCACCACGGCCTAACGATTCACATCGAACTCACAGGCTTCTCACGGGAGCGGTTGAGATTGTCTCCGTACGATTCGTCTGTCGCCGACTGGCGCAGACTCGAATGGAGAACCGACTATGGCAACCAAGTACCACAAGCCAGTGGCCCGGGCGGCGAGCCTTGCGGCCGCTCTGGCACTGACGATCCCCCTGGCGCCGCTCGCCGCGAGCGCTAGTAGAGCAACGACGGCGACCACCGTGCGCGGCACCGTCGTCGCGACTAACACCGCTCGGCACACGCTCGTGCTCGCCGCGGGCAATGCGATGGACACCGTGCGCTTCCAGACGGCGGGCGCCGTCGCGAAGGTCGCACTCGGCACCCGGATGACCGTGCGCGCTTCACGTCTCGCCGACGGTACGTTCAAGGCACTGTCCACGCACGCACAGGGCCGCGTCGATCGCGCGACGCTCCATGGCACCGTCGTGAGCACCGCGGCGACCCAGCTCGTGCTCTCAGCGGGTGGCAGTACGTTCTCGGTCGACCGAGGTAGCGCGGTCGCGACCGTTGCGAGTAAGGGCAACAAGGGTCGCCAGAGCCACGCGTCGGGCTCGTCGCTCGGCGTCGGCACCGACGTCCGCGTGGGCGTGATCGTCAAGCCAACGGGACTCGACGCGACGTCGATCACCGAGACCGGTCAGAGCGGATTCATCGGTCTCGAGGGAACGCTCGCCAGCATCTCAGCGACCTCGCTCGTGATCAACGTCGAAGACGGTGCCACGACCACGGTGACGATCCCGTCGTCGATCGTCATCCCGCCAACGGTCCAGGCCAACGACCAGGTGGAGTTACTCACGTCCTACGCGAACGGGACCTTTACACTCGTGACGATCACTGACGACAGCATCGCCGCGACCCAGTCCAACGACGGTGTGTCCATGGACCAGAATGGTGCGGGCTACATCCAGGCCGAGGGTCTCGTCACTTCGTTCACCGCAGCTAACTCGTCAGCGACACCACCCGTCGCGGGAACCCTCACGGTCCAGCCCGGTGATGGCGCGGCGGCGATGAACTTCGTGGTGCCGACAACCGTAATGGTGCCCTCCCTCCAGGTCGGATCACGCGTCCACGTGACCGCAACGGTGTCGGGAACCACGCTGACCGTGGTCTCGGTCCGCCTTCAGCAGTCCGAGGGCGGGGGCTCGATGACCACCGAGACCGAGGGTCGCGTGCTCTCCGTCTCAACATCAAACGCGACCCTTAACACAACGGGCACACTCGTCGTCCTGACCGGCGACGGTGCGACGGTGAGTTTCGTGGTTCCGACAACCATTGACGTGTCGAGCATCTCCTCCGGTGCGAAGGTCCACGCGAGGGGCATGTTCGTCAACGGCGAACTCACGTTGGTGAGCTTCCGAGTCCAGCAGCCCGAGGGCGACCAGGGTGGCCAGACCGGCATGGTGCACATCGACGGAACTTTCGTCAGCTACCTCGGTGGCCTACTGACTATCCTGCCGGGCGACGGCGCGTCCCCAATCGTGATCACCGTTCCGACAGGCTTTGACGCCACGTCCTTGCAGGGGTACACCACTGGCGTGCACGTCTCCGTGGCGGCCACGATGTCGAACAACGTTCTCACCTTGGTGAGCATCGCGCCGAACGACTGACTTAGTCCCTAGGCCCGGTTTCCGACCTCGGTCGGACACCGGGCCTAGGGTGACGTCGTGGGTCACGAATCCAAGCGTCACCCCGCGCCGCGCACGCCGGTTGCGCGGCGCGTCGCCACGTACGGTCTCGGAGACCTCTTTCGCGGTGTGACGCGCGTCAGCGCGCCGCGCGAAGCCCTCGCGGGGATCACGTTGCTCGCCATTGCGATCCCCGAGCAACTCGCGACGTCACAGCTCGCGGGCGTGCCCGCCTTCCTCGCGATGATCGCCTTCATCGCGGCCACACTCGCCTTCACGCTCGTCGGCTCGAACCCGATCGTCTCAGTGGGTGCCGACTCCACCATCGCGCCACTCTTCGCTGTGGCGATCGCGCACCTCGCGGTCACCGGATCGGCACAGTACCTCACCCTCGTCGCGGCGACGGCGGTCGTGACCGGCCTGTTCGTCGCGGGCGTGGGACTATTGCGCCTCGGCTGGATGGCGGACTTCCTCTCGGCGCCCATCATCACCGGCTTCATGGCCGGTATCGGGGTCATCATCATCGTGCACCAGATGCCCAAAGCACTCGGCGTCCTCGGCGGCGGTGAGACGGTCGGCGCGCGTCTGCAGGCCGTCGCCGGCGAGCTCGCCCACGTCCAGGGCTGGCCGCTCGCGCTCGCGCTCGGCACCGTCGTCCTGATGGTGATCGGTGAGTGGATCAACCCCCGTTGGCCGATGGCGCTGCTCGCCGTGGTGGTGGCGACCGTCTTGACCGCGGTGCTGTCACTGAACCACCACGGGGTCCTCGAGCTCGGCACAGTGATCGTCGGCGTGCCCTCGTGGCGACTGCGTTGGCTCTCGGTCCACCAGTGGGGCGTCGTGGTGGCGACCTCGATCACCCTCGCCATCGTCATCATCTCCCAGAGTGCGATGACCTCGCGGGTCTCGGCCGATGAGATCGGCGTCGCCGAAGACCTCAGTCGCGATTTCCTCGGTGTGGGCGTCGCCAACATCGCGGCGGGGCTGCTCGGGACATTCCCGGTCGACGCAAGCCCGCCGCGCACCACGGTGACCCAGCTCGCCGGTGGGCGCACGCGCCTACCGGGCGTGGTTGCCGCGATCGTCGCGCTCGCGCTCTCACCCCTCGCCGCCTACGCCCATCAGATCCCGATGGCCGTACTGGCCGGTGTGCTGTTCTTCATCGCTGGTCGGCTCATCAAGGTCGAGCAGTTCCGCGCCATCTGGCGCGCGAGTCGCGCCGAGTTCGTCGTGGCGCTCGTCTCGGCCTTCGGGGTGATCGTTCTCGGGGTGGAACTCGGCATCACCGTGGCGGTGGGACTCGCCATCGCCATGCGGACGTGGCGCTCGGCCCGCCCGCACATGGTCGAACTCGGACGTCGTCGGGGCACCACGAGTTGGGAGCCGCTCGGTCGTCACGACGTCGAGCACGTGGACCACGTGCTCGCCGTGTTTTTCGACGAGGCGCTGTACTTCGCCAATTCGGGGGTCTTTCGCCGTGAGCTCCACGAGCTGTTGGCGAAGAACCCGTCGACCAAGCACGTCGTGCTCGACGCGGTCGCGATGTCCGACATCGACTACACCGGCCTGCAGGCGCTCAGCGAGATCGTCGCCGACCTCGACGCTGAGGACCTCGAGGTGCTGGTCGCGCGCGCGAACGACACCGTGCGTCGCCAACTGGCAAACGCCGTCGATCGTCGGGTTCGTGGCCTCAAGCACTTCGACAGCGTGGATGCGGCCGCGACGCACGCCATGGACAAGTAGCAAGTGTGGCGCCGCTAGCGTTATCCCGTGACCACAGCGCTGCTGCTCATCGACATCCAGAACGACTACTTCCCGGGTGGGCGCATGGCGCTGACCGGGCCCGAAGCGGCGGCCGACCGGGCCGCAGCGCTGCTGGCGCGCTGTCGCGCGCTCGGACATCCGGTCCTGCACGTGCGACACGTCGCAGACCGACCCGGTGCAACCTTCTTCCTACCCGACACTGAGGGCGCGCTTATCCACCCCGCAGTCGAACCGGCCTCGGGTGAGGTGGTGATCGAGAAGCACCGGCCGAACGCCTTCGTCGACACGACCCTCGCTCACCACCTCGAGGCGATCGGGGCGACAGAGGTGGTGATCGCCGGGATGATGACGCACATGTGCGTGGACTCGACGACCCGCGCCGCGAGTGAACGAGGTTTCGACTGTGTGGTCGCGGCCGACGCGTGCGCGACGAGAGACCAGAACTTCAATGGCGTACGCGTCGAGGCGGACCAAGTCCACGCGGCCTTCCTCGCGGCGCTCGACGGAACCTTCGCCACGGTCGTGTCCTCGAACGACGTTCTCGAGCGCTGGACCTAGCGAAGACACCCGCTCGGCCGCTAGGGTCGCTGGGATGCGGAACTTCCCCGACGCCGACGCCGAGGAGACATTGCCCGACCGGTGCTTGCGCTGGGCCATCGTCATCGTCGAGTACGCGATCGTGGCCAGCTTGCTGCTCGTGGCGAGCGTGGTGCTCGTCCATACCGTCGTGGAGTTCCTGCGCCACCAGGGGTCTTTCGCCGGCGTGGTGATCAACGCGATCGATGGCATCCTCGTCGTGGTCATCCTGCTCGACATCGCCCACACGGTCTTCGGGAGGCTCCGCTCCGCCTCGTTCCCGGTGCGCCCGTTCCTCGAGATCGGCGTGCTCGCGGGCGTGCGGGACATCCTCAGCGCCTCGGCGCACCTCACCATCGGCGGCCGCTTGAGCGAACGCGACTTCTCCAACACCCTGATCTCAGTCGGGGTCGGTGTCGGCGTGGTCGTGCTCCTACTCGTTGGGCTGAACCTGCTTCGCTCGAGCCTCGCCGGAACGAGTGACGCGGCTGACACCGCATCGGGTGACCAACGGTCGCGCGACGACGCCAGGTAGTTCGGGGTGACAACCACGCTCGTGACGCCCAAGGGATGTCGCACGTTATCGCACGTCGTGGGGTCCTCGACCATGACGAACTTGAGCGGGATGACGAGCACTCGCCGGTTGGCGATAAACGCGCGAAACCAAGGAACCCACGCTCGTGCCCACCGATTCCGTATCGAGACGCGGTCTCGCCCTGGCGTTCAGGGCGCGCGTCGAAGGTCGTGCAGGTAGTAGAGGATCGAAGCAACCTCACCGACGAGCACCAGCGCCGCGACGACGATCATCGACGTGAGCGCTCGGTGGAGGTCGGTCACGCCAGCGGCGTCCGGTCCCGCCTGGGTGAGCGCGGCGAATGGGCCGACGAGGACGCCGAGCACCACGATCTTCCAGGAACGGTCGCGCAACCGGTTCCGCGCCCGAAGCACGAGTCCCGCCTCGCGGGCGTCATCGTAGTGGGGGCGAGGGAGAAGCGCGTTAGCGCCCACGGCCGTTGCCGTTGAAGAAGAAGGGCTTGGTGCGCCGCCCGTCGGGCGTGCGCGGGGAGATCGAGGAGTACTGGCTCGCCTTCTTCTCGAAAAAGAAGCGGGTGAGACGCGCTCGCCATGTCGTGTGCACCGCTACCGGCGGTTCGTTGGGCGCTATGACCTCGTCCTCGTCGGCGTGCTGCGCCGGTTGGGATACGAAGGCCCCGATGGCCGCGTCGTCGAACTGCTCGTGGGAACGCTCGCCCATGATCGGACGATACACCTGCACCGGCGTACGGGTACGCCGGTGCAGGTGTATCGTCACCGATTGGTTATTGGGCCGCCAGTTGGCGCAGCACGAAGTTCAAGACGCCGCCGTGGCGGTAGTACTCGGCCTCGGTCGGGGTGTCGATGCGAAGGCGGACGGCGAACTCGGCGACCTCGCCCGAACTGCGCGTCGCGCGCACGGTGACACGGGGCACCATCTCGCCGCGGTTGAGCGAGTCGAGTCCGAGCACGTCGTAGACCTCGGTGCCGTCGAGCTCGTGGGTCGCCGCGTTCTCACCAGGCAGGAACTGCAAAGGGAGCACGCCCATGCCGACGAGGTTGGAACGGTGGATCCGCTCGAAGCTCTCCACCAGCACGGCCTTCACGCCGAGGAGCTTGGTACCCTTGGCGGCCCAGTCGCGGCTCGAGCCGCTGCCGTACTCCTTGCCGCCGAGGATAACGAGCGGCGTACCCTCGGTCGCGTAGGCGACGGCCGCGTCGAAAATCGAGGTCTGCTCGCCCTCAGGGAACTTCACCGTGACGCCGCCCTCGGTGCCCGGGGCCAGCTGGTTGCGCAACCGGATGTTGGCGAATGTGCCGCGCATCATGACCTCGTGATTGCCTCGGCGGGTACCGTAACTGTTGAAGTCCTGAGGTGCGACGCCCTTTTCGGTGAGGTAGAGGCCCGCGGGGACGTTCGCGCGGATGTTGCCCGCCGGCGAGATGTGGTCGGTCGTGACCGAGTCGCCGAGCTTGGCGAGCACGCGCGCGCCGACAACGTCGGTGACGACGCCCGGCTCGGGGGTGAGACCGGCGAAGTACGGGGGCAGCTTCACGTAGGTCGAGTCGTCGTCCCACGCGTAAGTGATCGCGTTGGTCGTCGGCACCGCCTGCCAGCGCTCGTCGCCGCTGAAGGCGCTCGCGTAGCGCTCCTGGAACATCGCCGGGGTGAGCGAGGCGCGTACGGCCTCAGCCACCTCCGCGTCGGTCGGCCAGAGGTCGGCGAGCATGACCGGCTGGCCGTCGCGGTCGACGCCGAGGGGCTCGCTCGACAGGTCGATGTCGATCGTGCCGGCGATGGCGTAGGCGACGACGAGCGGCGGGCTCGCGAGGTAGTTCTGCTTCACGTCGGGGTGGATGCGGCCCTCGAAGTTCCGGTTGCCCGAGAGCACCGAGACGACCGAAAGGTCGTGCGCGTTCACCGCGTCCGAGACGCCGGGCAGCAGGGGACCGGTGTTGCCGATGCAGGTCGTGCAGCCGAAGCCGGCCAGGTAGAAGCCGAGCTGGTCGAGCGGGTCGACGAGATCGGCGCGCTCGAGGTAGTCCATGACGACCCGGCTACCGGGCGCGAGCGAGGTCTTCACCCAGGGCTTGGCGCTCAGGCCCTTGGCGACGGCTCGACGGGCGACGAGCCCGGCGGCCACCAGGACGGCGGGGTTCGAGGTGTTAGTGCACGACGTGATCGCCGCCACGGTGACCGCGCCGTCACGCAGGGACGTGGCGTGTTCGGCGCCCTCAACGGAGATCGGCTCGCGGCCGAGCGCGTCGCGGAACGCCCCGCGAGCACCGGACAGCGAAACGCGGTCCTGGGGGCGCTTCGGGCCGGCGAGGCTCGGCTCGACGCTCGACAGGTCGAGCTCGGCGTACTCGGAATACGTGGGCTCGGCGACGGTGTGATCGTGCCAGACGCCTTGGGCCTTCGCGTAGGCCTCGACGAGGGCGAGGTGTTCGGCGTTGCGGCCGGTGAAGGCGAGGTAGTCCAGGGTGACCTGGTCGATAGGGAAGATCGTGCAGGTTGCGCCGTACTCGGGGGACATGTTGCCGATCGTCGCGCGGGTCTCGAGCGACAGCGCGGCGACGCCGGGGCCGTAGGCCTCGACGAACTTGCCCACCACGCCGTGGCGGCGCAGCAGTTCGGTGATCGTGAGCACGACGTCGGTCGCGGTGACCCCCTCGCGCGTCGCG
This sequence comes from Actinomycetes bacterium, assembly GCA_021795095.1. Next base: position 6,897 of record JAJYPU010000016.1, on the reverse strand, counting down.
CCGGTCAGGCGCAGGCCCACCACCGGCGGGATCAGCATCGACGTCGGCTGGCCCAGCATGCCGGCCTCGGCCTCGATGCCGCCCACGCCCCAGCCGAGCACGCCGAGGCCGTTGACCATCGTGGTGTGGCTGTCGGTGCCGACGACGGTGTCGAGGTAGGCGACGCCCTCGTTCTCAAAGACCACGCGGGCCAGGTGCTCGAGGTTGACCTGGTGGCAGATGCCCATCCCCGGGGGTACGACGCGGAACCGGTCAAAGGAGCTCTGGGCCCACTTCAAGAAGGTGTAGCGCTCGACGTTGCGGTCGTACTCGATCGCGACGTTCTCGTCGTAGCTCGAGGCCGTGCCGGTGTGCTCGAGGATGACCGAGTGGTCGATCACCATCTCGACGGGAACCAGGGGATTGATCTTCGCCGGGTCGCCACCGAGCGCGATGATCGCGTCGCGCATGCTCGCCAGGTCCACCACCGCCGGCACGCCCGTGAGGTCCTGCATCAGGACTCGCTCGGGGGTGAATGCGATCTCGCGGGCGTCGTCACCGGCCGCCTCGCCGTGGCGGGTCGGCGTCTCGGCCCAGCGCGCCAGGGCCTCGATGTCGGCGGCGCGAACCTTGTGGCCGTCCTCGTGGCGCAGCAGGTTCTCGAGCAGGACCTTGATCGAGTAGGGGAGCTTGTCGACACCGAAGCCCGCGAGCGCCTCGGCGCGCAACGAGTAGTACGTGAGGGCTCGGCCGTTGACGGTGAGCGTGCTGGCGGAACCGAAGGAGTTGAGTGAGGTCATCCCCCTATTCTGCCCCCTCTGGCGAGGTCCCGTCTTCGGTGGTGGGGCGGCGCGTGGGAGACTGGCCCGATGGGCTCAACCTACGAGATCTTGGTCGAGCGGCTCGCGAAATCCTTCGATCGCCAGGTGCCGGGGAGCGACCCGGTGCTTCGGACCTCCGAGCGCGCCGACTTCCAGGCGAACGGCGTTATGTCGGTCGCAAAGTCCCTCGGTCGCCCCCCGCGTGACGTCGCGGCCGAGATCGCCGCGAGCGGTGACCTCGACGGTGTCGCGACGATCGAGGTGGCGGGGCCGGGATTCTTGAACATCACGCTCGATCCGACCTTTCTCGCCTCGCAGTTGAGCGCGCTGCTCGCCGACGAGCGGCTCGGGCTCGCCCTCGTCGCGCCACCCCAGACCGTCGTCATCGACTACTCGGCCCCCAACGTCGCCAAGGAGATGCACGTCGGTCACCTCCGATCCACCGTGATCGGCGACGCGCTGGCGCGCACCGAACGACTCGTCGGCAACCACGTGATCGCGCGCAACCACGTCGGTGACTGGGGCACCCCCTTCGGGATGCTCATCGAGTACCTGCTCGACCTGGGCGAGGACCGGGCGATCGCCGAGTTGTCGATCGGGGACCTCAACACCTTCTACCAGGGCGCCCGGTCAGCCTTCGACGCGAGCGAGGCGTTCCAGCGCCGTAGCCGCGCCCGGGTCGTCCTGCTCCAGAGTGGTGACCCGGAGACCCGCCGGCTCTGGCGCATCCTCGTGGACCAGTCCGTCGCGTACTTCAGCCAGGTCTACGCCAAGCTCGACGTGACCCTGACGCCACAGGACGTGGTCGGTGAGTCGTACTACAACGACGTGCTCGAGGGTGTCGTGGCGGACCTCGACGCGCTCGGGCTGCTCGAGGACAGCGACGGCGCGCGGTGCGTCTTCCCGCCGGGGTTCACCAATCGAGACGGCGAGCCGCTGCCCCTCATCGTCCAGAAACGCGATGAGGGGTTCGGCTACGCCGCGACCGACCTCGCGGCGGTGCGCGACCGGGTCGCGCACCTCCACGCTGACGAGCTGCTCTACGTGGTGGGTGCCCCCCAGGCTCAGCACCTCGCCATGGTCTTCGCCGTGGCCCGTCGCGCCGGCTGGCTGCCCGACACGGTTCGCTGCGAGCACGTGGCCTTCGGCAGCGTGCTCGGGAGCGACCGCAAGATGTACAAAACGCGCAGCGGCGAGACGGTCAAGCTGGTCGAGCTGCTCGACGAGGCGATTGAGCGGGCCTACGAGGCGCTGGTCGCGCGCGGCACCGACCTCGACGACGCGGCGCGTCGCGAGCTCGCCACCCAGATCGCGCGCGCGGCGATCAAGTACGCCGACCTCTCGACCGAGCGACAGCGCGACTACGTGTTCGACCTCAATCGGATGCTCGCCTTCGAGGGTGACACCGGACCGTACCTGCAGTACGCCCACGCGCGGCTGCGCTCGATCCTGCGCCGGGCCGGGGAGGTCGATCTTCGCGGGGTGACCTTCGCACTCGAGAACACCCCCTCGCGATCCCTCGCGCTCGCGCTGCTCGGTTGGCCTGACGCCGTCGCCTCTGTGCTCGAGGGCGCCGCACCCCACCGGCTCTGCACGTACCTCTTTGACCTCGCCCAGCGGCTCACGACCTTCTACGAGGCCTGTCCGGTGCTCAACGCCGAGGGCGCCGTGCGCGTGGAACGACTGGCGTTGTGCGACCTCGCGGCGCGCACCCTCGCCCTCGGGCTTGAGGCACTCGGCATCGCCGCCCCCGAGCGAATGTAGGGCCCGCGCCACGACGGAACGTCGATGTTCGGCTGCGCGGGCATCGCTATCATGACCCCAGGTGCCGCTTCGGCACCGGAATCCGGGGGGATTATGCAGGTCAGGGCCGCCGTCGTCAGTGAACTCAATGGACCGTGGCGCACCGAGACGATCACGATCGACGAACCTCACGCCCACGAGGTGAAGGTGAAGATGGCCTTCGCGGGCATGTGCCACTCCGATGAGCACCTGCGCACCGGCGACATCGCCCAGGACCCTGCCGTGCTCGAACTCATCTCCGGGCGACCTTCGATGTTCCCGATCATCGGCGGCCACGAGGGGTCCGGCGTTGTCGAGTCCGTGGGCGAGGGGGTCTCGACACTGAAGCCCGGTGACCATGTTGCGGTGTCCTTCGTCCCGTCCTGTGGCACGTGTGAGGCGTGCGCCTCGGGACGCCAGTACCTCTGTGACCTCGGCGCGACGACCCTCGCCGGCCCGATGATCAGTGACGGCACGTGGCGCCACCACCTCGGCGACGTCGACCTCAACCGCATGACCCAGTTGGGCTCGTTCAGCGAGTACGTCGTCGCCCACGAGGCGTCCTTGGTCAAGATCGAGCCCTGGTACGACCTGCGCGCGGCCGCGCTGATCTCGTGTGGGATATCGACGGGCTTCGGCTCGGCGACGAACCGGGCCGAGGTCAAGCCCGGCGACGTCGTCGCCGTGATCGGCTGTGGCGGCGTCGGCTCCGGCGCGATCCAGGGGGCGCTGCACGCCGGTGCGCGCGCCGTTCTCGCCATCGACACCGACCCGAGCAAAGTCGAGCGCGCGCTCGCGCTCGGGGCGACCCACGGGTGCGCGACGACACTCGACGCCGCCTTCACGATCTTGCCCGACCTCACGATGGGACGGAACTGTGACAGCGTGATCATCACGACCGGCGTGCTGAGTAGCGAGCTCGTCGAGCAGGCCCGTTCGATCACCGCCAAGGGCGGCATCATCGTCGCGACCTCGATCGCGCCCTACAACCAGCAGTCGATTGACCTCAACCTGTTCATGTTCTCCATGTACAACCAGGAGCTTCGCGGAACGGTCTTCGGCTCGGTCAACCCCCGCTACCAGATCCTGCGGCTGCTGCGTCTGCACCACGACGGACAACTGAAGATCGACGAGCTGATCACGCGTGAGTACACCCTCGACGAGGTCCAGCTCGGCTACGACGACCTCGCCGCCGGGCGTAACGTGCGCGGAGTAGTGCGCTTCTAGCGACGAGGCGTCGGGGTGAGCGTGGGCGTCAGCGCCGTCGCGTCGCGCAAGCGCCACGCGCCGAGCCAGACGCCGAGGCCGTAGGCGAGGTCGTCGGCCATCGCGAGGGGCACGTCGCACGCACGCCACCCCCCGCGGTCACGCCCGCGCCACAGGGTGCCCACAGCGACCACGAGACCGACTGGACGTCGCAGCCTCGGTACGAGCATCGCGGCCGCGAGCAACGGACCGTAGGAGCGCACGAGGGCGCGCGCGAAGGAACCGGCACTGCCCAGGGTTGCGCGCGCGACCAGGCGAGCGATGAGCCTGCCACGTCGCTCGAGGTCACGCGGGAGCAGGCGGTCGATCCGTCGTGCGAGGATCGCGACGCCCGTCGCGACGAGTCCGAGGCGCCGTGCGAGGATTCCGAAGACCACCGGCGTCATCGTCTCGTCGAGCACGACCGGGGCGAGCCGGTCGTGGTGGCGGACCCCGAGAGACGCCGCGGACGTGCCGTAGGCGACGCGCTGACGCCACCAGGCGCGCCACGTCGCGCGCGCGAGATGCCCCGCGACGAGGTCCGCGTCGTAACGGACGAGCCAACCCGCGTCGACGAGTCGCCAGACGAGGTCCACGTCCTCGCCCACGCGCAGGGTCTCGTCAAAACCCGTGGTGAAGGCGTCGCGGCGCACGAGCAAGCACGCGCTCGGCACGTAGCTGCGCGCCGTCAGGGGGGCGACGAGACCGCCGCGCGGGCCGAGGTCGAGGGGTCCGTGGTCGCGCTCGTATCGGGCGCGCGAGTTCGCACCGACCCCGCGCACGCGCGGGGCGACCGCGCCGACTCGCGGGTCAGTTCCCGCCGAGAGGAGCCGAGCGCCGAGCGCGAGCGCGTCCTCGAGCACGACGTCGACGTCAATGAACCAGAGCCAGGGGCGTGTCGTCGTACGCGCCCCGGCGTTTCGCGCGCCGGCCGGTCCGAGGTTGCGCTCGAGGCGCACGAGACGCGCGCCAGCGCTCCGGGCGCACCGATCGACGGCGGCGGCGGCGATGGACCCGTCGTCGACGACCGTCACCGCGAAGCCGTCGAGCTCGACGAGGAGCCGCTCTAGGGCGTCAACGTCATCGTGAACCGGCACGACGACGTCGATGGCGTCGCGGTCCTGGTTGGGCGCCCAGCGCGGTCGCACGAGCCCCGAGTCGACGAGGGTGCGAGCGAGGGCCCCCTCCGTCGCGGCAAGGTGCTCACCGGCTCGCCACCGGTCGATGGTCGCACGGGCCCGTTTTCCCAGTCGCACCAGACGCCAGGGGGAACCACCCGCGAGAAGGGCCCTCGAGGGGAACGTGGCGTCGGCGAAATCGAGCACTGTTCCGGGGGGCAGCGGGGCGGTTCGTGGTGGCGGGGCCGGGTGGAACTCGGGCACGTGGCGAGTCTCGCAGAACCACTAGCGAGGCGGGCGCCGAGACGACAGAATGGGGAGGTTCGAGGAGGAACCGTGCCGACCGAGACTGTGATCGAATTCCATGACGTGGACACCGAGCAGGTCGAGGACCTGCTCGTCGAAGAGGTGTCCATCGACGGTCTCTGCGGCGTCTACTAAACCCGTGGCCGACGATCCTCGGCCCTTCACGCGCAGTGGACACTGGTCGCTCAGCAGCGAGGTGTCGCTTCGCGAGGAGTCATTCGGTGCACTCGCGTACCACCACGGGACCCGACGTCTCGTGTTCGTGAAGTCGCCACTGCTCACCGACGTGCTTCGTCGACTCGGTGACTATGAGACTGTGGACGACGCGCTCGGTGCGATGGTCGAGCCCGACGAGCGCGACCGCTTCGCGAACGCGCTCGCGTCCCTCGCCGACTCGGAGATCCTCAGTGGGTGCTGACTCGTCGCTACGTAGCCGGTTCGAGCGGGGGCTCGACGCGCCGATCTGCCTGACCTGGGAGCTCACCTACGCCTGCAACATGTCGTGCTCGCACTGTCTCTCGGCATCGGGTCGGCGCGATCCACGCGAACTGACGACCGACGAGGCTCGCGCCTTCATCGACGAGGTGGCCGCGATGCAGGTCTTCTATATCAACGTCGGTGGGGGCGAGCCCATGATCCGACGGGACTTCTTCGAGCTGATCGGCTACGCGGTCGCCCAGGGGGTGGGCGTCAAGTTCTCGACTAACGGCACGCGCATCGACGCCAGCGCGGCGCGACGCCTCGCGGCGATGGACTACCTCGACGTCCAAGTGTCCCTCGACGGCGCGGACGCGGCCACCAACGACCGTTTGCGCGGGGCCGGCAGCTACGCCGCGGCCCGTCGCGCGATGGAGCACCTCGCCGACGCGGACTTCGGTGAGTTCAAGATCTCGGTTGTCATCACGCGCGAGAACGTCTCCCAACTCGACGACTTCGCCGCGATCGCCGCCCATTACGGTGCTCAGTTGCGTCTCACCCGGTTGCGCCCCTCGGGGCGAGGGGTCGACTCGTGGGCGGACCTGCACCCCACGCGCGCCCAGAACGAGACGCTCTACCACTGGCTGGTCGCGCACCCGCGCGTGCTGACGGGTGACTCGTTCTTCCACCTCTCGCCCCTCGGGGCCCCGCTCGACGGGCTCAACCTCTGCGGGGCGGGGCGGGTGGTCTGTCTCGTCGACCCCGTCGGCGACGTCTACGCGTGCCCCTTCGTGATCCACGAACGCTTCCGTGCGGGCACGATCCGCGACGACGGTTTCGCCACGGTCTGGCACAACAGCGAGCTGTTCGGCGAGTTGCGCGAACCCGGGAGTGCGGGCGCGTGCTCAGCCTGTGGCTCTTATGACGCCTGTCGCGGTGGTTGCCTTGCGGCGAAGTTCTTCACCGGGCTCGAGCTCGACGACCCGGACCCCGAGTGCGTCTTCGGCCTCGGCGAGCAGGCGCTCATGGCGCACCCGGTGGCGATCCGACCTCGGTCGGCCCCGGACCACTCGCGCGTGCGTATCCCCGTTCACAATGCGTTCTAGTGGTCCGTCCGTGAATTGACGGAAGCGAGTTTCGATCGACCTCGCTGAACCTTCGCGATGATCTCGTCGGCCGGCTTCTTCTAGATGAATGGTTGCAGATCTTGGTTCCAGCCCTCGGTCCAG
>JAJYPU010000132.1 GCA_021795095.1 Actinomycetes bacterium | reverse complement strand
GTGAGCGCCGGACTTTCGACGGGTTTCCCCGTCTACATCGAACGCGGCGAGGGCGCGATGCTCCTCGACGTCGATGGCAACCTGCTCTTGGACCTCGGCTCGGGGATCGCGGTCACCTCGATCGGTCACGCCGTGCCCGAGGTCATCGAAGCCGTCTCCCAGCAGGTCGCCGACTTCACCCACACCTGCTTCATGGTCGCGCCCTACGAGGAGTACGTCGCGGTCTGCGAGGAGCTCGCCGCGCTCACCCCCGGCACCCACGCCAAGACCTCGGCGCTCTTCAACTCCGGCTCCGAGGCCGTCGAGAACGCCATCAAGGTGGCGCGCCTCGCCACCGGTCGTCAAGCGGTAGTCGTCTTCGATCACGCCTACCACGGCCGAACCAACCTGACCATGGCGCTCACCGCGAAGAACATGCCCTACAAGGAGCACTTCGGACCCTTCGCGCCCGAGGTCTACCGCGTCCCGATGAGCTACCCGTTCCGCGACGGGCTGAGCGGCCCCGAGGCCGCCGCGCGCGCCATTGCCGAGATCGAGTCCCAGGTCGGCGCGCACAACGTGGCCGCGCTGCTCATCGAGCCGATCCAGGGTGAGGGCGGCTTCATCGTGCCCGCCGACGGCTTCCTCGCGGCGCTCTCAGCGTGGACGACCGCCAACGGCGCGGTCTTCATCGCCGATGAGATCCAGGCGGGCTTCTGCCGCACCGGGTCCTGGTTCGCCATCGAACACGACGGCGTCATCCCCGACCTCGTCACGACGGCGAAGGGGCTCGCGGGCGGCATGCCGCTCGCCGCGGTCACCGGGCGGGCCGAACTCATGAACGCCGTCCACGAGGGTGGACTCGGCGGCACCTACGGTGGCAACCCGGTCGCCGCGGCCGCCGCCTTGGCGACGATTCGCACGATGCGCGACCGCGACCTCCCGGCTCGGGCCCGCGCCATCGGTGAGACGGTCTCGGCGCGGTTGAACGCCCTGGCGGGCGAGGTCTCGATCATCGGCGACGTCCGCGGTCGCGGTGCGATGCAGGCCATCGAACTCGTCAATCCCGGCACCGCCGAACCCAACGCCGCGGCGGCCAAGGCGATCGTCAACTACTGCAACCAGCAGGGCGTCATCGCGCTGGCCTGCGGGACGTTCGGCAACGTCATCCGCTTGCTGCCCCCACTCGTCATCACCGACGCGCAGCTCGAGGACGGCCTCAACGTGTTGGCCGACGCCGTGCACGCGGCGGTCTGATCGATCAGCCCACGCATCCTTGGGTCCCGACGCTCGCGTTGGGGCGGACCCGGGCGAGCGCGTGCTCGACCACGCCGGCCGGTATCGCGTAGGCGATCTGAGGCTCGCTCAGCGACTTAGAGACGATGACCCCGGCGACGCTCGCCCCGACGAGGACCGGGCTGCCCGAGTTGCCCGGTGAGATCTGTGCGGCCACCACGAGGTAGGTGCGCGTGAGCAGGTCCTGGTTGTAGATGTCGCGACCGATTCCGGTGATCGACCCGCGCAGCTGGGCGGGCGCGAGGGTTCGCGGGCCGTCGAGCGGGTAGCCGACAACCCGCGCTGGCGTGCCGGGCACGACGCGCACCGACCGCAGGCGCAACGCCGGCTCTGCGAGTCCGGGGACCCGCAGCACCGCGAGGTCGTCGCGGGGGTCGAAGAGCGCCACCGTCGCGTGCAGTCCGCCCACCGTCACCGACCGGGATCCGGCCACGACGTGGGCATTGGTCACGACCTCGTGGGGGGAAACGACGAATCCCGTACCCTCGTGGTTGAGCGGACAGCCGCCTGAGGCGAGCACCTTCAAGACCGACGCCGGCTGGGCGACCGGTGCGCGCAGGGCCCCGAGGTGCACCGGACCGCTCGGTACGCTGGGCGCGATCACCGTCGCAAAGACGTTGGGCAGGTCGGCGTTGCGCAAGAGCACCTGGACCCGGCTCTCGATAGCCGGGACGGGGGGTAAGACCGCGTTGAGCGTGCGAAGCACCGCCGAGCCCTGGATCGCGCTCGCGATCGACCCCCACGCCACGGTCGCGACGAGCCCGGCGATCAGCCAGCTGGAGAAGATCGCGCCCGCGGCGCCCACCACGGCGCCCACCGCGCGGTCGAGCGTCCCCAGGTGCAAGACACGCGCGGTGCCGTGGGCGAGTCCGCCGAGCCACGAGCCGAGTGATGAGCCAACGGCCGCGCCGATGAACACGATGACGAGCGCGACCGCGGGACGCCACGCCCCGTGTGTGAGATGGGACGACCACGACGGGGCGAGCGCGGTACCCGCGAAGAAGCCGACGAGGAACCCGAGGATGGCGCCGACTTGGCGCAGGGCGCCGACCGCGAACCCTCGCACCCCCGCGAGGAGCGCCAACCCGACGATGACGACGTCAACCCACGACACGTCGCCAGGGTAGACCGTCGCCGTCACTTCGGGCGGCGTACCGGCGAAGGGGCCCGCTTGGCGTTCGCCGGGTCAGTGCTTCATCGCGGCGCGCACTAGACCGGGCACCTTCCACCACGACGGGTCGGCCTCGAAGGCGAGCAGTCGTCGCATGACCTTGCCGGCGTTCGGGTTCGTCGCGAACCACGCGGGCTCGGGCGTGGCGACGAAGGGGCCGCGCACCACCGACTTCTGGGGTTTGGCGAAGAGGAAGGCATTGCCCACCGCGCCACGTCCGGACTGGATATCCGTGGCGTCGTGGCCGGGGTAGGCACCCCACGAGGTGGTCGCGAACACGAAGCTGAGGGCGTGCCAGGCGTTCACGCCGATCGAGCCGTAGCGCAGATTGGCCACCGCACGGTCGACCGCCGCGCCGACGGTGCCCTCGGCCAAGGTGCGCGGGTCCACGAGCATGGTCATCGAGAGCGTGCCCCAGACGACGTCGTTGCAGAAGTCGACGGCGCGGTCGATGAACTCGACGGTCGAATCGGCCTCGAGCGCGGTCTCGCTCAAGAGCGCACAGAAGGCCTCAACGTTCAAGCTCACGTCGTCGCGGTCCGCCGGGTCGACGCCGACGATCAGCGTCCAGGGCATGGCACCCTCTTCGGCAACGCCGATCTCGTGGGCGTCGGGGTGCGCCTCGAGGAAGGCCGCGCGACGCTCGAAGGCCCCAGGGTAGTAGGCGCGCCGGGGGGTCAGACTCGAAAAGACCATCTCGAGCTGCTCGAGGAACGCATCGCGTTGCGCCCAGCCCGCGTGGGTGACCAACACGCGAGGGCTCAGACAGTTGAAACCGGCGTTGTTGGCGAGCATCGTGGCGACGTGGCGCGCTTGGTAGGCGAGTTCCCTGGCCGTCCACTCGCCCGGCACGATCACGACCGGCGAGACGTTGCCGAGCTCGCAGGTCACGGGTTTGTCGAGGAGCGGCTCGTTGCTCGCCTTGCGACGAGCGCCCTCATCACCCACACCGAAGACGATCGCGTCGTGGGTCTTGTCCGACCCGGTCACGTGCACGTCGTCGATCCCGGGGTGCGTGGTCAGGTAGGCGCCGACGCGAGCCCCGCCGGACACGATGCGCAGGTAGCCCGGTTCGATCAACGCCGCGAGCGCCCGTTCCCAGTAGGGCACGAGGTAGTCGTTGACGGGATTGGCCTTCAGAACGACGACCTTGCCGTTACCGAAGAGCTTGGTGAGCACGTCGCGCGGTCCGAGGCTCGCCACGTTGCCCGCGGCGAGCACCAGCGAGACCCCGGCGTAGCCCATCGGGTCCGAGCAGGCGCCGGCTTGCGTCGCTCGCACCTCGGCCTCGTCGACACCGGGCTCCATCCAGACCTCGCCGGTCACCCCGGCGTAGAGCACACGATCGAATCCCGACGTCGGCATGACCTGGACGCTGATGCGCCCGCCGGGTCGGTGACGGACTGGACCGGGGTACTCGGGCCGACCAGACTTCGCGATATCCAGCATCGAACGGCGCAGCGCCTGCACCAAGCGCACGAACGTCCCGATTCCGCTGAAGAGCTCCTCGCCACCCTCGGGTCCCTGCGGGTCGTAGCCCTTGGCCCGACAGGCGGCGTCGTTCCAGTCTTCGGCGACGGCGACCGTGTCGCGAGCGATCCGCTCGAGGATGGTCGCGCGTTCGAGCGCCGTACGCCGCGCCCAGTCGTCGCGGTGCGCTCGGACCTCACCGACGACGCCGTCAAGCGCCGCCGTGTCCAACGAGATGTGGTCCTGCTGACCCGACGTCGGTGCTGCGGCTCCTCGTGGTTGCACTCGCTACCCCCTCCTATGGGAGACTATCCCGGTGTCCCCGACGGTGAACCAGACGGTGCCCCCGGGGTGGTACCCCGATCCGGGCGGTTCGCGGTCCTGGCGGGTCTGGAACGGTCACGAGTGGACGGCGGTGACCCGACCCTTCGGCGAACGCGTCCCGACCGTCGACGCCGTGGGGGATGCCGTGGCGCTGCGACGGGTTACCCGCGCCGGTGTCGTAGCGTTCTTCGCCGGACTCGGCCTGCTCGCGAGCACGCTCGCCCACTGGCCCGGCACCGCCCAACCGTCGCCTCGGTGGTTCGCGCTCAGCGCCTCGAACCTGGCGGTGGCGCTGCTCATCCTCGCGACCGTGCTTTACGCCGTGGCGGCCCGGGCCCTCGGCGGGACGCTCGCCCTCGCGGTCATCCCCGCCATCAACGTGCTCTACGTCAGTGCACTCGTGACCAGCCAGCTCCACGGCCCGACGCTCGCGCAGCGTCGCGTGCTCGGCGAAGCCGTCCTGCTCGCGCTCTTCGTCTCGCAACTCCACGACCAGCCCTGGCTCGCCGTGATCCCCGCGTTCATCGCCCTCGTTCAGGCCTCGAACCTGGGGGAGCTCCAAGCGCGTCGGATTGGCTCGGCGAGCGCTGGCACGTAGTATGACGACGGACGAACCGGAGGAACTATGGCGTACGAGGAGTGGGGCCCGCTCGGCGGACTCGTGGGAACGTGGGAGTCGGGGTGGGACGGACTGGACGTCTCGTACCACAACGAAGAAGGCAAGATCGATGAGACTCCCTACCGCGAGACGGTGGTCTTCAAGCCCTTCGGACCAGTGGATAACGGCGAGCAGCACCTCTACGGACTCGACTACCGCATGTCGGCCTACCGCGCGGGCCAGGACAACCCCTTCCACACCGAGATCGGCTACTGGATGTGGGACGCCGCCGCCAAGCAGGTCATGCGCTGCTTCATGATCCCGCGGGCATCGACGTTGATCGCCGGGGGCACGGCCGAGGCCGACGCCACCACCTTCCAGCTCGAGGCCGTCCTCGGTTCGAACACCTACGGCATCCTGTCGAACAAGTACCTCGACGACCTCGCCAAGACGACCCGCTTCGACGTCACGGTCACCGTCACCGACGACACCTACTCCTATGACGAGACCTCGGTCATCGAGCACAAGAAGTGGCCGACCATCATCATGCACACCGACCGCAACACCTTGAAGTTGGTCAGTCGGGACTTCTGAT
>JAJYPU010000131.1 GCA_021795095.1 Actinomycetes bacterium | reverse complement strand
CACCACCCCGGCGGGCAGCTCGGCCTGGGTGAGGATGTCAGCGAGCATGAGCGCACTGAGCGGCGTGGTCTCGGCGGGCTTGAGCACACAGGTGTTGCCGGCCGCGAGCGCCGGGGCGAGCTTCCAGGCCGCCATCAAGAGCGGGAAGTTCCACGGGATGATCTGGCCGGCGACGCCGAGCGGCTGGGGCGACGGTCCAAATCCCGCGTAGTCGAGCTTGTCGGCCCAGCCGGCGTAGTAGAAGAAGTAGGCCGCAGCGAGGGGCACGTCGATGTCGCGGGTCTCGCGGATCGGCTTGCCGTTGTCGAGGGTCTCGACGACGGCGAGCTCGCGGGCGCGCTCTTGGATGAGCCGCGCGATGCGGTAGAGGTACTTCGCGCGAACGCTGCCCGGGGTCGTGGACCACGCGGGAAAGGCCCGTCGCGCGGCGGCCACGGCCCGGTCCACGTCCTCGCTTGAGCCGTGGGCGACCGTCGCGAGCGGGCGGGCCGTCGCCGGGTTGAGCGTCTCGAACTGCTCGTGGGCGCCCGGGTCGCTAAAGGCGCCGTCGATGAAGAGGCCGTAGGCATCAGCGAGGCGGGCGATCGAGGCCGATTCGGGCGCCGGGTCGTAGGTGAAGCCGCCGAGGCGGGACTGGTCGAGCTGCTGGTCGGTCACGTCAATCTCCGCTGAACTCATCGGCGCGCACGTAGGCGCCGCGTTGCTGCTTCAGTCGCTGCATCAACAGGTCGTTGAGGAGCGATGAGGCGCCGAAACGGAAGCGCTCGGGCGTCAGCCAGGCGGTCCCGGCCGTCTCATTGACGAGCACCAGGTAGCGGATGGCGTCCTTCGCGCTGCGGATGCCCCCAGCGAGCTTCACGCCGACCACTTGGCCGGTCGACTCGGCGAAGTCGCGCGCCGCCTCGAGCATCACCAGGGCGACCGGCGGGGTCGCGGCGACCGGGACCTTGCCCGTCGAGGTCTTGATGAAGTCGGCCCCGGCGAGCATGGCGAGCCAGCTCGCGCGGCGCACGTTGTCGTAGGTCACGAGCTCGCCGGTCTCGAGGATGACCTTCAAGTGGGCCGGCCCGCAGGCCGCCTTCACTGCGACGATCTCGTCGAAGACCTGGCCGAGGCGTCCCGCGAGGAAGGCCCCGCGGTCGATGACCATGTCGATCTCGTCGGCGCCGGCGCTGCGCGCCTCGGCGACGTCGGCGAGCTTCACGGCCAGTGAGGCCCGACCCGACGGGAAGGCCGTCGCCACCGAGGCGACGGCGACGGGCGTATCGCCCAGGGCCCGCTTCGCCGTGGCGACGAGGTCGGGGTAGACGCACACCGCCGCGACCGAGGGGACCTCGTGGTTCGTCGGGTCGGGCCGCGCGGCCTTCGCGCAGAGCGATGCCACCCGTCCGGGCGTGTCGGCGCCTTCGAGGGTCGTCAGGTCGACCATGGCGATCGCGAGATCGAGCGCGGCCAGCTTCGAGGACCGCTTGATCGAGCGGGTGGCGAGCTTGGCCGCGCGGGCCTCGAGGCCCACCGCGTCAACGCCCGAGAGGCTCGCGAGCACCGAGCGCAGTTCGACCTCGGACTCGATGCGCGGTCCCGATCCGTGGGGCGCGAAGCGCACGGCGCCCGCGGCACCGACCGAGCGGAGCGGTGTGGTCGTCACCTCGTCCACGCTAGCAACGCGCCGACGCCGGCTCGTTTAGCGCGCGAACCGGGGCAGCTCGCCCGCCGCGAGGCGCTGCGCGAGCGACGGCGCGGCGGCGTCCTTCGCGCTCAGCACCGGCTCACCCGTCAGACGCCACGGCACCGCCACGGCGGGGTCGAGCGGGTTCACCTCGAGCTCGAGGGCCGCGTTGAATGGCGAGGAGAGCAGGTAGGTGAGCACGGCCTGCTCGCTCGTCACACAAAAGCCGTGCGCGACGCCCACGGGCAGGTGGACCGAACGTCCGTCACCCGCCTCGAGCGTGACCACCTCGACAAGCCCAAAGGTCGGTGAGCCGACGCGCACGTCAACGATGACGTCGTCGAGCGAACCCGCGGCGCAGGTCACGACCTTCGCCTGGCCCTCGGGGGCGAGCGAGTAGTGCAGCCCGCGCACCACGTCGCGCGCCGACAACGAGAGGTTCGCCTGGCGCACGGTGAAGGACACGCCCGCGGCCTCGGCGTCGGGGGCCTTGAACCACTCGCGGAAGAATCCCCGCTCGTCGCCGAAGACCGGGGACTCGAGGACGTAGAGGCCCGGGATTGACCGGGGCACGAGGTTCACGCCACCGTCTCTTTCAACGGGCGCCACCACGACTCGTTCGCCTGATACCACGCGACCGTCTCGGCGAGCCCGGTGTCAAAGGGCACCCGCGGCTCGTAGCCGAGCTCGGCGTGGATCTTGCCCCAGTCCACCGAGTAGCGACGGTCGTGGCCGAGCCGGTCGGGCACGGCGCGCACGCAGCTTTCGTCGGCTCCACAGAGCTCAAGCAGGCGCGTGGTGAGCTCGCGGTTGGTCAGCTCGGTGCCCCCGCCGATGTTGTAGACCTCGCCCGGCCGACCGGCCTCCAAGACCGCGAGGATGCCGCGACAGTGGTCGTCCACGTGGAGCCAGTCGCGCACGTTCAACCCGTCGCCGTAGAGCGGCACGGACTCGCCGTCCATGAGGTTGGTCACGAACAGCGGGATCACCTTCTCGGGGAACTGACGGGGGCCGTAGTTGTTCGAGCAGCGCGTGACCATGACCGCCAGGCCGTAGGTGCGGTGGTAGGCGAGCGCCGCCAGGTCCGAGCCGGCCTTGCTCGCCGAGTAGGGAGAGTTCGGCTCGAGCACGTGGTCCTCGCACCACGAGCCCTTCGCGATCGACCCGTAGACCTCGTCGGTGGAGACGTGCACGAAGCGCTCGACCCCCGCGCGCCGGGCGCTCTCGAGGAGTTGCTGGGTCCCGAGCACGTTGGTGAGAAAGAAGTCGCGCGCCCCGGTGATCGAGCGGTCCACGTGGCTCTCGGCGGCGAGGTGCACCACCGCGTGGGCACCCGCGAGTGCCTGGTCGACGACGGCGGGGTCGTTGATCGACCCGTGCACGAAGCGCGCCCCCGCGCCGATCGCCTGTTCCATGTTCTCGCGCCGACCCGAGTAGGTGAGCGCGTCGAGCAGCACGACGTCGTCGTAGCCCAGACGGTCGGCTTCGGCGAGCAAGAGCTCGGCGAATCGCGAGCCGATGAACCCAGCCGCCCCGGTGATGACAACGCGCATGCTCTACCTCGGCCTCGAAGGGGGTTTGATGGCCTCTTATACTAATGGGGTGAAGGGAATCATCCTGGCCGGTGGCAGCGGCACCCGGCTGTACCCGATCACGCGGGCCGTGTCCAAGCAGTTGCTGCCGATCTACGACAAGCCCATGATCTACTACCCGCTCAGCACCCTGATGCTGACCGGGCTGCGCGAGTTGTTGCTGATCACGACCCCTCACGACCAGGCCGCCTTTCAGCGCCTGCTCGGCGATGGCAGCCAGTTCGGGCTCTCGCTCTCCTACGTCGTCCAGGACCAGCCCAACGGGCTCGCCGAGGCCCTGATCCTCGGTGAGTCGTTCCTCGACGGCGACAAGTGCGCCCTCATCCTCGGTGACAACCTCTTCCACGGGCCAGGGCTCGGCACGCACCTGCGCGAGAACACCGACGTGTCCGGGGCGCTCATCTTCGCCTACCAGGTGAAGGACCCCGAGCGCTACGGCGTCGTCGAGTTCGACGACGACGGCCTCGTGCTCTCGATCGAGGAGAAGCCGGCGGTCCCGAAGAGCAACTACGCGGTGCCCGGCATCTACTTCTACGACGAGCGCGCGAGTGCGTTCGCCCACCAGCTCGTCCCGAGCACTCGCGGCGAGCTCGAGATAACCGCCCTCAACAACGCCTACCTCGAACGCGGCGAGTTGCGCGTCGAGGTGCTCTCACGGGCCACGACGTGGCTCGACACCGGTACCCACGAGTCGCTCTACGAGGCCGGGGGGCTCATCCGCACGCTCCAGCACCGTAGCGGCCTACGCATCGGCGACGTCGAGCAGATCGCCCGAGACCAGGGCTGGATCTAGACGCCCACGCTCGCCGCGACGGCCGTCGCGTAGCATTGCCGAAAGTCCAGGGAGGTCCCATGTCCACGATCGCCGTTCCGTCCCCGCGCCGCGTCCTCGCCGACGCCGTGGCCTCGTCGCGCGTCGCCGACGCCGTGCTCGTCGTCTCGGGCGCCGCGCTCGTCGGGCTGCTCGCCCAGGTCACCATCCACCTCGGCTTCACGCCCGTGCCGATCACCGGTCAGACGCTCGGCGTGCTGCTCGTCGGCACCGCACTCGGCTGGCGCCGCGCCAGTCTCGCCATGGGTCTCTACGTCGCCGCGGGAGTCCTCGGCGTGCCGTGGTTCGCCGGTCACTCGAGCGGCGTCCCGATGGCGACCTTCGGCTACCTGCTCGGCTTCGTCGTCGCGAGCGCCGCGCTCGGCTGGCTCGCCTCGCGCGGGGCCGACCGCACCGTGGCGCGCGCCGTCACCTCGATGGTCGTCGGCGAGGTCATCATCTTCGCGATCGCGGTGCCGTGGCTCGCGGTCAGCCTGCACGTCGGCCTCGCGACGGCGATCTCGCTTGGCCTCACGCCGTTCATCACTGGCGAGGTCATCAAGGCCGCCCTGGCCGGGGTCGCGTTGCCCGCGACCTGGCGCCTGGTCGACCGCACCCAGCGCTAGGCGACCGGGAAGCCCAGGGTCGCGGCGACCTCGCCGTAGGCGAGGCGCTTGTGGTGGGCGATGACGCCGCGGTCCTTGTCGGCCATCGTCGCCGCCACCGCCACGGCGTGCTCGAGCACGGCCGCCTCGGGGGCCACCGCCTCGACGATGCCCGCGCGCAACGCGGTGGCTGCGTCGAAACGGCGCGCGGTCAACATGGCGTCGATCGCGGTCGCGCGCGGCAGCCGGTTAAAGAGGATCGCCGCGAGCTTGGCGTCCAGCGCCAACCCGATGTCGGCCTCGTTCATGCACCAGAACCCCCGGTCCTCGCGCATCACCCGGTAGTCCAGCGCGCAGCTGAGCAGCGCGCCGCCGGCGAAGGTGTGCCCGTTGAGCGCCCCCACGGTGTAGGCGGGGAAGGTGAGCAGGCGCACCACCATGCGGTGCAGCTCGGTGAGGATGTGGCCGAGCCCCGCCGGGTCCGTGCCGTAGCGCGCGAGGTCGAGGCCGTTGGAGAAGAACTTCCCCTCGCCGGTGAGGACCACGCTGAGGGGTCCGCTACGCCCCTCGAGCTCGTCGAGTCGGGCGTGCAGCGCCCCGAGTGACTCGTCGTTGATCCGGTTCTCCCCGTCGCGCCACGTGAGCACCGCGACGGGGCCGTCGTAGTCGAGGGACAGCTCCATGGCACCGACCTTACGACGTCGGCGCGACAGTCCCGAACGGTAGATTGAGCCCATGAGCGATAACCCCGTCACCGA
>JAJYPU010000130.1 GCA_021795095.1 Actinomycetes bacterium | reverse complement strand
CGTGAGACGATCCGACTGAGTCCCTCGATAGCGGTCCGTCGCTGGCCCTGACGGGGTCGAGTCCACTCTCGACCATACGCGCACGAGGTCGGGGGCACCAGAAGGTTCGACGTGACGTGGATTCAACCGGTCACCCTCGGGCCCTGGGTAGGTGTCGGTGGCGACCTCGCGCCGTTTCGACGTGGCGGTTGCGAGCTAGCGATCGCGGCCACAAAAGACGACTGCGCGCCGGGCCCTCGGGCCCGGCGCGCAGTCGTAGGTACTGGGTTGACTACGCCGTGATGCTGATCGCGCGAATCACCGAACCGGTCTTGCCGAGCTCGATGCCTTTGACAGTGACGGCCTTGCCCTTAACGAGCGACGCCGCGGTGCCCTTAGCAATCGGGGTCTTCGCGGTGAAGCTGACGCGGTACGTCTTGGCACCGTCCTTGAACCAGAAGGCGTACTTCGAGGCTTCTGCCTTCACGACTGTGCCAGTCAGCGTCACGGGAGCCTTCGCGACGGGCGCGTGCTTCTTGACCGCAGTCTTCGCGTGCTTGACCGTGGTGGTGGTCGCAGCGCTTGCGGTCGTCGCGAGCGCGGTCGCCCCGATGGTGCCAATCGAAAGAACGGCGGGCAGGACAATCTTGGCAATCTTGGTGTTCATGGTGTCTCCTATTGATCTCGATGTTGATGGTCGTCACCGGCCCCCCGCGGTGGGGTCGAATGAACTCTCTTCGACGGTAACGGTGTGAACACTCTGGTGAGGACGCAGATTTGTCCAAGAAATGGCAAAGGTTTTCGACGTCGAGCGAATCCTCATCGTCCTCTTACACGCCTCTCACCGGCCTCTCACGAAGTGACTGGAGTCACCGTCTCTAGACGCGCTGCAGACTGATCGTCGCGTCGATCCCGCGGCCCGACGCCGTGCGAAGCTCGATCGTCCCGGCCGAGAGGCGCACGAGTTGGTCGGCGATGGCGAGGCCGAGACCCGAACCCTCCGCGCGATTGTCCCGCCCACGCCAGAAGCGTTGCAGCGCGTGTTGGCGATCCTCGTCGCTCAAGCCCACGCCCGAATCGATCACGTGCAATTCGCCGACGGCACCGACGGCGCGCGTCTCCACGGAGATCTGTCCACCCGGCTCGGTCGCGTCGAAGGCATTGGAGAGCAGGTTGTCGACCACCTGCTCGACCACGCCGGCCATCGCGAGAACCGTCAGTGACGCGCTCGTCGGCGCGACGAGGGTGAGTCCACGCTCTTCGGCGAGCGGGCGCCAAAAGGCGACGCGCGACTGTGCGACGACGGCGAGGTCGACGGGGACGAGGAGGGGTTCGCGAGACTCGTTTCGCGCCAGTTCGAGGAGCGACTCGACCAGCCACCGAAGTCGGCTCACTTCGGAGAGCGCGGGCTCGAAAGCGGCGGGCGTGATGGGCCCGTCGCTCTCTTGGAGGTTCTCGAGCTGGATCTGCAACGCCGTGAGTGGTGTTCGCAACTGGTGTGACGCATCGGCGACGAAGGACCGTTGCGCCTCGAGCGCGTCGACGAGCCGAGACGACATCGCGTTGATCGATTCCGCGAGTCGGCGAAGTTCCTCAGGTCCCTCGTCGACGGGGGCCCGCACGCGTAGTTGTCCGTTGGCGAGCGCCTCGACGGCGCGACCGATGTTACGCAGTGGTCGGGTGAGTGACGTGGACAGGAGAAAGCCGAATGCGACCGCGGCCGCGAGCATGACCAGACCGTAGATCGCGAGGTTGAACCAGTTACTGTGCACCGCCCGGGTCACGACGGTGACGGGGAACGTCACGACGAGGATCACGGTGCTCAGGCGTCGTGCGGCCACCGCGTCGAGGGGCAAACGCATCGCCACGTAGTACTGGGCACCCTCGACCGAGGATCGCGGGATCACGCCTGAGAGTTGGACTTCCCCCACGCGCTGGACGATGCCGGCGATCTCCTGGTCGCCGGCTTGGCTCCGCTTGGACGCGATGAGCGTCTTCGCCCCCTCGAGGACCAGGATCTGACGGCCCGTGGTACGCGAGTAGGTGCGAGCGACGCGCGTGGCCTCGCCGAGACGATTGCGACCGATGTCGTTCGCGAGCACTGTCGCGAGGGCACTCGTGTCTCGTCGTAGCGCGACCAGCGTGGACGAGCGGGCGTTCGAGTTCAGCGTGTAGCCCACAGGAATGACGAGCAGCGCCATCGCGACGACCGCGAAGAGGAGGAACCCGAGCAGGAGACGACGTCTCACGAGTCGACGACGAGACGAAAGCCGATGCCGCGGTGCGTCTCGATCAGATCAGCCTGGTCGAG
Source organism: Actinomycetes bacterium (assembly GCA_021795095.1). The sequence continues at coordinate 3,200 of JAJYPU010000130.1, read as the reverse complement.
TTTGCGTCGTAGCGAGGCGACGTGGACGTCGATCATCTTCCTCGATCCGAACCAGTTCGGACCCCACACCGCGTCGAGGAGCTCCTGTCGCGTGACGACCGCGCCAGGGTCGCGCGCCAGGTACTCGAGGATGGCGTACTCCTTCGGGGTGCAGGCGATGTCGACGTCATTGACGCTCACCGTGCGGGTGCGCCGATCGATCGTCACCGCGTTGAGGCGCTGCAGCCGTTGTTCGCTGTCGGGGGACGTGCGTCGCAGCACGGCATTGATCCGCGCGATCAACTCGCGAAGGCCGAAGGGCTTGACGACGTAGTCGTCCGCACCGAGGTCAAGACCGGCGATTCGCTCTTCTTCAGAACCGCGCGCCGTGACCATGATGATGGGAGCGTTCGACGCCTCGCGCAAGCTTTGGAAGAGTTCGATTCCGTCACAGTCGGGCAGTCCGAGGTCGAGCAAGATGAAGTCCGCCGGCAGTTCCTGGAGAGCCCCCGCTCCGTCAGCCGCGCGCACAGGGCTGAATCCTTCACGGGTCAGACCCGTGACGAGGGCCGAGGCGATCGCCTCGTCGTCCTCGATGACCAGAATGCGCATGACTCATTATCGTTTGTGTCCGCCGATCCGCAACGCTGGCCAGCGTGATTCGTGTGGGCGTCGCTCCCCCGGCGGTCAGCCGGCGCGGCTGGCGCTCGGCTTTACGCCGATGGACCACCCGGGTGGTACGGACGGTCGAGTCACGACCGTCGCCGGCACGATACTGGGGCCGTGATCACCGCACGGAGCTGGACGACGTATCCCCTCGAGGGTCTCGCCGCCCGAGCCGTTCAGACCACGACGTCGGTGCCGGTCGGCGCCGCCATCCCCGAGGCCTCCTCGACCCGCTCGTCGTTCGTGACCGACGACGGAGGTCGCGCGTGACGTCGCGTCGGCCCGTGACCGGTCGACCGGTCCTCAGTGTCGTCGTGATCCCCGTGGCCGAGGCACGCGTACTTACGGAGCCGTGGCGGGGCCCACGCGCGCTCGAAGCCCACGTGACGATCGCCGCGCCATTCCTCGACCCGTCGGTGATCGACGACCACGTGGTCAATTCGCTCCACGCGTGCCTCACGGGTACGCGATCCTTCGACGTAGTGTTCCGGCGCGTCGCCTGGTTCGACCAACGCGTGGTCTACGTCGCGCCCGACGACCCGACGCCCTTCGAGTGGCTCGCGAGCACGATCGCCCAGTGCTTTAACGCCCAGACCCCCGCCGACAGTGCGCAGCCGTACGTCGCCCACCTCACGATCGCCAAGAGCCGGCCGACGGCTGAACTCACCCGAGCCGCAGCGATGGGTGCGACGCTCCTGCCACTCCACACCCGCGCGACCGAGGCCGTGCTCTACCTCTTTGATCGCGCGTCTGGTTCGTGGCGAGCCCGAGCGCGCGTCCCCCTCGACGCACCGACGCGACCCGATCGCAACGGTTAGTCACGGTCCACCGGCCGATGCTTTGCCGAACTCCGGCGACGTCACGACGGAATCGGTCCCTTCACCAGTGAGACGATCGCGCGTTGACAGACCCGGGTCCACCACACGCACACGACGGCGAGACCGGTGGCGGCGATCGCGGGCCACGCCCAGACCGTGCCCTTGTTAAACAGGACCGCCGCAATCACGGCGAGCTCGAAGGTGATGACCACCACCATGGCCAGCGCGTACGGCCCGTACTCGCGCGCCGCCTCGTTCACCGTGTCGCTGTCGGAGGCACCGCGAGACCAGAAGACCCGCAGCACCGCCCGTTTCTCACTGAACGTGCAGCGTCGATAGGTGGCCAGTCCCACGTGGCTCATCGTACCGACCCCACGAGGCGAATCGGTAGCGCACGGGAGACGGTCCCGATACGGTGGACTTCGTGGAAGCGAGTGACCGGCCCGTTGATGCGGGGCCGCCCGAGGACCCCGAGTCCTGGACCGATGCGCAGTGGTTGCAATGGCTGCGCGCGACCGACGGTGATGCGACTGAGGTCGACGACACGCCTCGTTCACTGAGCGAGCGCGCGGCGAACTCTTCGATCGGCGTCGTGCTCGGTCAGGCGATGCTCGGCATGGCGCGAGCCATCTATGGTCGACCCGACGAGGACCTGGTGATCGTCGCCGACGGTGAAGGTCCGACACACGGGGACGAACCGTTCACGGTCCACCTGGACTTCGAACACCCCGAGCGCAGCTCGGTCGCCTTCGTCGCTCGCCCGGAGGAACCGGGTCCACCGGCCTCGTAGCGGCACCGGCCCCTACGAGGCCTGATCACCCTCGGCGAGGATGCCGTAGAGCGCCCGGCGCGTCTCGACGAGGATCGCTGTCGCCTTGGTCACCTGCGAGGCGGACCCCGCGACCATCACCTGGCGTGCGGCGAGCACGACGTCACGCGCGGTGCCCATCAGCTCTCGCGCGACTCGCCCGCCGGTCTCCGTGTTCTCCCAGGGCTTGCCGAGTTCGTCGCGCTGCTCGGCGACGAGAGCCCGTCCGGCCTCGCTGAGCTCGTAGGTCCGACCGGTTCCCGCCGCGGCCGCCTCGATCAGACCCTCGTCCTCGAGTTGCTGGAGCACGGGGTAGATGGAGCCGGGACTCGGGCGCCACGCGTCGTTGGACCGTTCGGTGAGTTCCTGGATGAGCTGGTAGCCGTTGCGCGGCTGCTCGTCGAGGAGCACGAGGACCGCGGCGCGCACGTCGCCGCGCGCACGGCGTCCCTCACGTCGCATTGCGCCACCGCGGAAGTGTCCGCCCGGTCCGCCGTGGCCGTGTCCCGGCCCACCGCGACGCCGGCGCCCCATCGGCGCCGCACCGAATCCCCGTGGGTCGTTGTCGAATTCATTGAACATGGATTCCTCCTTCGGATCACTTTCGATACATACGAGAGTATAGCGATATATCGTTAGTGTTCGTGCACGAACCTCGACCGCGCTAATCCGGCCTCGACCGGGATCGACCTAGTAGTCGCCGAGGGGCGCGAGTCGCTCCCGGGCGATCGAGCGAGCCCACCGGTAGTCGACCTTGCCGTTGGGCGAGCGTCCGATCGACTCGACGACGAGCACGTGCTTGGGCGTCTTGTAGCCGGCGAGGCGACCGCGCACGTGTTCGACGAGTCGTCCCGGGCCCGGTGCGGCCCCGGGGCGTAGCTCGACGATCGCCGTGACCACCTCGCCCCAGCGCTCGTCGGCGAGGCCCA
>JAJYPU010000129.1 GCA_021795095.1 Actinomycetes bacterium | reverse complement strand
TGGAAGGTGACCACCTACCACCCCGCTGGCCAGCCCTTCGAGGACGATCAGTGGGCTCTCTACCATCTCGATGAGGACTTCTCGGAGTGCCACAACCTCGCCGCCGATTACCCGGGTCGCGCCCGTGAGCTGCGCGAGCGGTGGTGGGAGGAGGCCGAGCGTTACGGCGTGCTGCCCCTCGACGACCGGGGCATCGAGCTCTTCACGGCCCCGCCTCGTCCGGGGACCGTGCACGCCCGACGCGACTACGTCTACCACCCGCCGATCTCTCGCGTCCCGAGCGAGGCCGCCCCGGCCTTCGGCGGACGGGACTGGCTCGTCGAGGCCGACGTCGTGCTCGAGCCCACCAGCGAGGGCGTCCTCTTCGCGCGCGGCGGCGGCGATCTCGGCATCGGCTGGTTCCTCCTCGGCGGGGAGGTCCACTTCAACTACAACGCCCTCGGCCGCGAGGGGCGCGTGCGTGCCCCGCTCGACGTCGAGGCTGGCCGGCACCGCTTGTGGGTGAACTTCGTGCGCGAGGGCGCGCGCGGCCACGTCACGCTCGGAGTCGACGAGCGGACGCTCGGCAAGGGGGCCATTCCCCAGTTCGTGAGGATCCTCGGCTCCTCGGGACTCGACATCGGGTGTGACACCCACGCGCCCATCACGCGCGACTACGAACCACCGTTCCGCTTCACCGGGCTGATCGAGCGGATCGCCTTCCACGTGCGTGCGCGCCCCTCGGCGCGTGACGCCGCCGCGACCCTGCGCGCCGAGATGGGAAAGGAGTAGGGATGGATCTCGTTCTCGACTCGTTGGGGCGCCGGATGCGGGCCATGCACTCGCTCTACGAGCAGGCCACGTCCACGATGGATGTCGGTCACGTCAATCACGTCGAGCGTCCCGGTGTGCTGCCGATCGCCTTCTCGCTCTTCCACGCCGTCCATATCGAGGACGGAGCGGCTCTCCTACTGGGTGCGGGTGCCCCCGTCTGGAGTGACGACTGGGCCGCTCGTCTTGAACTCGGAGTCGTCGACCACGGCAAGAACCGCACTGTTGAGGAGATGATGGCGCAGCGGATTGGCAACTGGGACGCCTACCGCGACTACCAGGCGACCGTCTTCGCCCGCACCGAGGAGTGGCTCGCCCGCTTCGACCCAACGACGCTTGACGAGATCGTTGTCGCCCGCCCGCTGCCTGAGACGCTTGCCTCAACCTTCTCAGCGCGTGTCGCCGGTCCGGCTGGAATCACGCGACTCGACGGCGTCGAATGCTGGATCTACCAGCACGGGTTACGCCACCTGGGCGAGATCGAGCACGCACGCGCCCTGGTGGGTCTGGGAGGGATGACGTCTTACAGCGTGTGTCCTATTTGGACCCACCGGTTCGCCTTGACCAACTGAACCTAGTGGTCCAGCGGTGCTTGCTCACCGTCCGACGTCCCAAACGATGAATCGTCTGAGTGCTCGGTTCCGACCCAGGGCCCTCATCACGTTGCCGTGATGGTTGTGCGGGTGACGATCGGCTCTTCCCACGTGCTTCGCGGTGCAGATCCGTGAAGGATCAGGCAGTAGAGAGAAGCAGAGCGCGCGTTGGTTCCAACAGTGTCACCGCGGAGGACTCCTTGGGTCGCCAGCGAGCCAGGTTGATCGCCGCGTTGAGGTCTCGGTCAATCACTAGTCCGCAGACCCCACACGAGTAGGTCCGCGTCGACAGGTCGAGGTCGTTTCTGACCACGCCACAGCACGAGCACGTTTTGGACGAGGGGAACCATCGGTCGGCCACTCGGACCTCGACCCCGTGCCAGCGGGCCTTGTAGAGGAGTTGGCGAGAGAGCTCGCCCATGGCGGCGTCCGAGATGGAGCTTGCCAGATGGCGGTTCTTCACCATGCCCGCGACGTTCAAGTCCTCGATGACGAGGACCTGACATCGGTCCACGATGGTCTTGGAGGCCTGGTGGACCAGGTGTCGCCGGGTGTTGGCGACCTTTCGATGAGTCTTCGCGAGTCGGGCCCTCGCTCGCTGGCGGCCCTTGGACCCCGGTGTGGTTCTGGCCAGGGCCCGGTTGGCCGCCTTGAGCGATTGCAGCGCTTGCTTCAGTGTTGTCACCCCCTCGAAGCGCTCGAAGGGTGCACCGTTCGCGTCGGCGACGACGCAGAGGGAGATGATCCCTCGGTCGACTCCAACGGGAACGGCGTGACGATTGGAACGGCTGCGCTCAGCCTGATGAAGTTCGGCGGCGACGCCGGTGAGTGACACGATCCAGCGACCAGCCCGCTGGGTGAGGGTGGCCGAATAGACGTGAAAGCGACCCAAGTCGATCATCCGGCGAACCTTGCGGGTGGGGCCGAAGACCTTGACTGGTCCGAACTTGGGTAGTCGCAAGTGCGAGGGATCGCTGAAGCGGACGGGTTGGCTCGCGGGCGCCCGACCTGGCGTCGCGCGGTTGCGCAGCCGAAAGCTCGGCGTTACCTTGCCCTTCGCCTGGAAGCGGGGGAATCCAACAGCAGCGCCACTGCGTTCGCCCCGTCTTGACGCAGCGAAGTTCTCGAGGGCCCGGGCGGCGTCCACGCTCGCGCACTCGAAGACGTCGTTGGGCAACTCGTGTCGCCAGACGAGGCCGCGACTGCCATCTTCGTTGACGGGTGAGTCAACGGACTCCCCGTTTTTCCACGCGTTGAACTCGTTGATGAAGGAGAAGGCGGACCAGGACAGCGAGGGAGTTGACGGTTCCAGTGGATCTCCACCCTCCGAGAGAGATTCTCGCTCGGCCGATCTGGCGTCCAGGTTCGCCTTCACCCGGGCCAGGTGGTGGTTCACGGTGAAGCGGCGAGCCCCCGCGCACTTGGCGAGCAGGGTTCTCTGCTCGACGTTCGGGTCGAGGGCGAACTGGAAGGTGACAGCGCGAGAGAGGACCTGACCGGTGTGCGAGAAGATCGGGATCGTCGGTCGTGAGGCCACTGCGCCCAGTATGGGGACGAGGTGTAACACGGGTCGCGGGGAACGATCAGTGAGGGGGAGATACACCGGTTCAGCGATTGGCCGAGCAAGACAACTCCGTGAGCGACTGAGTTGATTCGTGCAACGGGCGCGAGGATGAGTTCGGGGCACAATGAGGGGTATGGAACTTCGGACCGAACGGCTCACGCTTCGCGAGTTCCGGCTCGACGACGAAATCGCAGTTCACCGGTATGGATCAGACGAAGACGTGACCCGGTACACCACTTGGGGACCCAACTCGCTGGCCGACACCGCGACGTATCTGAGCGAGGTCGCTCGCGAGGCGGCCCGAGAGCCACGAATTTCATTCACCCTCGCCGTCGCGACTCTCGACGATGAGCTGATCGGCGCCGTCAACCTCACGATTATCGACAGGCAGTCGACAGGCGAACTTGGCTACGTTCTGGCGAGGGACTCGTGGGGACACGGCTACGCCACCGAAGTAGCCCGTCGACTCATCGTCTTCGGATTCGACGAGTTGGGACTACGCCGGATAACGGCGACGTGTCATCCCGATAACTTCGCTTCGGCGCGAGTCTTGGAGAAGGCGGGAATGCACTTCGAAAGGACAATACGAGACCACCTCCGAGTTCGTGGAGGGTGGCGAGACTCGCGAGTCTTCGCAATCGCGGCCAGCGACGAAGGTGCTGTCCACTCGGACTGAAGAGCTCCGCCGCGTCCGCTCAACGGGGTTGTCCATTGCGGTGCCGCACGACCTACGAGTTCAGCACAGCGCCCGAAGGAGCTCGCTGATGGAAGCGACGTGCAGCCACCCGGTGGCTGAGGTCACCGTGTTCTCGAAGCAGCGCGCCAGACGGCGCCGTCGCACGAGGTGGCCGTGGGCCACCTCAACTCGCCAGGCGTGGCGGATGGGGCGAAAGACCTTGGCACCGTGCTCGTTGCGTGGCAGCTCGTCCCATCCAACCCGGCGAACCTCGTAGTTGAACCTTGCCGACAACCGATTAACTGCCGACTGCGCGGTGCCCCGGTCCACGAGCACGAGCTCCAATCGCTCGTCCGCTCCGGTTCGGGCGAGGTCGTCGAGTATCTGTTCGACGGCATTCGCCTCGGACGTCGAGGCGGGGACGACTCGCACACAGAGCGGCAGACCGGTGACGTCCACGCAGACAATGCGCTTGGCCCCGTTGGTGCGGCCATAAGGACCACCTTGGTTGTGGAAGGTGACACCCCCGTTCGAGGCCCCGCGGGCGAGGTGGGTATCGATGACGACCATTGAGGGTCGCGGGTCCTTGCGACCGAGAGCCGCGCGCGTCGACGCGTGCAATGCGGTGAGTACCCGCGTCCACGTTCCGTTCCTCGACCACCGGCGAAACTGGGACCAGACCCGGGTCCACGGACCGAACTCCCCGGGCAGGAAGCGCCACTGGCACCCGGTGTGTGAGATGTAGAGCATCGCGTCGACGACGTGGCGAATGTCATTTCCGTGCTTCGGGCCTCGTTTGGAGGAAACCTGTAGCAAGGGTTCCAGTATCTTCCACTGGTCATCGGTCAGGTCACTCGAATAGGCCACGACTTGATGGTGACGGTCGTGGCTCCTGGCGCACACGCCAAATAGAACACAGCCTCTAAGGACCAATCACTGTGCGCAGCGCTCGCGACGGGCACGTCACTGGTGAGCTAACGGTTGACGGTCGACATATCGGCGTATCGGTCGCCCGCGCTCGATCCGACCGGCACCGCGGCGTCGAGCTCGGCCAGTTCGTCGTCGCTGAGTTGGACGTCGAGGGCGCTGATGTTCTCGTCGAGGTAGTGACGGTGCTTCGTGCCCGGGATGGGCACGACGTCCTCGCCCTGGGCCAGCACCCACGCCAGCGCCAGCTGGCTCGGCGTGACGTCCTTCTCGGCCGCGATCTGACGCACGCGCTCGAGGAGTTCGAGGTTCTTCGCGAAGTTCTCCCCCTGGAATCGCGGCGAGTGACGACGGAAGTCGTTCTCGTCGAGATCCTCAACGCTGCGGATCGTCCCCGACAGGAATCCCCGCCCCAACGGTGAATAGGCCACGAAGCCAATGCCGAGTTCCCGCACCGTCGTTAAGACTCCATTGTCCTCGACGTCGCGCGACCACAGCGACCATTCAGTCTGGACTGCCGTCACGGGGTGGACTTCATGGGCTCGGCGAATCGTCGCCGGGGCCGCTTCGCTGATCCCGAGGTGGCGAACCTTGCCGGCCGCCACGAGTTCCGCCAGCGCGCCCCACGTCTCTTCCACCGGCACGCTCGGGTCGACCCGGTGTTGGTAGTACAAGTCGATGTGCCCGACACCCAAGCGAGCGAGGCTGGCGTCACACGCGCGGCGCACGTAGTCGGGGTGGCCATTGACTCCGACCCTCATGCCGTCCTCGCGTCGCTCATTGCCGAACTTCGTGGCGAGCACGACCTCATCACGTCGAGCGGCGATCGCGCGCCCGACCAGTCGTTCGTTGGTGAACGGCCCGTACATATCGGCGGTGTCCAAGAAGTTCACCCCCGCATCGAGGGCGGCGTGGATGACGGCGATCGACTCCTGCTCGTCACC
>JAJYPU010000128.1 GCA_021795095.1 Actinomycetes bacterium | reverse complement strand
GTGATCGTGGTAGAGGAGTTGCTCTAGGCCGCCGTCTTCGACGAACTCGACCGCCCAGCACGGATAGCCGAAGACGGTCGCTTCGTCGTCGGTCCAGCTCTCTACGTCGTTGCGGGTGTCGAAGTCGCGTCCGACCATGGCCTCAATCAGCAGGTAACCCCACTCGCCGTCGAAGATGAAGTTCGAGATCAGCAGGCCGTAGGCCTCGCTGATGCGAAGGCCCGCCACGCGCAAGAGCCACAGCACCAATTGGTGGATGACGTGGAGGTCGCCGGCGAGCGCTCGGGCCTCACGAAATGACACGAGTCGCGCCTTGCGCTTGGGACGCTTGCGGGGCTTCATCGCGGACATGCCGCTGGTGATTGCGGGTTTCACGTCACTTTTGCTCTGCACGACGGTGACGGGAGCACCCGTCGTGTACGCGTAGAGCAGTACCTCCGAGATGATCCAGAGCATGCCGTCAACGTTCTTTTGGGAGTAGGGAGTAGGTAGACGCGTCTTCATCAATGGGGTCGCCCGGTTGGGCTGGATAACCCGCCATCTTGCGGATCCACTTGGCCACTCGAGCCCGGCCGCGCTTGACGTCGGTCTCGAGCGGTCCGCCGAAGGCCGGCTCGATGTGCAGGCGCAATTCCCTCAACACGTCGCTGGTGCGCTCGGCCTGGGCACCGTGCAGTAACACGTACTTCTCGTGGTGCCACGACTTCGCGTACTCTTCGAAGGTTCGTTCGGCCGGTGTCCCTGAGGTCGCTGCAGCCCCCGCGGCGCCCGACACAGCGCCGGTGGTCGCTGCTCGGCGCCTCCGGTACTTCCTAGGAGGGACCTGGGCTTCGAGTCCGGACTCAAGTCGAGCGACCTGTTCGGCCATCCACCTTTCGGCGGCCGCCTCGGCGTCAGGCGCGAACGTGCCGTAGACGCGCTCTTTCGAACCTCGTCGGCGTGGCACCGACGCGAGCCACACGCCGTCGTCCATGGTCTTGTATCCCCTAAGTGGCCTACCCATCAGGCCAACCCGGCCTTTCGCAGGGTCGAACGTAGGAACTCGATCTGCTCGACGGCACTGGACATGGCTTCGCGCAAGGCGTCGCAGCGCGATCCGACCACGGCGAGCTCCTGGCGCGCCGACACGAGGTCGCGCTCGGCCCGAGAGCGGCTCGCAATCTGGGTGACGTCTGGCGTGGACAGCAGCGGGTCCAGCAGACCCACGGCGACGAGGTCGCTCACACTGACCTCGATGGTGCCGTCGGGGCGCTGGCGCGAGTTCGGCAGGTGGCCGTCGCGGCGGTGACGCCGGATGGTGTCGCGGGACTTGGCGCACAGCGCGGCGGCCTCGTCCTGGGTCAGGTAGGTGGGTTCGTACATGGTCAACGGCTCCTCGTCGGGGCCGGAGTGACCCCTTCTACCCGGACTGTGCGCAGCACCACGCACGACACACTCGACGTATTTATGGCGCCGTAGAAGTTCCTGGGGCGCCCCTTTGCCCCGCCCGTGCACACCGCGGGGGCGCAGAACGGCGACGACCACCGGGGGGTGCAGGGGTGTGCAGCACGCGCACCTGCACGGGGGTTTATGGAGGTTTATGGAGTAAACGGGGTCCGAACGCCCCTGGAGGGGGCACCGGACAGCACGAAGGCCCAGGTTTTCCCTGGGCCTTCGACTTCGTTTATGGACTACATGGTGAGGTGTTCACGTTTAGTCCTGAACAGGGTATTCAGATTCCGCTCGTGACGACGCCCACAGGTTAAGCCAAGCTCGACCACAGCGTGGGGCTGCGGCGCTGGCTCGGATATCAACTCGATGGCCTAGTGGGCCGCTTCGGTCTTGGTCGATCCTCTATCACCGAGAGACTCAACGCCTCGAGTTGTGCGATGAGCGAACGCAACTGCTTGGCGTTGTCAAAGAACGCCCGATAGTCGGTGATCTCATCGTCGCTCAGATAGCGAGTCACCGTCTTGTTCTCGATCTTTCGGGTCCAGGACCAATACGGACCGTGCAGCACCGGTGGATCGGCCCTGCAGCGACAGCCCGCGCGTCCGCACCGCATGCGCCGGTGCGTGAGCGTACCCGGCAGCGCCAAGCCGGCCCGAGCGGCGACGGCGATCTCTCTGCTCAGGCGGGCGACTTCGGCCCTGGTCGCCTTGTCCAACTGCACGATGCCACCTTCCCACTTCGCATCCACCCTCCCGCGGATTGCACACAGTATTATACTGTGTGATGACGTCGGATCACTCGACTGGCGACCCCGTGGACAGCGTGGAGAACTACCGGGCGCGCTCGGGAAACGACGACGTCACCCGCTTCGCCCGAGACGTCGTGCAAAGAGCCGTGCCGAAGAGTGCCACCCGGGCCAAGGCGTTTCTCTTTGGTGCCATGAAGCTCGGGTCCTTTGGCGCATCGGTGGGCTTGGAACTGGTCCCCGAGGTGCTCTTGCACGAAGCGGTGATCGAACGCTGCGTGCTCCACTCGGCCAGCACACTCTCTCCGGCGACGCGTCGCACACTGCGCACGAACCTGCGCGCACTCGCGCGCGACGTACTCGAGCCGAGCGCTCCACGAGCGCTGTTACTGGCGCGCGAACGAGCCAAGGTTCCCTACTCACCCGCACAGTTGGCCGCCTACTTCGCCCTGGCGCGCCACCAACCTACTGAAGCTCGTCGCAGACAGGGCGAGGGGCTCTTGACGCTCGGGGCCGGAGCGGGACTGACCGGCGCCGACCTGCGCCTCGTGAGGGGCACCGACGTGCACACGCGTTCGGGCGGGCTGGTCGTCGAGGTGAACGGGGCTCGTCCTCGCGTCGTGCCCGTACTCGCTCGCTACCACGCCGTGCTGAACCTCTCGGCCCGTTTCGCCGGTTCACGCTTCGTGGTGGGTGGGCGAGATCCTCACCGCCAGAACGTGACTGGTCCTTTGATCTCGCGTCTCTCGGCTAGCGGCGATCTGGCGCGCCTCGAGACCTCGCGCCTGCGCGCCACGTGGCTGGTCACCTGCGCGCAGGTGATCGGGCTCAAGTCCTTCATGGACGCGGCCGGCATCTCTTCCTCGCAGCGTCTGGGCGACCTGGTGGCCGACCTCGACCCGGTAGACGAGCCAGCCTCGGTGAGGCTGCTCGGGGGCGAGTGGTGAGCGGCCTCGCACGCCTCGAGGCGCTCTTCGTCGAGCCTGTGCTGGCGGGCGAGATCGCGGCGATCGAGGCATCACTGCCGATCGGGGTGCGGCCCCGCCAGCTTCGGGTGCGAACCTTTCTCCTGGGAATTGCGTGCTGCCTGTTCGACGGACGTCCCGCACATCTCACGCGCGTGCACGAGACGCTCGTCTCTCTGCCCGAAGCCGACCGATGGCGCCTCGGAGTCATGGACGAACGAAGGGGCGTGGCGCACCTGCTCACCTATCGTCAGCTCGAGTACCTGAACCACCTCCTCGAAAAGGTGCTGTCAAAGCAAGAGCCCGACGGTCGGGCGAGCGCTCGCCTGCAAGGTCTGCTCGACGCACTCGTTGACGCCTCGGTGCCCGCCGCCTACGAGAAGGCGGCCCGCGCGCTCGCGCTCGACTGGACCGATGTGATTAGTTTCGCCCACCCGCCGGGCAAGGACGGCATCTCCGCCGACCCCGAAGCCGCCTGGGGGCACCGCCGGGGCGGCGGGCCGGGAGCGAAGTCCGAACTCTTCTTCGGCCACTACCTCAACCTCGCGACGATGGTGCGCGAGGAGGACCGAGATGAGGTCCCCGAGCTCGTGCGCCAGATGACCCTCAGCGCCTGTGACCACGATCCGGTCCCGGTCGCCGTCACAGCGCTCGTCGCCCGATTCGAGGCGGGGCGTCTTCTGCCCGGTGACGTCCTTGCTGACTCGGGCTACGCGCACCGCGTCGCTGAGCACTTCGCGCTGCCACTGCGCGCCGCCGGCGCGTCGCTCGTCATGGACCTGCACCCCAACGACCGCGGCCCGCAGGGGACCTTCGCCGGCGCGATCGTGGCGAACGGCAATCTCTACTGTCCCGCCACGCCGACAGCGCTGTTCGATCTGGACCCGCTGGCCCGCGGCGCGGGCGACCAAGTCGTCGCCGCCCACGACGAGAAGTCCGCCGAGCTCGCCCGCTACAAGCTTGGCCCGATCACCGCCGACGACCAAGACGGCCACCACCGTGTTTCGTGCCCCGCGGTCGCCGGCAAGATCCGTTGCCCGCTCCGGCCGTCCTCGATGGCACTCTCCTACTCGCACCCGAGCGTCCTCGAGCCGCCCGAGCACCCTCCGGTGTGCTGTTGCCAACAGAGCCTCACCGTGGCGCCCAGCGTCAACGCGAAGACGAGACAGAAGCACGACTACCCCGCGAAGACCTGGCGACGTTCCTACGCTCGACGAAGCGCCGTCGAGCGCTCGAACAGCCGGATCAAAGATCCCGCCACGATCAACGTCGACAAGGGCTGGTGCCGCTTGATGGGCCTCGTCGGGCCGAGCCTGTTCCTCGCCGTCGCGCTCTGCTGCCGCAATCTCGCCCTCGTCGACGCCTTCGAGTCACGACAGGTCGAGAACGCGCGCCGTCGGGCAGTCGGTCTCGAGCCGAAGACCCGCCGCCGACGGCGAAAGAGCCTCGCCGAACTCGCCGGTCTTGGCGCCTCGCCATAGACCGCGCGCGAACCACCGAACAATGGAGAGCCGATGAGCGGCGCACGGCCTGGCATCAGGCGATCGGGTCCGACATCCATGACCGTTTGCACGGTGGTGTGTCACACCCAAATGTGAAGATGGAGACGCTTCAATCGTGAAGACCTCGTGGTGGGGCTAGTAAGAATCGAACTTACGACCTCGTCATTATCAGTGACGCGCTCTAACCGACTGAGCTATAGCCCCAAGAGGTACTAATCTACACCAGCCGTCACACCCGTCGACGAGTCGGGAGGCTCCCAGATGCGAGCGGCGATCGACTGGCTGGCGGTAGCCAGAAGTGTGCCACCGCGGCTCCACAGGAACGCCGTGCCCTGCGCGAAGCCGCCGGCCAGGGCGTACATATGGATGTCACACAGGACCCATTCAGTCGGCTCCAGGGTGACGATGCGGATCGTGTTGTCGAGACTTCGGCCCATCGTGCGTCGCCCGAGTGGCTGGCTCACACCACCTGAGACATAGTCGCCGAAGATGGCGAGAGTGGCCGCCGACGGGTCGAAGTGGCCCGGTACGCGCGCCCAGATGGCCGAGTGGGGATCGCCGGGCGTTCCGTCGAGATCCGTGAAGGCTCGTCCAAGGGCGACACGACTCTCCACGTGCTCGAAGATGGAGGTGCCGAGTCCCCGTGGCATGAGGCGCGGTGGGCACTGCTCCGGCCCGGGCACGTCCGGCATTGTCGCCCACGGACCTGGCGCGCTCAGCGTTCCGGTTCCCAGTGCCGCGTTGACAGTGAGGATCTCGCGCGAGTCGACGGTGGCGAGGGCGCGCGCTTGCGTGACGTGGCCGCCAGTAACCGCGAGGTCGGTGGTGACCACGACGTCGGCGCCCCGCGGCGCGTAGGACAGATACTGGGCA
>JAJYPU010000127.1 GCA_021795095.1 Actinomycetes bacterium | reverse complement strand
GAGGTCTGCTACTTCCGGCGAAAGGTGATGGTCTGGAAGCGCGACTCCGCCCCGGTGCGCCAGCGCCCCTACGGCGAGGACGTCTGGGACTGACACCGCGCTCGTTCGCGCGCTCGCTGGAAGCCTGCGCGCCGTCGATCGCCCGTGACCTGCCCTGGCTCGGGGTCGGTGACCCGTGGGCGGTGCTCGTCAGTGAGGTCATGCTCCAACAGACCCAGGCCACCCGCGTCATCGAGCCGTGGCGCCGCTTCATGGCGTCGCTACCGACACCGAGCGCGTGTGCCGCGTCGCCTCGGTCCGCGGTGATCGCTCTGTGGGGCGGGCTCGGCTACAACCGCCGCGCGGGCTACCTCCACGACGCCGCGCGTGTGATTCTCGACGAGTTCGACGGGTTCGTCCCGAGCGACCCCGACGCGCTGCGTCGGCTCCCTGGGGTCGGCGCGTACACAGCGAACGCCGTCGCGTCCTTCGCGTTCGGTGTGGGCGTAGGCGTGCTTGACACGAACGTCGGACGGATCCTCGCGCGGGCCCTCGTTAATCGGCCCTTAGCTCGAAGCGAGGCGCAACGACTCGCCGATGAGCTCGTGCGCGGACGAGATAGCGCCGTGCACAACCAGGCCATGCTCGACCTCGGCGCCCAGTTCTGCACGGCGAAACCGCGCTGCCCTACCTGCCCGATGGCGTCACGCTGCGCCTGGCGCGCCGTCGGTGGGCCCGACCCCGCCCAGTACAGCGCCGCCGTCTCGGTGCGACAGAGCGCCTTTGTCGGATCGGATCGGCAATGTCGCGGGCGCATCATCGCGGTGTTGCGCGACGGTCCTAGCAACCTTGACGCCCTACTGGTGCGAATCGCGGAACCCCGTGATCGCGTTGAACGTCTGCTCGCGGCCCTCGTCGAAGATGGTCTCGTCGAGCACGGTGCGCACGCCGTGCACTTGGTCGGTGACACGAGGGAACCGGTCGGGTGAGCCTGCCCGGTAGTGTCCCGATGTGATCCCTCCCTCGATGAGCGACTTCAAAGACGCGGTGAGTCGTTTCGCGACGGGTGTCGTGGTCGTCACCAGTCAGACACCCGAGGGTCCGGCCGGTTTCACGTGTCAGACCTTCGGATCCCTCTCGCTTGAACCCCAACTCGTGACCTTCGCCGCGGCCGTCGACGGCCGATCGTGGGCGCAAGTGCGCGCCACGGGTGTGGTCGGTATCAACATCCTTAGCGTCGACCAGGTCGACGAGGCGCGTCGATTCGCCACGACGGGCGCGGACCGCTTTGCCACGGGGGAGTGGACGCAAGGTCCGGCCGGTTCCCCGCTGCTCGTGGGCGCGATCGCGCACGTCGAAGGACCCATCGTCTCGGTGCGGACCCACGGCGACCATGACGTAGCGATCGTCCGGGCCGATTTTGTGGCTGCCTACGACGGCCAGCCTTTGGTCTTCTTCCGGGCGGGCTTCACCGCACTCGGCTAGCGGCGCCGAGTCACTACGCTTTTCGTGGTGGGCCATCGTGGCCAACCGCGACGCTGGCGAGCGGAGTCCGATGACCGTGGCGATTGAAGTGGTAGTGGCGATTGTCGTCGCCGGGCTGCTCGCGGCGGGTCTACTGCGTTGGCGCAAGATCCGTCGTGACGAGCGCCGCCTGAGTGACACGGGCACCTTGATCAGTCCGCCGCCCTCGCCCTATCAGTCGGCCAAAGGTTTCCGGCTCTTAGACGGTGAGACGCCGCCACCGCACCACGAGCCCGCCCCGTTGCGTCTCGAGTCCTCGCGTGAGTACGTGTTCGGCGAGACGACACCGGTCGAGGAGGAAGAGGTGTCGATCGGCCCGCACCGCCACGACGTGCAATGGGCGCTCGACCGATCGGCGCATCGCAGCCCTCTGGTGTACCGACGACGAGTGGTCGTCGCTCTCCTCGTCGCAGTCGTGGTGATCGTCGGCGCGTTCCTGCTCGCGCACCACCCGTGGTCGAGCGCGCCCGCGAAGTCGGGCGAACCCGCGGTTCGTGCGGTGGTACCTGTCGCGGCACCGCACGCGACCGAGAGCCCGAGATCGTTCGCCGTGACCTACGTCGTGACCGGGCATCGGTCGCCGTTGGTCGCGACGGTCACACGATCTCGCTAATGATGAAGGCGAGGATCAGCGCCTCGTCGTGCCACGCGTCGTAACGGCCAGATGGACCACCGTGGCCGGCGCCGAGCTCGGTCTTCAGATACGCGACGTTGTCGGCGTTCGCGTCGCGGAGTTTCAACACCCACTTGGCCGGCTCCCAAAAGCCGACGCGCGAGTCGTTAAGTCCGCCGGCGGCGAAGAGGTGTGGGTAGACCCGGACACTTCCGTCGTCGTTCGTCGCGCGCACGTTGTCGTAGGGCGAGTACGACTTCATCGTCCGGTAGGTGGTCGCACTGGCGTCGGGGTCACCCCACTCCTCCCACTCGCCAACGGTGAGAGGGAGCGAGGCGTCCAGCATCGTCGTGAGAGCGTCGACGAAGGGCACCTCGGCCACGACGCACCGGAACAGTTCGGGGGCGAGGTTCATCACCGCGCCCATCAAGAGCCCCCCGGCCGAACCGCCGCGGATGGCGAGCCGACGTGGTTCAGTCCAACCCGTCGTGATCAGGTCTCTCGCGACGGCAACGAAGTCGCTGAAGGTTGTCGGTTTCTGGGCGAGCTTGCCCATCTCGTACCAGGAGCGTCCCATCTCACCGCCGCCACGTACGTGGGCGATCGCGAAGATCACGCCGCGTTCGAGCAGCGAAAGGCGGATCGACGAGAATCCCGGGTCGATGGAGATCTCGTAACTCCCGTACCCGTAGAGCAACAGGGGGGCTGGTCCGTTCGGGCTGATTGATCCGTCGCCGTTCAGGTGTACGACGTCGCGTCGTGCGACGATGGACACGGGGATGCGCTGTCCGTCGCTGGCCTCGACCCAGTGACGGCCGGTGACGTACGCGTCACGGTCATAGCCACCTCGCACGATCTGGCGCTTGCGAACGAGCAACTCGTGCGAGGCGAGGTCGACGTCGGCGATGAAGTTCGGCGTGACCATCGAGGTGATCGCTACACGGAGCGTGTCCGTCTCGAAGGTGGGGTTCACCCCGAGCGAGACGGTGCTCGGTCGATCGACTCCGTCGACGAGCCAGGAGCGCCCGAGGAGGTCGGCGTCGAAGGGGGCCGTGGGATCGAGAGGGACGATTCGCACCGTGGCGCACCCGTCCTCGCGCTCGCTGATGGCCAGGCACGTGGAGAACGCATCGACGCCGTCGATTCGGGTACCCGGACGGTGCGCGATCAATTCACGCCATGAGTCGTCCGTGACGGGACGGCCGAGCAGACGGAAGTCGGTCGCATCCTCGTTGGTGATCTTTAACCACCAGCGTGTGCCGTCGGCGGCGATGAGGTGCTCGACGCCGTACTCGATGCCCGGGCGCCGCACTTCGAGGACCACGGGCTGATCGGTGGGTCGATCCGCGGCTAGGTAGCGGACTTCGGTCGTGGTCGACGACGCAATCGACATCACGATCACCTCGTCGTCGCGTGATCGTCCCACCGAGACGGTGAACTGTGCGTCGTCCTCCTGGTAAACGAGTACGTCCTCATTCGCCCCCGATCCGAGGCGGTGGCGCCAGACCTGCCACGGTCGCATGGCGTCGTCGACGCGCGTATAGAAGAAGTAGTCGCTGTCGCGGGACCACGCGAAGCCGTAGTAGACGTCATCGAGGGTGTCCGCGAGGGGCTCGGTGTCGGTGAGCGGTCGCACGGTCACCCGGTGGCGCTCGTCGCCGTCGAAGTCCACGCCGACCGCGACCCATCGATCATCGGGACTCACGTCGAGTACGCCGATCGAGAGGAAATCGTGACCCTGCGCCTCGAGGTTCTCGTCGAGTATCACCTGTTCACCGGCGAAGGCCACGAGCGGGTCGACGATCGGCGGGGTCGAGTCGCCGTCGGTGACAGGAACGCGACAACTGATCGGGTAGTTCAGCCCCTCGCGAGTGCGTTCGAAGTACCACCACGCGCCGCGGCGAACCGGCACCGAGATGTCGGTCTCCTCGATTCGTCGCTTGATCTCGTCGAAGAGCTGGGCCTCGAGCGGAGCCAGGTGCTTGAGTGAGGCAGCGAGGAAATCATTCTCGGCACGCAGAAGTTCGAGGACTTCTGGGTTGTCTCGGTCCATGAGCCAGTAGTAGGGGTCTTCACGGGTGTCCCCGTGACGAGTGATCGGGTGGGGACGTTGCGGTACGGAAGGGGTGAGAGGCACGGCTCCACTTTGCCAGTAATTTCTGACAGGGCAGGGACGGTAGTTAGTACTATGGGCGTAGGGATAATACCCAGAGGAGCGACATGACGATCGACAACTTGGACTTCAGTCGGTACCAGCTGGGCTGGTCTGACGAGCAGATTCCCGTCTTCAAGCCCAAGAAGGGTATCAACGAAGCGATCGTGCGCGAAATGTCGGGGATCAAGAATGAGGAGCCGTGGATGCGCGACTTCCGTCTTGCCGCGCTCAAGCGCTTTGAGAAGAAGCCCATGTTGCCGTGGTTCGCAGACCGCATGCCAGACCTCGACTTCAACGACATCTACTACTACATCAAGCCGACCGAGAACCGGGTCGACCGGTGGGAGGACCTGCCCGACGCCATCAAGACGACCTACGAGCGACTCGGCATCCCCGAGGCCGAACGGAAGTACCTCGCCGGCGTCACGGCCCAGTACGAATCCGAGGTCGTCTTTCACCGCAATCGTGAGGACCTCGAGCGTCTCGGGGTGCTGTTCTGTGACATGGACACGGCGGTACGCGAGTACCCCGACCTGGTGCGTAAGTACTTCGGCACCGTCATCCCGCCCAACGACAACAAGTTCGCGGCGCTTAACTCGGCGGTCTGGAGTGGTGGGTCGTTCATCTACGTACCGCCGGGGGTGAAGGTTGACCAGCCGCTGCAGGCGTACTTCCGCATCAACACCGAGAACATGGGACAGTTCGAGCGCACGCTGATCATCGCCGACGAGGGGTCCCAGGTCCACTACGTCGAGGGTTGCTCGGCGCCCGTGTACTCGTCAGACTCGCTGCACTCGGCGGTCGTCGAGCTGGTGGCCCTGCCGGGATCGCGGATCACCTACACGACGATCCAGAACTGGTCGAACAACGTCTACAACCTGGTGACCAAGCGGGCTCGTGCTGAGGCTGAGGCGCACGTCGAATGGATTGACGGCAACATCGGCTCGCGATTGACGATGAAGTACCCGTCGGTCTACCTCATGGGTCCAAAGGCATCGGGCGAGGTCTTGTCGGTGGCGTACGCGGGTCCCGGACAGGTCCAAGACGCTGGGGCGAAGATGGTCCACGTGGCCCCCGAGACGACCTCGACGATCATCTCCAAGTCGATCTCCAAGGACGGGGGGCTAACGGCCTACCGCGGACTGGTGAAGGTGGAAGAGGGTGCGACCGGGGCCAAGAGTTTCGTGCGCTGTGACGCGTTGATCCTCGATGAGTTCTCGACCTCGGAGACCAGGCCCTACATGGAGGTCGGCGAACAGGACGCCTCGATCGGGCATGAGGCGACCGTCTCCAAGATCGGCGACGAC
>JAJYPU010000126.1 GCA_021795095.1 Actinomycetes bacterium | reverse complement strand
ATCCGGGAGCGCTCGGCGACAGTCAAAGACGGCGCGCAGTGCGACCGGGTGGATCCCCGGTCCGCTCACCCCACCGCCAACGCCGCCGAGAACCGGCCGGCGTGCTTCCAGGTCGATCGCGAGCCCGAGGAGGGTATTGACGAGAACTAGGGCCTCGGCGCCCGCGTTGACGGCGGCGGCGGCGATAGCGACGAGGTCGGGCGTGTTCGGACTCAACTTGACCCAGACCGGACGCTCCGCGTGGACCGTGGCGCGCACGATCGCGGCGGTTGCTTCGGGCGAATGGGCGAACATGGTGGAGCGGTCCTCGAGGTTTGGGCAACTCGCGTTCACCTCGAGAGCCACCGAGGACGAACCGGCGAGCGCCTCGGCCGCATCGGCGAACTCCTGGGCACTACGCCCCCAGATCGAGGTCACGATCGTCGCGCCGGCGGCGACGAGGGCAGGCTCATGGTCGTGGCGCCAGGCCATGACACCCGGTCCGGCCAGCCCCACGGAATTGACGAGGTGCTCGTCGACGGCTGTCACGCGTGGCGCGGGATTGCCCGGCCAGGCGAAGGCGGCGAGTGATTTGGTGACGAACGCGCCGATCTGACTGAGGTCGCCGTATCCCGCGAGTTCGACGCCGAATCCCGCGGTTCCCGCCGCGGTGAGGATTGGTGAACGCAAGGCCACGGACCCCACCGACGTAGCGAGCGAGACCTCACTCATCCGTGCAGTTCCTGCAGGGAACGCACGCGCCAGCCGTGGGTCCGGGTGTCGGCGATCCCCCGAGCCGCTGCGAGCCCCGCGTTGAGCGTGGTCAGGCACGGGACACCGTGGGTGATGCAGGCGTGTCGAATTTGAGCGCCGTCGACCATCGCATCCCCGCCCGACGGTGTGTTGACCACGAGTTGCACGGCACCTTCGGCGATGAGCGTGACGGCGTCCGCCCCGAGGTCGGCGAGGCCGACCTTTCCGACCAGCGTCGTCACCGAGAGCCCGTTGGAGCGCAGATAGCCGGCCGTACCGACGGTCGCGGCGATGGTGAACCCGAGCTCGAGCAACTGGCGAGCGACGGCGAGACCGCCCACCTTGTCTCGATCCGCGAGTGAGAGGAAGACCTGTCCGGAGTCGGGCAGTCCGGTCCCCGCCGCGAGTTGTGACTTCGCAAAGGCGATTCCGAAACTCTCGCCGATACCCATCACTTCGCCCGTCGAGCGCATTTCGGGCCCGAGGATGGTGTCGACGTCGGGGAAGCGGTTAAAGGGCAGGACCGCCTCCTTGACGCTGACGTAGTCCGGATTGGGTGTCGTCGCCGGGACGACGCCGGCCCCGCGCAAGGACGCGAGCGTCTGGCCGAGCATCACGCGCACGGCTATCTGGGCCAGGGGCACGCCCGTCGCCTTCGCGACGAAGGGCACGGTGCGACTCGCCCGCGGGTTGGCCTCCAACACGAAGACCTCGTCGTTCTTGACGGCATACTGGACGTTGACGAGCCCGACGACGCCGAGTGCGTTGGCGATGCGCGTCGTGTAGTCGTGGAGCGTCGCGATGACGGACTGGGACAACGTCTGGGGCGGCAGCGCGCACGCCGAATCACCGGAGTGGACCCCCGCCTCCTCGACGTGCTCCATGATCCCCGCCACGAAGGTCTCCCCCGCCTGGTCACGAATCGCGTCGACGTCAACCTCGACCGCGTCCTCGAGGAACCGGTCGAGCAGGATCGGTCGTGTCGCGCTGACACCCCCCTCTCGCGCGAGCGCCCCGTGCGCCCCCGTGAGGTTGTTCATAACGCGCCGCAGGGACGCCTCGTTGTAGACGATCTCCATGGCTCGACCACCGAGTACGTAGCTCGGTCGTACCAGCACCGGGTAGCCGATGCGCGTCGCGACCTCAATCGCCTCATCCAGCGTGACGGCGACATCACCGGGCGGCTGACGGAGACCGAGATCGTTGCATATGGTCGACCAGTGCTCCCGGTCTTCGGCCGCGTCGATTGCGCTCACTGGGGTTCCGAGCACGAGCTCGGGGTCCAAGGTGTGGGCGAGTTTGAGAGGCGTCTGACCGCCGAGCGAGACGATCACCCCGACGACGCGTGCCCCGTCGACGCAGGCCGCTTGCTCCGCGGCCACGACCTCGGCGACGTCTTCGGGGGTGAGCGGTTCAAAGTAGAGGCGGTCGGAGGTCGAGTAGTCCGTCGACACCGTCTCGGGGTTGCAGTTCACCATCACCGACTCGTAGCCCATGTCACGAAGCACGTACGAGGCGTGCACGCAGCAGTAGTCGAATTCGATGCCCTGGCCGATTCGGTTCGGACCCGAACCCAGAATGATCACGCGATCCTTGTTGGAGGATCGGACCTCCGACTCGTCCTCGGTGGTCCCGTAGTGGTACGGCGTCGCCGCGTCGAACTCGGCCGCGCAGGTGTCCACCGTCTTGAAGGTGACCGGGGCGAGTGCGGTGCGCGCGGCGCGAACGAGTTCAAGATCGGTGCCGCTGATCGCGGCCACCTGGGAATCCGTGAAACCCCACTGTCGGTAGCGACGCCACGAGCGTGCGTCGAATTTCAACACGTCGGCGTCACGGAGTTCACGTTCCCGTACGACGATCTCGGCCATCTGGTCGATAAACCACGCATCGATACCCGTGCGAGCGGCGATGTCTTCGACCGAGGCGCCGCGCCACAACATCTCGTGCAGCGCGTAGAGCCGCTCGGGGGTCGCCACCACGCAGCGGCGCCAGAGCGCGTCGTCGTCCAGATCGGCGAACTCGCGGTTAGGTCCCGGCGCGAATCCGGGCCGTCCCTGCTCGAGCGAGCGTATGGCCTTTTGCAGTGACTCGGCGAAGTTGCGCCCGATCGCCATGACCTCACCGACGGACTGCATGCGCGTGCCGAGCACCGATGACGCGCCCGGCAGCTTCTCGAAGGCCCACCGCGGGATCTTTGTGACCACGTAGTCGATCACGGGCTCGAAGCTCGCTGGCGTGGAACGCGTGATGTCGTTGAGAATCTCGTTAAGCGCGTAGCCCACCGCGAGACGTGCGGCGATCTTCGCGATCGGGAATCCCGTCGCCTTGGACGCGAGTGCGCTCGACCGGCTGACCCGAGGGTTCATCTCGATGACCAGTCGTTCGCCGGTACTGGGATTCACGGCGAACTGCACATTGGAGCCACCAGTCTCGACGCCGACGCGTCGAAGCACGGCGAAGGCGTCATCGCGCATGGCCTGATACTCCACGTCCGAGAGCGTCTGGGCCGGCGCGACGGTGACCGAGTCACCCGTGTGCACACCCATGGGGTCGACGTTCTCGATGCTGCACACCACGACGCAGTTATCGTGGCGGTCACGCATGACCTCGAGTTCGTACTCCTTCCACCCCGCGATGGACCGCTCCACCAAGATCTCGCCGACGGGTGACGCGGCGATCCCCTCGGTCGCGAGGCGCACGAAGTCCTGGGCGTTGTGGGCGATCCCCGTTCCCGCGCCCCCGAGGATGTAGCTCGGGCGAACGATGATCGGCCACCCGATTCGCTCGGCGATGACGACGGCCTCAGCGACGTTGTGGGCGAAACCGGACTCCGGCACGCCGAGGCCGATGTCAGCCATCGCGGCTTTGAACAGCTCACGGTTCTCCGCGGTCTCGATCGCCTCGGGTCGCGCGCCGATGACCTCGACGCCGAAGCGCTCGGTCACACCGGCGTGGACGAGCGCCATCGTCAGATTGAGCGCCGTCTGACCCCCGAGGGTAGGCAATAACGCGTCGGGCCGCTCGCGTTCGATGATGTCGGTGAGCACCGAGAGGTCGAGCGGTTCCACGTAAGTCACGTCGGCGGTGCTCGGGTCGGTCATAATCGTGGCCGGATTGGAGTTGACCAGCACCACCCGGTACCCCTCGTCACGGAGCACCTGGCAGGCCTGGGTGCCCGAATAGTCGAACTCGCAGGCCTGGCCGATCACGATCGGGCCCGAGCCGATCACCATGATGGTGTGGATGTCGTCACGTCGTGGCATCGGCCGCCCTCAGGTCTTCGCCGCGTAGCAGCGACTCGAAACGTTCAAAGAGGTATCGGGCGTCGTGGGGACCGGGTCCGGCCTCGGGGTGGTACTGCACCGAGAAGCAGCGAAGTGCCGGCGCAACGATCCCCTCGACGACGCCGTCGTTCAGGTTCCGGTGGCTCACGACCGCGCTCAGCGAGTCGGGCTCCACGGCGTAGTTATGGTTCTGCGCGGTCACCTCGATCCGACCCGTCGCGAGGTCCTGGACCGGGTGATTGCTGCCGTGGTGACCAAAGGGCAGCTTGTACGTCGTGCCCCCGAGGGCCGTTGCGAGTAACTGGTGGCCGAGGCAGATCCCGAAGATCGGAACCTCACCGACCAGATACCCGATCTCGCGCACGTACTGGCCGAGCGCGGCGGGGTCACCTGGACCGTTAGAGAGAAAGACGCCGTCGGGCTCGAGCGCTCGAATCTCGTCGGCGGAGGTCGCCGCGGGCACCACCGTGACTCGGAAGCGCCGAGCGAGTTGGTCCACCATCGTTGTCTTGATGCCGTAGTCGACCGCGACCACGTGGCGCTGGCCCATGCCCCGCTCGTAGGCCCCGGGTGTCGACACGAGTGACACGTAGTCCATCCCGTCGGTGCCCTTGGCCGACGCCGCGGCTGCGGCCACGGCGTCGACACCGGCGTGACCGAAGGCACCCGGTAATGCCCCGTGCGCGCGCAGGTGACGCGTAAGGCGACGGGTGTCCACGCCGACGATCGCGGGCACTCGTCGCTCCACCAGGAACGGCTCGAGGGCGCTCTCGGCCCGCCAACTCGAGGGGCGCACCGAGAGGTCGCGCACGATCACGCCACGACACCACGGTCGCACCGCCTCATCGTCCAGTGGGGTCACGCCGTAGTTGCCGATGTGGGGGTACGTGAACGTGATGACCTGGCCCGCGTAGCTCGGGTCCGTGATGACTTCTTGGTACCCGCTGAGTGCCGTGTTGAAGACGAACTCGCCGGTCGTGACCCCATCGTCGGGCAGGTAGCCGGCCGCGTACCCTTCGAAGACGGCACCGTCGGCGAGGACCAAAACTGAATGCCTTCGCGTCACGCGAGCACCCCCTCATCGACCACGACGTCGCCACGCACGATTGTGGTCCGCACTCGCCCTTCGAGTTCTCGTCCGTCATAGGGCGTGTTGTAGGCGAGGCTCTGGAGTCGGTCGCGACTCGCCCGCCACCGCGCGCTGGGGTCAAAGACCACCAAGTTCGCGTCCTCGCCCGCGACGACCGCACCCCCGTGGCCACTGTGGCGCACCCGCGCGTCCCCGTGTCGCAACGACGCGATCCGCGCGGGCGAGCGGCTTAGGAGTGCGAAGAACCGGATCGGGTCGGCGCTTGAGGACCCAAGCGCCTCGAAGGTCAACGACGCCGCGTGCTCGAGACCGAGCATGCCCGCGGGCGCTTCGTCAAAGGGGAGGTCCTTTAACTCCGCGGCGTGGGGCGCGTGGTCAGTCGCGACGGCATCGGCCCAACCGTTGACGAGCGACGCACGCACGGCTGCGACGTCGTCTCGCGATCGCAGTGGCGGATTCACCTTGTAGTGGGCGTCATAGTTCTCGCACGCCGATTCATCGAGGGTGAAATGGTGGGGCGCGACTTCAACGGTGACGGGAAGCCCCTCGTCTCGTGCGAC
>JAJYPU010000125.1 GCA_021795095.1 Actinomycetes bacterium | reverse complement strand
CGGTCGCACAGTCATGTCGAGCGAGTGCCCATCCCTCGCCAGTGCGTAGCAGGGACACCGAGAGGGGCGACCACGACGCGGCGCTCGGCACGGCGCCGACCGGTGACGACGTCGTCGCCCAGACTAAGACGGCGACGATGGTCGCCACCATGGCGGCGAAACCCACGAGGGGATACGTCGTCCGGCTTCTTGTGGTGCCCACGGACCCAGTATCGTTCCGGCGACGCGTCGATACACGGTCGCGGGTTCGGACCGCGTGATCCCTGGGCGCCACTCTCGGCGCCAGTCGTAGCAGTTGATCGCGTCCGGTCGCTGACACTCGCGCGGCCCACACTGGCCACCGTTCTGGATCGGCGAGCGCCAACGATAATGAGTCATGCGCATTCTGGTCATCGAGGACGACGAGGCGATCGCCTCGGCTCTCGTCACGGGCCTAACCCGTGAGGGGTTCAGTCCCGTGCGCGCGGCCGACGGGGCGCGGGCCCTTCGGGAACTGCCGGCGGACTTTATCTTGCTCGACCTCGGACTACCCGACTGTGACGGCCTCGAGCTCTTCCAGCGTCTGCGGGAGGCGTCGAACGCTCCCATCATCATGGTCACGGCGCGCGGCGCTGAAGACGAGCGCATCGCCGGTCTCGACCTCGGCGCGGACGATTACGTGGTCAAACCCTTCGGCCTTCGTGAATTGATCGCGCGTATCAACGCCGTGCTCCGACGTACTTCCCCGGATAGCGAGCAGCGACCGCAGCGCCTCAACGCGGTGACGATCGATCGGCGCACCCGCACGGTGAGCGTCAATGACGTCGACATCGCGTGCACCCCGAAGGAGTACGCGATTCTCGAGTACCTGGCGCGCGACCCCGGCGCGGTCGTCACGCGACAGGAGCTCCTCAACGCGGTGTGGGGCCCCAACTGGTTCGGATCTAGGAAGATGATCGACGTCCACGTCGCCTCCCTGCGACGCAAGCTCGACCAGGCCGATCTCATTGAGACCCACCGGGGCATCGGCTTTCGCCTCGTCGTCGACTCGTGAGACGCCGCCTCCTGCTCGGGTTCCTCCTTTTTGCAGTCGTCGCGATGGCGCTGCTCGTCATTCCGGTTGGCTACACACTGAACTCGAACGCCCGCTCTTCCACCCTCGTTGCCCTACGACGAGACACGAGTGCCCTCGCAACCGTGCTCGCCAACGACATTGGTCGCAATCGCATCGGCCAGGCCACGCGCGTCGCGCGAACCTACTCGCGCACCACGGGTCGCCAGATCCTGGTCCTCGAGGGTGCAAAGACGCTCATTGCGTCCAAGCAGAGCCAGGCGGGCGACCAGGAGATCGCCGGCATCGTCCAGCGTGTGGGGAGGGTCCAACTCTCGGGCGTAATCCCGCGATCCTCGATCGAGGGTGCCCAGTACTACGTCGCGATGCGTCTGCCCCTCGACGCGGTGGCCGCCCGACGCCTCAGCACCGTGATCCTCGTTGTGACGTTCCCCGTTACCGTCGTGACGCGGGTGGTGCACAGCAACTGGTTCAACCTCGCGATCTACGGTCTGGTCATGCTTGCGGCCGCGGTCGCATTCGGCTTTCTCCTGTCCACGTCGCTCACGCGCCCACTACGCAACATCGGCCGCGCCGTCGAAGCGCTCGCAAGTGGACAACTACGCGTTCGGGCCCCCGTCGACGAGGGACCCGAAGAGCTTCGTCGACTCGCGGAGTCGATCAACGCGATGTCATCTCGGCTCGTTGACGCGCTCGAGGCGCAACGTTCCTTCGTCGCCGATGCGTCACACCAGCTGCGAACGCCACTCACTGCGTTGCAGATCCAGCTCGAGAACCTGCAAGAAGGCGACGGACCAATTACGCCCGCCGCCTTCGAGCCCGCACTCTCCGAGGTCAGCCGGCTTCGGTGGTTGGTCGAGTCACTCCTCGAACTGGCGCGAAACGAGTCTCGCGAGCCCCTGCTCGTTCCCGTTGATCTCGCACTCGTCGCACAGTCGCGCGTCGCCTTTTGGCGTCCCCTCGCTGAAGAGCGGGGTCTCACCCTGGTCGCCTCGGCGAGCGCGTCACTGGAGGTCCTCGCCATGACCGGCGTCATCGAACAGGTGGTCGACAACCTGCTCTCCAACGCCTTCGACGCGACGGAGCCGGGGGGACGGATCTCCGTGGAGACGCGCGCAGTCGGAGCCGTCGGCGAGCTGCACGTCATCGACTCGGGCGTGGGCTTGAGCGACGAGGATCGCCATCACGCACTGCAACGCTTCTGGCGTGGACGTGACAATCACGCGGAGGGTTCGGGTCTCGGTCTCGCCATCGCCGACCAGCTCGTGCGTCTCTCGGCCGGGACGATCGAGCTTCGCGCGGCACCGGGCCACGGAATCGACGCGACGATCAGTTTGCAGCGCGTCTAGACAGCGAGGCCCCAGCCACTTCGTGAGAGGTCGGTGAGAAGCGCGTAAGAGGACGATGAGGATTCACCCCACGTCGGAAACCTTTGCCATTTCTTGGACAAATCTGCGTCCTCACCAGAGTGTTCACACCGTTACCGTCGAAGCGAGCGTTCATTCGACCCCACCGCGGGGGGCCGGTGACGACCACCAACATCGAGACCATTAGGAGACCACCATGAACACCAAGTTTGCCAAGATTGTCCTGCCAGCCGTACTTTCGATTGGCACAGTCGGGGCGACGGCGCTCGCCACGACCGCGAGCGCTGCGACCACCACCACGGTCAAGCACGCGAAGACCGCCGCTAAGAAGCACGCGCCGGTCGCGAAGCCGGCCGTGTCCCTCTCGGGCACCATTGTGAAGGCCGAGGCCACGAAGTACGCCTTCTGGTTCAAGGTCGGCACCAAGACGTACCGCGTCAGCTTCACCGCGAAGACCTCAATCACTGGGGGCACCGCGGCGTCGCTCGTTAAGGGAAAGAACGTCACTGTCAAAGGCGTCGAGCTCGGCAAGACCAGTTCGGTGATTCGCGCGACCAGCATCACGGCGTAGGCCACCTAGTACCTACGACTGCGCGCCGGGCCATCGAGCCCGGCGCGCAGGCGTCTTTTTGTGGCCGTGATCGCGAACTTGCAACCGCGACGTCGAAACGGCGCAAGGTCGCCCATCGACTCCTACCCATGGCCCGAGGGTGACCGGTCGATTTCACGTCACGTCAAACCCTCGTGTGCCACCGACCTAGTGACCGAGTCGTCGATAGCGAACTCGACCTCGTCAGGTTCAGCACCGAAGTCGCCGTCGAGGGCGATCAGTCGAATCGCCTCACGGCAAGGCTTGGAGCCACTGGTCAATCGCTCGGGTGACCTCGACGTGCAGCTCCGCGCTTCGCACCGCGTCGTGGGTGAACATTCCGTGGTCCCCGCCTTCAATCTCGATGACGTCCCCGCCGACCGTGTGCGCGACGTTTCGGTCCCACGCCGGATCTCGAGACCCGCCGATCAGTAACTGTCGGCCCGAGTTGTGAGTCATCGCGTCGACGACGTCGGTTAGGTGCAGCAGTGGGGTCAGCCAGATTGCGTCGTAGCTGTGCAGGGATGCGTACTTCGCGCTGCAGGTGCCGAGCGATTTCCCGATGACCAGCACTCGACCGTCGAACGTCCCGACTGCCTCCATCAGTTGACTGCCCACCCAGTCAATCATTGCGATGCCGTCCGTTTCTGGTGCACGCCACGACACCGCGCGCACGCGCCACCTACGCTGAGCCGCCGCCTCGCCCGCGAAGGTGAGTAAGGGCATCGTCGCCGGATAGTTCCGGCCCGGAAGGAGGACTGCGAGTCCAGCCTCGTCATCGATCTCGACCGGCCAATCGACGTACTCACTCACGCTCGAATCCCCTTGTCCCCGGTATCTACAATTTGCTCGACTCCTCGAGGGAGTCCGGCCCTTAGGAGAACGTATTCGACGTTTCGCGAGTCTCGCTCGACGGTGACGGTACTATTCAGCCCATGGAGGTGAAGCAGGTGTCCCCATGGGTACTGCGCGAGCGTCGGACTATCCCCTAGAGGGAAGATGCTCATCGTTAGGACGCCGCTCGTCATAAGTGAGGGATCCACTCCCATAAACCCGGCGGGGGTTTACGAAACTCTCAGCGCCTTGCCACCACGGGGCTCTGGTAACGCGCCCCTCGGTCTCCCCACACGATTTCGCGCATGTTGACCACACAGTGGACCTCCGTGAGGTGCAAGAGGGCCTGAGTCACCCTCATATCAGCGGATCCCAAGCGACGACATCGAAAGGCAGTGGTGGAGTCCGGAAGATGCCCCTGTTCTCCAGGTTGAGGTGAATCTCGATAGCCCACCGGCCGGGAGGTGTCGCGTAGCCAAGAAGAGGATCGCTCGACGCAGTCCCTACGAGCAGCGGCACGTCGATCACGCGGTCCGGCGGGATCCGGAACTCTATGCCCGGCATCGTCTGAGCGAATTCAAACGCCCCAACCACGACCTCAGATTGTGGATCGACGATGTAGGCCGTCACGGCGCCGTTGGTCAAGACCACGATCTCCGTGGGCCCCGCGTTGTGAATGTGGACAACGCTCCTGAGGTGCTCGCCTGTCTTGACCGTTAGTCCCTCGTCGATCGAGACATGGATCTCGTCTGGCAGTAGAGGGGACCGCCGGGGCGCCACTCGACTTCGTGCCGGCACGTCTGGGTCGAACCAGTTCGGATCGGGATATCCCAAGAAGCCCACCGTGAGTTGGACGGCGTCGCCATAAGAGTCGAGGATGTCCTGTGCCAGTTTCAGTTGGTTAGCTCGGAGAC
This sequence comes from Actinomycetes bacterium, assembly GCA_021795095.1. The sequence goes on along the minus strand of JAJYPU010000125.1, from coordinate 912 downwards.
TGATCTGGACGTGACCCTTAACAATCCCAAAGTTCGTGATCGATCCCTGCTCGGTAGTCGTTGCCATACGGCGCACTTCGGCGTGGATCCCTTCGAGGGAGGTTCGGTCATAGCGGGACCTGCGGACCTCGAGCTGGCTCGGATACGTCACGAGACGTCGGAGCGCCGCTTCGTGTTCGTCGACGTCGTCGCCCGCGAACGCTGCCACGATGCGTACCTCTGGCTCGTGCTCGAGCCAGAAGTCGACAAACGCGTCGAGGTGAGCTTCACCGTAACGGCGCACGACGTCGATGTCCTGTCGCAGCTTGGCCTGCTCGCGCTCGAGATCGCTGAAGGGCGCCTCGACAGCGTCGCCGTGGTCTGATTCCTCATTCACACTCGTCAGACTGCTCCCTTCCTCGCCCCGGAACTAGCGAGTCGCGCGGATGGGGCCAGTTTGGCCGTGCAGAATCTTGGTCGTCGATGTCACGAGCGGTGGCGGTGCTCCGGGACTGCGCGATGGTCCCAAGTGGATCACCTCGTTGATGCTTGCGGGACGAGGACAGAACGCTCCGAGCAATTGCTCGGGGATCTGTCCGATGATGGACACGGTCACCGACCTCGCGTTGCCGCTCGAGCTGCTCCCCGAAAGCCAGCCGCAGGCCGGCGGGTTCACCGTGACGTGGAGATCGGAGCCACGCAGAGGTCCGTCCGGCGCCCAGGGGACCGAGACCTGTTCGGTCGCGACCTCCAGCATCGAGTTCATCAGCGTGCCGCAGGGGGCGCTCCGGGCGATGTAGACAACCGCGGGCGGGTTCGTGAAGGCAACGTTCCGAGGGGCGGGCACGTCTCCGATCACGACGACCGCCTCGCCGGCGCTCGGGAGCGGCGGCAGCTTCGCCAACTCCTGACCGCTTCTCGCAAAACAACTTG
>JAJYPU010000124.1 GCA_021795095.1 Actinomycetes bacterium | reverse complement strand
GATTCTGTTACGAAGCGAGCGCCGACACTGGAGGCATGTCGGATTTCCTCTCGGTACTCGGCTTCATCGGGTTCACGCTACTCATGCTCGGGCTCATCCGGATCTTGGACCGCGTATGACACCGACTCAAGTGATCTTGCTCGCGGTCGCGGTCGCGATCCTGCTCTACCTCGGCTACGCCATGTTCAAGCCCGAGAAGTTCTGATGGGCTTCTTCTTCACGATTCTCGCGCTCGTGGTCGCGCTAGGGCTCACCTGGCGCTACCTCGGCTCCTATATGGCGGCCGTCTTCGAGGGTCGCGTCCACTTCCTCAACGCCATCGAGCGCCCCATCTACTGGTCGCTCTCTACGGGACCGGCCAAGGAGCAGACCTGGAAGCGCTACGCCGGGTCGATGATCGTCTTCTCCGGGGTGTCGCTCCTCTTCACCTACGCCATCTTGCGACTGCAGGGTTCGTTGCCGCTCAACCCCCAGCACCTGCATGGCGTGACGCCGGCGTTGAGCTTCAACACGGCCGTTTCGTTCGTGACCAATACGAACTGGCAGAACTACGCGGGCGAGAGCACGATGTCGTACTTCTCCCAGATCGGTGCGCTGATGGTCCAGCAGTTCGTGACGCCAGCGGTCGGCATCGCGGCGGCGATCGTGCTGGTGCGCGGCTTCTCACGGCGTCACTCGCCGACCGTGGGGAACTTCTGGGTCGACATCACCCGTTGCCTGCTCTACGTGCTCGTGCCGATCGCCTTCGTCTTCGGTCTCGTGTTCGTCGCCGAGGGCGCGGTGCAGACCCTGGCCGGGACGGTCACCATCCACGACGCGCTCAACGGGGTTACCCAGACGATCCCGCGTGGGCCGATCGGCTTCATGGAGTCCATCAAGCAGTTGGGCACCAACGGCGGCGGGTTCCTCAACGCCAACTCGGCAACGCCGTTCGAGAACCCGACGGGGCTGACCAACTTCCTCTCGATCTACCTGATCCTGTCGATCCCGATCGCCCTCACTTACACCTTCGGCAAGATGGTCGGCAGCGTGCGTCACGGACTGGCGCTCTTGTCGGTCGTGGTCATTCTGTTCGGTGCGGTGGTAGGCCTCACGGCCACGGCCGAACACCAGAACAACCCGGCCGTCGCGGCGGCGGGGGTGCACTCGAGCGTCGGGAACACCGAAGGCAAGGAGGTGCGATTCGGAGACACCTCGTCGGCGCTGTTCGCGGTCGCCTCGACCAGCACCTCGACGGGCTCGGCGGACGCCGCCTACGACTCCTTCACCCCGCTCGGGGGCATGGGGCTGCTCACGGGCATGATGCTCGGTGAGGTCTCCCCAGGCGGCGTGGGCAGCGGTCTCTACACGTTGTTGCTCTACGCGATCATCGCGGTCTTCATCGGCGGGCTCATGATCGGTCGAACACCCGAGTACCTGGGCAAGAAGATCCAGGCGCGAGAGATGAAACTTGCGGGGCTGGGGGCGCTGGTGATGCCGATGGCGGTCCTCGCCATCACCGCGATCGCAGTGTCGGTGCCCGCGGGTCGCGCGGGACCCCTTAACGCCGGCCCGCACGGCTTTTCCGAGATCCTCTACGCCTTCACCTCCCAGGGCAACAACAACGGATCGGCCTTCGCCGGACTGGCCGGCAACACGCCGTTCTACAACGTGGTCGGGGCCATCGAGATGCTGATCGGCCGCTTCGCGATTATGATTCCGGCGCTCGCGTTGGGCGGCGCACTCGCCGCGAAGGACGTGGTGCCCGAGTCACTCGGCACCTTTCGCACCGACAACGCGATGTTCGTGGGTCTGACCATGGCCGTGGTCGTGATCATCGGCGGGCTGACGTTCTTCCCCGCCATCTCGCTCGGACCGGTCGTCGAGCAGCTCAGTCACCTGAGGTTCTTCTGATGAGCGCCGTCGTCGATCAGGCCACGCCGCCCACCGCCCGGCCGGTCGCCAAGGCGCGGGGGCTGTTCGACCCCGCGATCCTGCGTGACGCCCTGAAGGCATCGGTGCGCAAGCTGAGTCCCGCCGTGCAGGTCCGCAACCCGGTCATGTTCGTGGTGCTCATCGGCTCGATCATCACCCTGATCGAGGCAGTCGCGCATCCGAGCACCTTCTCGTGGTCGATCACGGTCTGGCTTTTCCTCACGGTCATCTTCGCGAACTTCGCCGAGGCGATGGCCGAGGGTCGTGGCAAGGCCCAGGCCGACACGCTGCGGCGCATGCGCTCTGAGGCCGAGGCCCGTCGCTTGAAGCAGGACGGGACCGAGGAACTCGTGCCGGCGGCGAGCCTCGCTAAGGGCGACTGTGTCGTCTGTGAGGCCGGGGACGTTATCCCCTCGGACGGCGAGATTATCGAGGGCATTGCGTCGGTCGACGAGTCGGCGATCACGGGCGAGTCAGCGCCGGTCATCCGCGAGTCCGGTGGCGACCGCTCGGCGGTGACCGGGGGCACGAAGGTTTTGTCGGACCGGATTGTGGTGAGCATCACCGCCGAGCGTGGCCAGACCTTCATCGATCGCATGATCGGACTCGTCGAAGGCGCGAACCGCCAGAAGACCCCGAACGAGATCGCCCTGGCGATCCTGCTCGCGGTGCTGACCATCGTCTTCATCCCCGTGGTCGTCACGCTCGTGCCCTTCGCCGCCTACGCCGGCGCGACGGTCTCGGTGGTCACCCTCGTGGCCCTGCTCGTCTGTCTCATCCCGACCACCATCGGCGCGTTGCTGTCGGCCATCGGCATCGCCGGGATGGACCGTCTCGTCCAGCGCAACGTCCTGGCGATGAGCGGGCGAGCCGTCGAGGCGGCCGGCGACGTCCAGACCCTGCTGCTCGACAAGACGGGCACCATCACCCTGGGCAATCGGATGGCCGCCAACTTCCTGCCTGTCGGCTCCCACAGCGAGCGTGACGTCGCCGACGTCGCCCAACTGGCCTCGCTCGCCGATGAGACGCCCGAGGGACGCTCGGTGGTCGTACTCGCGAAGGAGCGCTTCGACATCCGCGAACGTCGTCTCGAGGCGGGTCACCACTTCGTCCCCTTCACCGCGACGACCCGCATGTCGGGGTTGGACCTCGGTGAGCGACAGATCAGGAAGGGCGCTGGCGACTCGGTCAAGCGGTGGGTGGTCGAACAGGGCGGGACCGTGCCACCCGAGCTCGACGAAATCGTGGAGCGGGTGTCGCGCCTCGGCTCGACACCGCTCGTCGTGGCGGACGGTCCCGACGTGGTCGGCGTCATCGAGTTGAAGGACGTCGTGAAACAGGGCATCCGCGAGAAGTTCGGCCAGATGCGTCGCATGGGGATCCGCACCGTCATGATCACGGGCGACAACCCGCTCACGGCGGCCGCAATCGCCCAGGAGGCCGGCGTCGACGACTTCCTCGCCGAGGCCACGCCCGAGGCCAAGATGGCGCTGATCAAGCGTGAGCAGGAGGGCGGCAAGCTGGTCGCCATGACCGGCGACGGCACCAATGACGCACCCGCCCTGGCCCAGGCCGACGTCGGGGTGGCCATGAACACGGGGACGACGGCCGCCAAAGAGGCCGGCAACATGGTGGACCTCGACTCGAACCCCACCAAGCTCATCGACATCGTCGAGATCGGCAAGCAGCTGCTGATCACTCGCGGGGCGCTCACCACCTTCTCCATCGCCAACGACGTCGCGAAGTACTTCGCCATTATCCCGGCGCTCTTCGTCGCCACGTACCCCCAGCTCGGCGCGCTCAACATCATGCGGCTGCACAGCCCCCAGAGCGCGATCCTGTCGGCGGTCATCTTCAACGCGCTGGTCATCGTGGCGCTCATCCCGCTCGCCCTGCGCGGGGTGAAGTTCCGCGCGTCGGACTCGGCCACGATCCTGCGGCGCAACGTGTTGATCTACGGCGTTGGCGGGGTGATCGTGCCCTTCGTCTTCATCAAGCTGATCGACCTCGTGCTGGTCGCTCTGCACGCCTACTAAGGAGGATCTCGATGCTGCTCCTACGTCGTTCGTTCACGATGGCGGTGATCTGTCTCGTATTGTTCGGCTTCGTGTACGCGCTCGCGGGTACGGGGCTCGCCCAGCTCGCCTTCAGGGGTCAGGCCAACGGGTCGCTGACGCCCAACGGGTCGCTGCTCATCGGCCAGAACTGGTCGAGCTCGCGGTGGTTCCACGGCCGTCCCGATGACACGGGGCCGTACGCGACGAACGTGGCCAAGGGGATTGCCGGCGGCGACAACCCGCTCGTCGCCAATGGCGTCGCGGGCGGGTCCGGGGCGACGCAACTCGGGCCCCGTTCCAAGACCTTGCTCGCCGACACGAGAGCGCTCGTGGCCTACTGGCGCGCCCGCGGCGTCACGCCGACGCCCGACCTGGTGACCACGTCGGGCAGTGGCTATGACCCGGACATCTCGCCGATGGACGCCACGGTGCAGATACCGATGGTCGCCCGAGCAACCGGCGTCGCGCCGCGCGAACTGCGCCGGCTCATCGCGAGCCAGACGCACGGACCCCAGTGGGGGTTCCTGGGCTCGAGCTACATCGACGTGCTCGGACTCAACGAGGCGCTCGCGCGCGTGGAGCGACGATGACAGCACCCACCCACCTCACGGGCGCGCCGGCCCGGTCGCCGACCACGCGGGCCGCCGCGTGGTTCGCTCGACGTCGACGCGTCGTCGTCGTCCTCGTCGCGGTGGTGGCGCCGCTCGCCCTCGCCGCCGCACTCGTCCCGTTTCGCCAGTCGCTGACGACCGTGGCCGCCGCCTTCGCCTTCGTCGTGCTCGAGGTGGTCGTTTCGGTAGTGGGTAGTCGTCTCGTCGGAGCCCTGGTCAGCCTCTCATCGGCGTTGTGGTTCGACTACCTCCTCGCCCCGCCCTATGGGCGTCTAGTCATCAGCCACCGGCCCGATCTCGAGGCGGCGATCGGGCTGGTCGTCGTCGGCGTCGTGGTTAGCGAACTCGCCGCGAGGAACCGGCACCACCGTCGAGCTTCGGGCGAGGAGTCGGGCTTCGTGTCGATGGTCCATGAGCTCGCGACCCTGGCCGCGGGTCCGGCGCCGGCGGACGACGTGATCGCCCACGCCTGTGTGGCGTTGCGCGACTTGCTGTCGCTGCGGGGTTGTCGCTTCGAGTCCGGCCCCCTCGGCCCCGCCCTCGCACGGATCGAAGCCAGCGGTGAGGTGGAGCACGTGGGGCTGCAATGGCCCGTGGGCGAGATCGGGATCCCGGGACCCGAGGCCGAGCTACCGGTGCAGTGGCGGGGACAGGTGGCGGGCCGGTTCGTGGTCACGCCGACCCCGGGGCTGAGCGTGTCACTCGAACGCCGCGTCGTCGCCGTGGTGCTCGGCGAGATCGTCGCGGCCGCCGTCGACCATCGTGAATCGGTGCGCTCGTGATCGCGTCACGCGTCGAACCCCGGACCTCGACGCACGGGCGGGCGGGAGCCGCGTAGGCCATGGCACGCGGACAGCTGCGCGTCTATTTGGGCTCGGCCCCGGGCGTCGGCAAGACCTATCGGATGTTGGACGAGGGCTGGCGGCGCAAGGAGCGCGGCACCGACGTCGTGATCGGCTTCGTCGAGACCCACGGCCGACCGCTGACCGAAGCGCAGCTGCGTGACATCGAGATCGTGCCACGCACGTCACGCGAGTACCGGGGGACGCGATTCGACGAGATGGACCTCGAGGCCATCCTCACTCGGTCGCCCAAGGTGGTGCTCGTCGACGAGCTCGCCCACA
>JAJYPU010000123.1 GCA_021795095.1 Actinomycetes bacterium | reverse complement strand
GTCTCGCCGCTCGCGCGGCGCCACCGCCGCGACCCCGATCTCACGGAGCGCTTCGAGTCCTACGCCGTGGGGCGCGAGCTCTCCAACGGCTTCAGCGAGCTCAATGACCCCGTCGACCAACGCAGCCGCTTCGAAGAGCAGGCCCGGCTCGCCGCGGCCGGCGATGATGAGGCGATGCGTATCGACGAGGACTACGTGCGGGCCCTGGAGTGGGGGCTGCCGCCGACGGCCGGTCTCGGCGTCGGTATCGACCGGCTCGTCATGTTGATGACCGACGAATCCAATATCCGCGAGGTGATCGCGTTCCCCACGCTGAAGCCCCTGCGCGGGTGAAGGACGGGCCTCGGCTCGTCATGTGAATTCGTGAAGGCGTGGTGGCCGGAGCGACGGTTCGTGACGTGTCGGCGTCGCACGGCCGGTGATCAGCGACGACGTATTCACCTGAAATCGGGCATCTCTCACAGGGAGTTCTCACGAGTCTCCCACGGTTTTCTCAGGGTTGTTTTCTAGCGTTCGCCTGGGGCCGTTCGTCCCGCAATTGCCTACTCAAGGAGTCCTACTATGCGAGTCGGTTTGATTGGATTCGGCAAAACTGGCGTCCCGGTCGCCTCAGTACTGCTGAAAGACCCCAAGATGCAACTCGCCTGGGTTGTGCGGAAAAGTGATGTAAAGACGCACCGATCGGCCGTTGAATTGCTCGATATAGCGTGCAATGATCCTGCGTTAATTATCACCGCTAGCGAGATCAGTGCCCAGCAGTTGCTCAACGACCACCCCGTCGACGTGATTATTGATTTTTCGGCCGAGGATGGTCTCGACTACTACATGGACGCGGCTGCAGCGCACCGGGTCAACGTCGTGACCGCCATTTCGCACTACTCCGAGGCCCAGCAGCAGAAGCTCCACCGTCTGAGCCAGAGCACTGCGGTGCTCTGGTCACCCAACATCACGGTCGGCGTCAATTTCCTCATCCTCGCGGCCCAGTCACTGCGCCGGATCGCGCCGCAGACCGACATCGAAATCATCGAGGAGCACTTCAAACTCAAGAACGGCGTCTCGGGCACCGCGAAGTTGATCGGTGAAGCCCTCGACGTCTGTGAGTCAGACATCAAGTCCGTGCGAGCCGGCGGCATCATCGGTGTGCACGAGATCCTGTTCGGCTTTCCCTTTCAGGTGGTGCGACTGCGCCACGAGTCGATCTCGCGCGAGGCCTTCGGTGACGGCGCACGCTTTGCCGCGGTGGGCCTCGCGGGCAAGCTGCCGGGCCTTTATACGATGCAAGACCTGATGGCCCCGCTGTTCGCCTCCGCGCCACCGGCGCCGCGACGTGAGCGCGCTCGCGTCCGGCGCAGGGGTTTCACGTTGCGCCGGGCGCCGGAGATGCCGGTGAGCGCGGCGCACGCGCCCGCCGCGTTCTCGGATCAGACGCGCGCGTAGTTGACCAGCGCGACCGGTACGTCAGTGGGCGGGCAGGTCCTCGAGGAGTGACTCGATAAGCGAGCCGAAACCTTGCCGCAGGCCGTCGCTCGGCAGGGTGGCGAGCGACTCCTGGGCTAGCGCGAGGAAGCGCTGGGCCGCGGCGACCGTTCGTTCGACGCCGTCGGTCGCGACCACGAGCTTGCGTGCGCGTTCACGGTCGGCGTCGTTCAAGACGGCGCCGAGGATCGAACGCAGTTCGTCACCCACCAAGGGATCACGCAGCGCGTAGAGCGTCGGCAAGTTATAGATGCCCTCGGCGAGGTCCTGGCCGGCTGGCTTGCCCAGCTCGTTGTCCACCGCGATGACGTCCAAGATGTCGTCGCGCAACTGGTAGACCATCCCGAAGCAGCGGCCGAACTCGCTGAGCGCCTCGGTGTGGGCCGGATCATGGTCGGCCGTGATCGCACCGACGCGGCAGCTGGCGGCCATGAGTGAGCCGGTCTTGCCCTCGATCGCTTCGAAGTAGTCGGCTTCGGTGCGCTCGACCGAGAAGGCCGTTCGCACCTCAGAGACCTGACCGCGGGTGAGCCACGCGAGGGTGCGCGCCATCAGTCCGGCCACGTCGGTGCCGAGATCGGCGGCGATACCGGCCGATCGGGCCATCAGGTAGTCACCGGCGACGATGGCGACGAGGTTGCCGTATCGGGCGTTGACGCTGTCGACATTGCGCCGCACGTCGGCTTCGTCCATGACATCGTCGTGGTAGAGCGACGCGAGGTGCATGAGCTCGAGCGAAATTCCGCCGAGCAGATCCTCTTCGGAGGCCTCGCGCTCGCCAAAGGTGGCCGCGGCGATCGCGAGCATCGGGCGTAGCCGCTTACCGCCGGCGTAGATCAGGTGCGTCGTGACGGCATCGAGGTAGGGGTCACCGACCACTACCGACTCGGCGAGCAAGGCTTCGAGACGCTCGAGGTCGCGCTCCACCAGGGGCAATTGGAGTCGCTCGTGCGGATTCACGTTCCCACAATAGATGAGCCATGACGGGGCGCCGCCGGGCGAGGTCGCCCGCGGCCTAGTCACCGGTACACTGCTACCTATCAGCACATAAAGGATGAACGTTGTTCGAACGATTTACAGATCGAGCCCGGCGAGTTCTCGTACTGGCACAAGAGGAAGCCCGCGAGTTGAACCACGCGTTCATCGGGACCGAGCACATCCTCCTCGGCCTGATTCGCGAGGGTGAAGGGGTCGCCGCCAAGGCACTGGACGCCCTCGGGATCACGTTCGACGTGGTGCGCGAGAAGGTCGAAGAGGCCATCGGGACGAACTCGAACCCCTCACCGGGTTCACCACCCTTCACGCCTCGGGCGAAGAAGGTCCTCGAGCTCTCGCTTCGCGAGGCGCTCCAGTTGGGTCACTCCTACATCGGCACTGAGCACATGCTGCTCGGCCTCGTGCGCGAGGGCGACGGCGTGGCCGCTCAGGTCCTCAACGACCTCGGCGCTGACATGGCCCGGGTTCGCACCCAGGTGATTCAGATGATGTCGGGTCAGTCCGGCAAGGAGGCCGGTGCGACGGTCTCGTCGAGTGGCCAGAAGGGCGACGTCGAGGCCACCGGTGGTTCGGCCGTCCTGGACCAGTTCGGCCGCAACCTCACTCAGTTCGCTCGCGAGGGCAAGCTCGACCCGCTGGTCGGACGCGAGAAGGAAGTTGAGCGCGTCATGCAGGTCCTGTCGCGGCGCACCAAGAACAACCCGGTGTTGATCGGTGAGCCCGGCGTCGGCAAGACCGCGATCGTCGAGGGCCTCGCCCAGAAGATTGTCGCCAACCAGGTCCCGGTGACCCTCGCCGACAAGCAGCTCTACACGCTGGACCTCGGCGCGCTCGTCGCCGGCAGTCGCTATCGCGGTGACTTCGAGGAGCGCTTGAAGAAGGTGCTGAAGGAGATCCGCACGCGCGGTGACATCATCCTCTTCATTGACGAGATCCACACCCTGGTTGGTGCCGGGGCCGCGGAGGGCGCCATCGACGCGGCGTCGATCCTCAAGCCGATGCTCGCGCGCGGCGAACTCCAAACCGTCGGCGCGACGACGATCGACGAGTACCGCAAGCACATCGAGAAGGACGCCGCCCTCGAGCGACGGTTCCAGCCAGTCAAGGTCGACCAGCCGTCAGTCTCGATGACCATCGAGATCCTGAAGGGTCTGCGCGAGGTCTACGAAGAGTTCCACGCGGTCAAGATCACCGATCAGGCGCTGATCGCGGCGGCGAATCTCGCCGACCGCTACATTGCCGACCGCTTCTTGCCCGACAAGGCGATCGACCTCATCGACGAGGCCGGCAGTCGCCTTCGTATCCGCCGGATGGACGCCCCGCCGGCCGCCAAGCGGTTCGACGAGGACATCGCGCGCGTGCGCGCCGACAAGGAGACCGCCATGGAACGCGGTGCTCTGGAACAAGCGAAGGCACTCGAGGAGCAGGAACGCGACCTCATGGCGAAGAAGGACGAGCTCGACGCGACCGTCGCCTCCTCGGGAGGCGCGACTTTCGACCTCGTCGACGAGGACACAATCGCCGAGGTGCTCGCCAACTGGACCGGTATCCCGGTCTACCGGCTCACCGAGGAGGAGACGTCCAAGTTGCTGCGCATGGAGGACGAGCTCCACAAGCGCATCATCGGTCAGGACGAGGCGATCGCGGCGCTCAGCCGCGCGATCCGCCGCACGCGCGCGGGTCTAAAGGACCCGAAGCGGCCCGGTGGCTCGTTCATCTTCCTCGGCCCGACTGGCGTCGGCAAGACCGAGCTCGCCAAGACGCTGGCCGAGTTCCTCTTCGATGACGAGGACGCGTTGATCCAACTTGACATGTCCGAGTACATGGAGAAGCACTCGGTGAGCCGACTCGTCGGTTCGCCCCCGGGCTACGTCGGCTACGACGAAGGCGGGCAGCTGACAGAGGCGGTGCGACGCAAGCCGTTCTCCGTGGTGCTCTTCGACGAGGTCGAAAAGGCCCACCCCGACGTCTTCAACACCCTGTTGCAGATCCTCGAGGATGGCCGCCTGACGGACTCACAGGGCCGCGCGGTCGACTTCAAGAACACCATCTTGATCATGACCTCGAACCTGGGGACCGCCGACCTGCGCAAGGCCGCCATCGGTTTTGGCAAGGTGTCGGACCTCGCGACGCACGAGCGCATGAAGGAGAAGGTCAATCAGGCCCTCAAGGCGCACTTCCGTCCCGAGTTCCTCAACCGTATCGACGAGACCATCGTCTTCCACGAGCTGACCAAGCCCGAGGTCATCGCTATCGCCCAGCTGTTCATCACGCGTCTGCGCGACCAGCTGACGGTGCAGGGACTGGGCCTCGAGTTGTCGGCGGCGGCGCAGAGTTACCTCGCCGACAAGGGCTACGACCCCGAGCTCGGCGCGCGACCACTGCGTCGTGCGGTCCAGCAGTACGTCGAGGACGTGCTCAGCGAGAAGATCCTCTTCAAGGAGTTTCACGCGGGCCAGACCATCGTTGTGGACACGACCGAGGGTCCCGATGGCCCGATGCTCACGTTCGAGGGAGTCGAGGGACTGCCACCATCGGTGGACTTCGAGGACGTCGCGCCAAAGCCAGAGGCGTGACAGGCGCCGTCTAACGTTCGTCGGGTGAAGACCCGATCCGAGTTCGTGTGTGAGAGTTGCGGGGCGCTGAGTGCCCGCTGGGTCGGACGGTGCGGGTCTTGCGGCGCGTGGAATGCCGTGGCTGAACGCAACGCACCCGGCGGGCGCACTGCGGTGCCGGCGCCGACCCCGATCCTGGCGACGCGGATCGACGACGGACTGACCTTGCCCACCGGTGTTGGCGAGCTCGACCGAGTGCTCGGTGGGGGGCTGGTCGCCGGTTCGACGACCCTGCTGTTCGGCGAGCCCGGGGTCGGCAAGTCCACGCTCGCCCTCCAGGCCATGCGTTCGCTCGCGATGGCCGGTTCGGTCGTGGTGCTCGTGGCGGCCGAGGAGTCAGCGGCCCAGGTGGCACGACGAGCACGACGACTTGGACCGGTGCCGGCGGACCTCGCGGTCGTGGCGACGAACGACGTCTCCACCGCCGAACAGGTCATCGAACGCTACCGGCCGACCCTCGTGGTCGTGGACTCGGTGTCGGCGTTGCGAGACGAGGGAGTGAGCGGCTCGTCGGGTTCGGTGAATCAGGTCCGTGCCGCCGCCGAACGGCTCTGTGCGGTGGCCAAGGCCACCGACACCGCGCTCGTGCTCATCGGACACGTCACCAAGGATGGCGAGTTGGCCG
>JAJYPU010000122.1 GCA_021795095.1 Actinomycetes bacterium | reverse complement strand
GTCCTGCACAAGCAGGTGGTGCGCCTGATCGCCAAGATGCCGACGCTCGCCGCCGCGGCGCACCGGTTCTCGGTGGGGATGCCCTTCGTCTACCCGGACAACGGGCTCGACTACACCCAGAACTTCCTCTCGATGATGTGGAAGGTCGCCGAGCCGCGTTATGAGGCCGACCCCGTCCTCGCGCACGCGCTCGACGTCCTGTTCATCCTGCACGCGGACCATGAGCAGAACTGCGGTACGACCGCGATGCGCACCGTCGGCTCGTCCCACGGCGACCCCTACGTCGCCACCGCGGCCGCGACTGCGGCCCTTTACGGTCCGCGCCACGGCGGGGCCAACGAGGCCGTCTTGAAGATGCTGGCCAAGATTGGTAGCTACGAGAACATCCCCGCGTACATCGAATCGGTGAAGCAGGGCAAGGTGATGCTCGAGGGCTTCGGCCACCGCGTCTACAAGAACTACGACCCGCGCGCCAAGATCATCAAGCAGACGGCCGACTCGGTGTTCAACGTGACCGGCAAGAACCCGTTGCTCGACATCGCGCTCAAGCTCGAGGAGATCGCGCTGAAGGACGACTACTTCATCTCGAGGCGCCTCTACCCGAACGTCGACTTCTACTCGGGCCTGATCTACCAGGCGATGGGCTTCCCGATGGAGATGTTCACGGTCCTCTTCGCGATCCCACGCACCTCGGGCTGGCTCGCGCACTTCCAGGAACTGCTCGACCAGGATCTGAAGATCACCCGGCCGCGCCAGCTCTACATTGGCTCGGACGCGCGTGACTACGTGCCGATGACCCAGCGCGCCTAGGCGCCCAGCGCCTCGAGAATCTGCTCGGCGTGCACCCGCGGGTGCCGCGTGTAGGCCTCGAGCCAGTCCGCGAGGCTGAAGCGGCCCCGCGCGCTGTGCTCGCCATATCGCTCGAGGTCGCCCTCGCTCAACCGTTCGAGGACGGCGAGCGAGTTGGCGCGCAGGTTCTCGACGACGGCGAGCGACGTGCCCACCGGCAAGGCCTGATAGCCGAGGGCGTCGCTGCGCGCCCACGCGTCCTCGTCGAAGGCGAGCAGGGACGAGCCCGCCGGCTCGGCCACCAGCCGGCGCAGGCGCCCGGCCGACTCGGTCTCGGCGTCGGCGAGGTGGTGGATGATCTGGCGAGGTGACCAGCCGCCGGGCACGTGCCGGTCCAACTGGTCGTCGGGGACTCCGCGTGCGACGGCGAGGAAGGTCGACGTCGCGTCCGCGTAGTCCTTGCGGTACTGGTTGAGGTCCATACGCGGAGCCTAGGAGTGTCAGTCCCGGACCGCACGCGTCGGGTCGACGACCCGGGTGAGACCCTCTTGGACCATCGAGACGCACAGCGCACCGGAGCGGTCGAAGAGGAAGCCCCGGGCGAGACCCCGGCCCCCGTGGGCGATGGGCGAGTCGGTGTCGTAGAGCAACCACTCGTCGGCGCGCAGGTCGCGGTGGAACCACATGCAGTGGTCCAGGCTCGCGCCCATGAAGGTTCCGTCATTCCAGTTGATGGCGTGGGGGGCGAGAATCGCGTCGAAGAGGCTCATGTCGCTCGCGTAGGTCACCACGCAGGCGTGCAGCAACGGGTCCTCGGGCAGCTCGCCGTCGGCGCGGATCCAGAGCCGCTGGCGTGGCTCGCGGTCGCGTCGCGGGCTCCAGGGCAGCTCGCCGATGAATCGCTGGTCGATTGGGTGCTTGCGCTTGAACCACTCGTCGACCTCGCCGAACTCGAGTTGGACCCGCTCGGCCAGGGGGGCGATCGTCTCGGGGCCGGGGACCTCGGGCATGGGGAACTGGTGCTCGAGGCTCGACTCGTCGGTGTGGAAGCTCGCCTGCATGTTGTAGATCGCGCGACCGTGCTGGATCGCGACGACCCGGCGGGTCGTGAAGCTACGGCCGTCTCGGATACGGTCGACCTCGTAGAGGATGGGCGTGCTGGGATCGCCGGGGCGCAGGAAGTAGGAGTGCAACGAGTGCACCCGGCCGCGCTCGACCGTTCGACCCGCGGCCATCAGCGCTTGGGCGGCTACTTGTCCCCCGAAGGTCCGCTGGCGCTCCTCCTTGGGGTGCTGACCCCGGTAGGTGTTGACCTCGATGGTCTCGAGGTCGAGCAGGGTGAGCAGAAAATCGAGTGCTTCGGACATGCTCCATTGTGACACCGCGCCTGCGTTACCCGGGCCGGGCGCCGACGGGTAGGCTAGTCCGGATGATTGAACGGCTGCGCGCCCTCTGGGCGTGGTCCAAGACCCACGAGGGTCGTAAGATCATCCGTTTCACGTCGGTCTCGGTCGTTTCGACCGTGGTGTCCTTCACATCGATCTCGGTGCTCTACGGGTTCCACATTGTCAAGGGCGTCATCTACGCGACGGTCTACGGGAACCTGATCGCGACGCTGCCGTCGTACTACCTGAACCGTAACTGGACCTGGGGCAAGCGCGGGCGCAGCCACTTCCGCACTGAGATCGTGCCCTTCTGGGCGATGTCGTTCCTCGGCATCGGCGTCTCGATGCTCGGTGCCGCCTGGGCCAAGGACATGGTCAAGGACCACCACTGGGCCCACATCATCAACACCGCGCTGGTGTCCTCGACCAACCTCGTGAGCTTCGGCCTGTTCTGGGTCTTGAAGATGATGGTCTTCAACCGGATCTTCCACGACCACACCCTCGACGAGATGGACGAGCACCTCAGCGTCGAAGAGGCTCGTCGCTAGTCGCGGAAGTTGGTGAACTGCAGGGGGACCGCGAGCTCGGCCTCCTTGAGGTGGGCGATCGCCGACTGGAGGTCGTCGCGTTGCTTGCCCGTGACTCGGACCTGATCGCCCTGGATCGAGGAGCTGAGGCTCTTGACCCCCATCTCCTTGATGAGCTTGTTGATCTGCTTGCCGACCTCTTGGGAGATTCCCGCGCGCAACGAGACCTTCTGGCGGGCCGAACCGTGGCTCGCCTCCTCGACCTTGCCCGGGTCGAGTGACTTGAGCGACACGTTGCGTTTGACCAACTTCTCCTCGAGCAGCGAGTAGAGCGCGCGCAGGCGGTCCTCGGTGCTGGCGCTGAGCGACAACTCCTTCTCGGCGAACTCGATGATTGCGTTGGTGTTCTTGAAATCGAAGCGGGTCCCGGCCTCGCGGTTGGCCTGGTCGACCGCGTTTCGCACCTCTTGAAGGTCGATCTCTGAGACGACGTCAAAACTCGGCATGGCCCCATGGTAGAAGACGGGCCCGGGCCGAGGCGACGGTGGGGGTGGCGGTCTTGTAGGATGCTCGACGGGTCGGTGCCCGAGCGGCCAATGGGATCTGGCTGTAAACCAGACGGCTTTGCCTACGGGGGTTCAAATCCCTCCCGGCCCACCATGGCCGACCCCGCCTCCGGCGGGGTCGGCCGTCAGTGTTCTTCCGCTGAACCCTGTGAGACGTCGAGAGGAGTGGTGTGCATCGAGTCCGGGTGTTGACCGAGCGCATCCGTCACCACTACGAACGTCTCGCGAACGGGTTCGAGACGGGTGTCCAGGCGCTCGAACGCCGCTACACCCCACTCGGCCGCTTCAAGCCGGGGCCCTTCGAGGGTTGGGACTTCCTCTGGCAGCCGGCCGCGCTCGGTCTGCTCGCCATGAGCCTGATCCTCGCGGGGGGAACCTTCACAAACTCGCCCTTCAAGCTCGACATGGCCAATACGTGGTTCTTCGGCGAGCCATCGGCCAACGTCACGGGCACGCCGAGCGAGACCAAGTCCATCGTCGCGATCGTGCTCGTCTACGGTGGCCTGTTGCTGCTGATGCGCGTGTGGCTCCGCCTGGTCGAGGTGATGAAGATCCACCCCGGCTCGCCGACGCGGCGTCTGTGGATCATGCTGGTGCTCTGGAGCCTGCCGATGATCATCGCGCCGCCGATGTTCTCGCGTGACGTCTTCAGCTACGCGGCCCAGGGGGAGATGACGAGCCACCACCTGAGCCCCTACGTGCTCGGACCCTTCTCGCTTGGCTCAAGCCCGTACGTGAACCCGGTGGACCCGCTCTGGGGCAACGCGCCGGCCCCCTACGGGCCACTCTTCTTGTTCCTCGACGGCAGTATCGCCCGCCTGACCGGCCACAACCAACTCGCCACGGTGGTCGGCCTGCGGATCCTCGAGGTGGTCGCCGTCGCGCTGATCGGTCTCGGTCTGACCATGCTCGCGCGCGCGCTCGGCCGAGACCCCGGTGAGGCGTTCGTCCTGGGTGCGATGAACCCGTTGGTGCTCTTGACCTTGATCGGGGGCGCCCACAACGACGCGATCATGACTGGCCTGCTCGTCATCGGCATCGCCTTCGCCGTGCGGCGACAACCGTGGTGGGCGCTGCTCTTCTGCTCAGCGGCCACCGCGATCAAGGCGCCGGCGGCGCTCGGGCTCGCCTACGTGGCCTGGACCTGGCTTGGGCCGACGGCGCGCATCAAGGAGCGCCTCGTGCCCATCGCTAAGGCCACACTCGTCGCGGCGGCGACCCTCGGGGTCTCCTCGTGGCTTGCCGGGTTCGGCTTCGGGTGGATCCAGAACCTGCTCTCCAACGGCACCGTCCGATCGTGGGCGGCGCCGGCGACGGCGCTCGGGATGGCGCTCGGTAACACCCTGCACGCTGTGGGCCTCCAGTCCATCTCGGTCACGACGGTGCTCTCGGTCACCCGATTCCTCGGTTTCGCGACGGCGGGGGCCTTCGCGCTCTGGCTGCTCTGGAACGGCGAGCGGCGCGGCTGGGTCCGTTCCCTGGGCTTGTCGCTCGTGCTCGTGGTCGAGCTCGGCCCGGTCGTCCAGCCCTGGTACCTCGCCTGGGGACTCGTGCTGCTCGCAGCCAGCTACAAGGGCCGTGAGCACTTCTGGCTGTTGCTGCTCACGATCACCGGGCCCTTCATCGGGCTGCCCGGTGGCCGCCAATTGCTCACGGGACTGGTCCAGGCGAACCCCCTGCTCATCGCGGTCGCAGTCGCGATCCTCGGGGGCGTGCTCATCGCGCCGATGGGGCGTTGGACCCAGTGGTCCTGGCCCGAGGAACGGGCGCTCGTCAGCTAGGGCCGGTCGGGCATGACGTACTGGTACTCGACGACGTCGAGCCAGGTCCCGTGTTTGCGGCCTACCTCGATCTCGGTTCCCACCAGGGTGAACCCGCACTTCTCGTGGAGCCGGATCGACCCGTCGTTCTCGCCCACGATTCGCGCGATCAGGGAGTGGAAGCCCGACTCCTGGGCCAGCGCGATCAACTCGCGCAAGAGCAGTTCGCCCACCCCGCGGCCGCGGGCCCCGCGGTGGACGTAGACCGAGTTCTCGACCGTGGTGAGATAGGCGGGGCGTTCGCGAAAGGGCGAGACCAGGGCGAAACCGATGATCCGGTCCCCGTCGGCGCCGACCTCGCCGACCTCGTCGTCCTCGTTTACCGCGACCAGGCAGGGGTGCGTCGCACGGTGTCGGCGGATCCAAGTGACCTGTTCGTCGTAGGTCCGCGCCACCAGGTCGAAGGTCACCGTGGTCTCGACGACCTCGGGATTGTAGATGTTCATCAGGGCCGTGGCGTCACCCTCGTCGACCAAGCGGATACGCATGCACAAAGGGTAGTGCGGCCCGGGTGGAAAGCGAGGGCCTCGGGGCACTACAATTCCCCTTCGCGTCGTTTACGGCGTGTCGCCCTCTTAGCTCAGTGGTAGAGCACTTCCATGGTAAGGAAGGGGTCGTCGGTTCAATCCCGACA
>JAJYPU010000121.1 GCA_021795095.1 Actinomycetes bacterium | reverse complement strand
TTCGGGCGTCATCACCCGTAGCGCCTCATCGAGCAGTTCCTGGCCAGTCTGGTCGCCGTCGCAGACGACGATAGTGGGGCGTGATGTCATGGGAACCATTCTCGCACGCTGGCTCAAGCGGGGACGCCGGCGGCCATCACCGTCATGACCGACCCGACCACCGGGTCACGGAAGACGCTGATCGAACTGCCCGGCACCGGCATCTCCTCGACGAGCACCAGACCGCCGTGGCGGCGCACGACCTCGAGGGTGCGCGCGAGCTGCTCGACGACGAAGACGGGGTTCCACCGGGGCATCGCTTCCTCGACCTGGGGCTGGGTGACACTCGCGAACCACCCGCCCTCGTGTTGGAGGATCCGCAGGCCCGGCTCGGGCTCGATGACCGAGTGGCCGGTGAGACCGACGTAGTAGCGCGCGGCGAGTTCGGCGTCGCGTGAGACGTGGTCGAACCACCCCGGTGCGCCGGGCTCGTGCATGCGCCCAAAGCCCGGGAAGGACAAGGGCTCCCAGAGGCCGTGCGTGGCACCGACCGGGTCGGTGACGATGGTCGTCCACCCGAGACCCGGGACCTCGACCGGCCCGACGGTGACATCACCGCCGAGGTCCCGGACCCGCGCCACGCTCGCGGCGGAGTCCCTCGTCGCGAAGTAGGTCGTCGGGTGCGACGGCGCCGTTTCGTCGACGAAGAGGCCCATCACCGGCGAGCCCTCGTGGGTCGCGGTGGCGTAGTGGCTGGACGCTTCGTCGCCGTCTCGCCACGTCCAGCCGTAGAGGTCGGTGAGGAATCGCTGCAGGGCCTGGTGCGCCTCGAGGGTGGGCGTCGCGGCGTCCACCCAGCAGGGGGTGCCCGGCACCGGTTGGTCGATCGTCGTCATGGCCCCAGTATCGCGGAACCGACGGTAACGGTGTCGCGGGTCGCGAGTGACCACGTCGGTGGTGTCGCACGCGTTAACCAGGCCCGATGGCGTCACGTCGACGGATAAAGCCACCATTCTGAGAGGACTCTTCGCGTCGTGCGCGTCGCGAACGGGTCAAGCCGTCAACTTTTCTACGATGGCCCAGCAAGGGGGTCCCGTGGTCCACGAGGCACAAGGTGTTCAAGCGCCGCTCGGCGCTCGTCATATCCAGGTCGTGCCGTTGCGCGGACTGCCGGTCGTGGGACTCGCCGTCATCTTCACGGCCGCCGCGGTCGCGGGCAACTGGCGTTGGGCGCTCATCTTCTGCCACGTCGTGGGCGGCGGGCTCTGGACCGCCATCGACCTCTTCGTCGGGCTCGTCCTCGGGCCCATCATTGGACGGCTCTCGTTGCCGGCGCGCGTTGAGTTCACGTCGCGCTTCATGCCCAAGATGGTGCTCATCATGCCGACGGTGGTGATGATGACCCTCGCCGCCGGGTTCCAGGTGGCGCTGCAGATGGGCAACCTCGCGCCGTCGAGCGTGAATCACGCCTGGCTGATCGTCTCGTTCGTGGTTGTCGGTGTGATGGCCGTCATCGCGCTCGGCATCCTCGAGCCCGCCAACATCGCGGTGCTCTTCGAGATGAACAAGCCGGCGCCCGACGCCGAGCGGATCGGTCAGCTGATGAAGCGCTTCATCTACACAGCCGGGGTCACCGGCGCCATGCAAGTCGCGACACTGGTGATCATGACGCGGGTGGGCTCGCAGTGAGCGAACGGCCCTTCCCGCCCGTCGCCTGGCTCGCGACGACCGCCCTCGCGCTGGTCGTGGCGGGCGGGATCGTGATGGCGTCCTACGCACCGCGCCGACCACCGCTCGCGGTGCCGACGGCGCTGCTCGTACTCTCGGTGCTCGCGCTCGCAGCGGCGTGGGCGCTGCTCGTTCGCCAGCGCGACTTCGCCTGGCGCACGTTCGTACGCGTGTTCCGCTGGGCACTGCTCGCCTACGTACTCTCGGCGGGGATGATCGAGTTCGCCTTCGTGCGCGACCACACGCGCGGTGCGCCACTCCTGGTGGTCTCGTGCCTCCTGGTGGTCTTCGCGACGAGCGTGCCGACGACCATCGCCGTCACGACCGCCCGCTACGCCGAGGACTGAGGCTCCTTGGGCAGGCCGAGCACTCGCTCGGCGATGATGGTGCGCTGCACGATCGAGGTCCCGCCGCCGATCGTGAGCGCGGGCGAGAAGAGCCAGCCGTAGGACCAGAGCGCGCCCTCGTCGCCGGTGACGCCGCCCGGTCCACGCCCGGCGAGCAGTCCCGCGGTGCCGGCCAGGCGATGGGCGAGCGCCATGACGACCTGGCCGTGGTCGTCGGCGAGCGCCTTGCGCACGCTCGTCTCGGGACCCGGTGGGCGACCGGCGACGGCGGCGTGGACGAGACGCTGACGCAGCAGGCGCAGGATCTCGCCGTCGATCCAGCAACGCACCAACTCGTCGGTGAGCGCCGCGTCGTGGGGAATCGCCCGGTCGCGCACCATCGCGACGAGTTGGGCAGCCGTCGGCCCGCGGCCCCAGAGCGCCCCCTCGGCGGACAACGACACGCGCTCGTTGCCGAGGGTGACCTTGGCGAGGCGCCAGCCGTCGTTCAGGTCACCGATGAGGTGGTCGGCCGGGAGGCGCACCTCGTCGAGGAACACCTGGTTGAAGGTGTGCAGGCCGGTCATGTCCACGAGGGGTCGGACCGTGACGCCCGTCGCGCGCATCGGACAGACGAAGTAGCTGATCGAGCGGTGCGCCGGGCCGTCACTCGCCGTGCGCGCGAGCAGGATCCCCCAGGTGGCGACGTGGGCGTAGCTGGTCCAGATCTTCTGACCCGTGACGACCCACTCGTCGCCGTCGCGTCGCGCCGTCGTGGTCAGTGACGCGAGGTCGCTCCCGGCGTCGGGCTCACTGAAGAGCTGGCACCACAGTTCCTCGCCGCTCAGCAGCCCCGGCAGCCAGCGCGCGCGCTGGGCGTCGGTGCCCGCGTAGAGCAGTGTCGGACCCGCCCAGCCGACGCCGATGGGGTTGGACGGGCGCGTGACGCCCGCGCGGGCCAGCTCGTCATCGATCAGCAGCTGGTAGCCCGCGTCGGCGCCACGCCCCCAGGGCGCCGGCCACTGCGGCGCGACGAGTCCGGCCTCGGCGAGCTCACGACCGGTGGGGTGGGGGTGCGCCGCGAGCCAGGCCCGAAGCGGCGCGCGACGCTCGTCGGACTCGTCCACATCGATTGGTGTCGGAGCCGCCATCGCCGCCAGCGGGTCGTTTCCGAGGTCGTCCGTCATCGTCCTGGCGCCAACGCTAGCCCCGACGTCGACGGCGGGCTCGGCTACCGTGCAAGCGGGAGGCGACATGGCACCATCGGCGCAGCGCAAGGGGGCGAGTGCGGTGACCGCGCGCCACCAGCGACGGGTGCGCGAGGAGATCGAGCGGCTCGCGAGCCCCGACGACGAGCGCGCCTCGCGGGGGCTACTCGCCGCCGTCGACGCGCGCCGCGTCGCTGCGTCGTCGGGTCACGCCGTGTGGGACCTCGGTGCCTACGCCTTCGTCGACGACCCCGCGGCCCTCGACGCGCCCGACACCGTGAACCCCAGCCTCTGGCGACAGGCCCGGCTCAACGGTCACGCCGGGCTCTTCGAGGTCACCGAGGGCGTCTACCAGGTGCGGGGTCTCGACCTATCCAATATCACCTTCATCGCCGGCGACACGGGCTGGGTCGTGATCGACCCGCTCACCACCGCCGAGACGGCGAGCGCCGCGTTCGAGCTCGTCACCGAGCACTTGGGTGGCCGTGCGGTGCACGCGGTCATCTACACCCACAGCCACGTCGACCACTACGGGGGCGTGCTCGGGGTGGTCGAGCGCGCCGCGATCGAGTCCGGCTCGGTGCCCGTCCTCGCACCGGCCGGGTTCCTCGACGCGGCCGCCGGTGAGCAGGTGATCGCCGGCAACGCGATGGTGCGGCGCGCGAGCTACATGTACGGCGTGCTGCTCGCGCGCGACGCGCAGGGTCACGTGGACACGGGTCTCGGACGCGGCCTCGCGATGGGAACCTCGGAACTCGTCGCGCCGACGCGCGTGGTCACCGCCACCGACGAGTCGGTCGTCCTGGACGGGGTGCGTCTCGTCTTTCACCTCACACCCGGCACCGAGGCGCCCGCCGAGATGAATATCGTGCTGCCCGATCGCCGTGCGCTCTGCGTGGCGGAGAACTGCACGGCGAACCAGCACAACCTCTACACGCTGCGCGGCGCCCCGGTGCGCGACGCGTTGCAGTGGAGCAAGTACATCGACGAGGTGCTCGAACGGTTCAGCGGCGACTGCGACGTGCTCTTTGCGAGCCACCACTGGCCCCGCTTCGGTCACGATGACCTGGTGGCCTACCTCGCCAGTCAGCGAGACGCCTACCGCTTCATCCACGACCAGACGATGCGACTCGCGAACCACGGCTACACCATGAACGAGATCGCCGAACGACTCGAGCTGCCCGCCGCGCTCGGTGACGAGTTCTTCAACCGCGGCTACTACGGGACCGTCTCGCACAACGCCAAAGCCGTCTACCAGCGTTACCTCGGCTGGTTCGACGCGAACCCCGCGCACCTCCAGCCCCACCCGCCGGTCGAGGCGGCGCGGCGCTACGTCGAGTACATGGGCGGCGCCGATGCGGTGGTCGCACGCGCGACGCGTTCAATGCACGAGGGCGACTACCGCTGGGTCGCCGAGGTGCTCAACCACGTGGTCTTCGCCGAGCCCGGCCACGAGGCCGCCCGGCTGTTGCAGGCCGACGCACTCGAACAGCTCGGCTACCAGGCCGAGTCGGGTCCGTGGCGCGACTTCTACCTCACCGGGGCCCTGGAGCTGCGCGCGAACGGCACGCCACTCGCGGGATTGGCGCGCGGGGGGCTCGCCCCGGGGATCGTGCGGGCTCTCTCCCCCGAACAGCTCTTCGACCTCATCGGCGTGCGCGTGGACGCCGAGCGCGCCGCCGTGGGCGCCTGGCGCTTCGCCGTGCACTTCAGCGACCGCGACGAGCACTGGTACGTCGAAATCGCCCGCGGCGTGCTGCACGCGCGCCGCGGCGCGTGTGCGAGCGACGTCGACGCCTCGGTTACGACCTCCGTCCAGGCATTCGCGAACTTCGCCTCGGGGGCCGAGACGCTTCGCGCGCTCGCCGCGCGCCACGCGATCGAGGTGGCCGGCGACCCCGCATCCCTCGACGAGTGGGCGGCGCTGCTCGACGACTTCGACCTCGGGTTCGAGATCGTACTGCCCTAAAGAAACCAAGAGAGGACTGTGATGATCGATCCCCACGAACCGAGCTCGCCGCTCGCCTACCTGTCGGTGGGCGAGCTCATGGACCAGTTCGCGAACGGAAGCCTGCGATCGCTCGCGCTGCTCGACGTGCTGCTCGAGCGCATCGACGCGATCGACGATACGAGCTCGCCGGTGGCGCTCAACGCGATCGCGGCCCGTGACGACGGCGCACGCACGGTCGCCGCGCAGCGCGACGAGCAACGCGCGAACGGCGTCATCCTCGGGCCCCTGCACGGCGTGCCCGTCGTCATCAAGGACAACATCGAGGCGATCGGGCTCCCGGGCGCGGCGGGCTCGACGGCGCTTCTCGGGCGCCCGACCCGCGACGCGCCCCTCGTCGCGCGGCTGCGCGCCGCGGGCGCGGTCATCGTGGGCAGCACGAATCTCAGCCAGTGGGCGAACATCCGCTCGGCGCGCTCCACGAGCGGCTGGTCGGCGACCGGAGGGCTGGTCGCCAACCCCTGGGCGCTCGACCG
>JAJYPU010000120.1 GCA_021795095.1 Actinomycetes bacterium | reverse complement strand
GGCGGGTTCGTCGTCCAGTACCTCCTCGGTATCCCGGGACTCGGCTACACCCTGATCTCGGCCATCGCGAGCAGTGACTACCTCCTCGTCCAGGGCATCGTGCTCGTCGTCTCGGTGGGCGTGGTGCTGATCAACTTCTTCTTCGACTTCCTGACCAGTCTCGTTGACCCAAGGATCAGCCGTGAGTGACCTGCTCGACCAGTCCCAAGGAATCGAGCCGCTACGCGAGCAACGGCTCGGACCACTCTTTTGGATCTGCGTGGGCTGGCTGACGCTCAACGTGCTCGGGGCGATCTTTGCGAACGTGCTGCCGCTCGTGAACCCGCTCTACCAGAACTACAACGTCATCAACGCCGGACCGTCACTGCACCACCTCTTTGGCACCGACGACCTCGGTCGCGACATCTTGTCGCGCGTCGTCTTCGGCTCGCGCGTCTCCCTCGCCGTCGGTAGCGGCGCCATGCTCATCGGTTTCGGCATCGGAATGCCCCTCGGGATGCTCGCCGCCTATCGACGCGGTCGGCTCGACTCCATCCTCACCGCCGTGATGTACGTCCTCCTCGCCTTCCCCGCGATCATCGCGGTCATCGCGGTCATCTCCTTTTGGACCCCGCGGACCCTCGTGAAGATCATCGTCGTGATCGGGCTCGCGTCGGTGCCGCTCGTCTACCGTGTGATCCGCAGCGCCACACTGGCCGTGGCGACCAAGGACTACGTGACGGCGGCCAAGGTGCAGGGTTCGACCGATCGACGAATCCTGTTTCGCGAGCTGCTGCCCAACATCGCCCCGATCGCCGTCTCCTTCCTGCTCATCGGCGTGGCGACCGTGGTGACCCTTGAGGGCGCCCTCGCATTCCTCGGACTCTCGGTGAATCCACCGACGCCCTCCTGGGGCAACATGATCAACGAGTCGCGCACCGTGATGGCCCAGAACCCCTGGCTCGTCATCTTCCCCTCGCTCGCGCTCTGCCTGTTCCTGCTGTGCCTTAATTTCATCGGCGATCGACTACGCAGCTACTTCGACGTGACCGAGGTAAAGCTGTGAGTGAGCGCCTGCTCGAGGTGACTGACCTGCGAACCACCTTCCGCACGGTCACCGGCGCCGTGCCGGCCGTCGGCGGGGTCAGTTTCGATCTCCACGGTAACGAGACCCTCGGCCTGGTCGGTGAATCGGGGTCGGGCAAGACCGTCCTCGCACGCACCATCATGGGCCTCCAGCCCCGCACCAACGTCGAGGTGACCGGCTCGGTCCTGCTCAACGGTCACCAAGTGGTTGGCGCGAGTGAGCGCACCATGCGCACCATGTGGGCGACTGAGGTCGCCATGGTGTTTCAGGACCCGATGACCTCGCTCAACCCCGTCATGCGCATCGGCCGCCAAATCGACGAGACCCTCCGGGTGCGGCTCGGCATGGACCGCCACGCGGCGCGCGCTCGCGCGATCGAGCTCTTGACCATGGTGGGCATCCCGTCGGCGCAGTCACGCTATCGGGCCTACCCCACGGAGCTCTCGGGTGGGATGCGCCAGCGCGTGGTCATCGCCACCGCGCTCGCCTGCTCGCCGAAGCTCCTCATCGCCGACGAGCCCACCACCGGACTCGACGTGACGATCCAGGCCCAGATACTGAACCTGCTCGACTCACTCAAAGAGCAGCTGTCGATGTCGGTCATCCTGATCACCCACGACCTTGGCGTCGTGGCGACGCGCGCCACGCGCATCATCGTCATGTACGCCGGTCAGATTGTCGAGATGGGCGACACTCGCGACGTCTTCTACCACCACCGGATGCCCTACACGCGGGCCCTGCTCGACAGCTCACCCAAGGTCGCCAACGCCCCCCACACGCGCCTCGCGGTCATCCCGGGCCGGCCCCCGAACCTCTCGACGCCGCAACCGGGCTGTGCCTTCGCTCCGCGGTGCGCCTACGCGACCGAGCGCTGCCACGTGGAGGCCCCCACGCTCGTCGACGCGTCCGCTCCTGGGCACCGCTTCGCGTGCTGGAACCCTCTGCCCGAGACCAGCGACCGGGAGGCGCGATGAGCGACCAGCGCCAACCACTCCTCAAGGTCCGCGACCTCACCGTGACCTTCGGCAAGGGGGCCCACGCGGTCTCGGCCGTGGCTGGCGTCAGTTTTGACATTTACGAGGGTGAGACCCTCGGACTCGTCGGCGAGTCGGGTTGTGGCAAGTCCACGACTGGCAAGGCCCTCATGAAGATCGTGGCGCCGTCGTCGGGGACCGTTGAACTGGACGGGGTCGACATCACCCACCAGCGCGGTCGCGCCCTGCGCCAAGCGCGCACGCGCATGCAGATGATCTTCCAAGATCCCATCAGCTCGCTCAACCCTCGTCGACGCGTCCGTGGCATCGTCGCCGAGCCCCTCGACGCGTGGAAGACAGTTACCGGCGAGCAGCGAGATCGCCTCGTGGACGAGCTATTGAACCAGGTCGGCATCGACCCCGAGGTCTACGGCGACCGCTACGCCCGCCAGTTCTCCGGTGGTCAGTGTCAGCGCATCTCAATCGCCCGCGCCCTTGCGATGCGCCCACAGCTCTTGATCTGTGACGAGGTGGTCTCCGCCTTGGACGTCTCGGTGCAGGCCCAGATCTTGAACCTGCTCGAAGACCTGAAAGCCGAGTACGGTTTGACGCTGCTCTTCATCGCTCACGACCTCGCGGTCGTCAAGAACATCAGTGACCGCGTGGCCGTGATGTACCTCGGGCGGATCGGTGAGATCGGCCCCTCGGAGGTGCTCTATGAGGCGCCCGCGCACCCCTATACGAAGTTCCTCCTCGGTGCCTCGCTCGAGGCCGATCCCGACAGCGCTCCGACCGGTGCCGTGCTCGAGGGCGAGCCGCCGAGCCCGCTCGATCCGCCGAGCGGGTGCCGGTTCCGCTCGCGCTGCCCGTACGCGACCGAGCGCTGCGCCCGTGAGGAACCCGTGTTAACCGAGGTGGCTCCGGGACACCAAGTCGCTTGCCACTTCCCCTTCATCGCCCAGTGACAACGAACGCCCCGCACGAGCGGGGCGTTCGTTGTCACAACTGCGGGCGACTACTCGCTCGCGGGAGTCTCCTCAACGTCCACGGCCTCGACGTCTACAGCCTCGACGTCGTCCTTCGGGGCCGCCTCAACCGCGTACTCGGCCCACGCGGCCTGCGCCTCGGTCTCGGGCGTGAACTCGCCGTACTCGATCCCGCCGATGTAGTTGCCCTCGCTGTCATAGGCGTGCGACCCGAATGCCTCGCGGTACTCCTCGGACACCTCACCACCTTCGGCCGCCTGCTTGATCGAAAGACTGATCCGACGTCGCGCGGTGTCGAGCTCGATGATCTTGACCCAGAGCTCTTCACCCGCGGTGACCACCTGATCGGGCGATTCCACGTGGTGGGCCGCCATCTCTGAGATGTGCACGAGTCCCTCGATGCCGTCACCAACCTGGATGAACGCGCCGAACGGCACGAGCTTGGTGACCCGGCCGTAGACCAGCTGGTCGACCGCGTGGCTGTCGGCGAAGACTTGCCACGGGTCGGACTGGGTCGCCTTCAGCGACAACGAGATCCGCTCCTTGGAGAAGTCGACGTCCAAGACCTCGACGTCGACTTCGTCGCCCACGGCAACCACCTGACTCGGGTGGTCGATGTGCTTCCACGACAGTTCCGAGACGTGGATGAGGCCGTCCATGCCGCCCAGGTCGACGAACGCACCGAAATTGACCACCGAGGAGATGACGCCGTGGCGCCGCTCACCGGGCTTGAGGTTGTTGAGGAAGTCGCCGCGCTGTTCCTTCTGGGTCTCTTCGAGCCACGCGCGACGAGACAGCACGACGTTGTTGCGGTTGCGGTCCAACTCGATGATCTTGGCCTCAACGGTCTTGCCGATGTAGGGCTGGAGCTCGCGGACCCGACGTAGTTCGACGAGTGAGGCGGGCAAGAAGCCGCGCAGACCGATGTCCACGATCAGGCCGCCCTTGACGACCTCGATGACCACGCCCTTGACGATCTCGTCGCGATTCTTGAGCTCTTCGATGTTGGCCCACGCCTTCTCGTACTGGGCCCGCTTCTTGGACAGGACCAGTCGGCCCTCCTTGTCCTCTTTCTGCAGGACCAGGCACTCGATGCGCTCACCGAGCGACACGATGTCGGCAGGGTCGGCGTCGTTACGGATCGACAGCTCACGGGCGGGGATGACGCCCTCGGATTTGAAGCCGATGTCGAGCAGGACTTCGTCGTGGTCGATCTTGACGACGATTCCGCTGACCAGGTCGCCATCGTCGAACTCAAGGACGCTGTTGCCGACGAGGGCAGTTAGGTCGGTGCCGACCAAGTTGTCTTCGGTGACGACGCGGGGAATGTAGTTTCCCTCGGCGTCGAAGGTTCCCATCGGCTGGGAGGAGAGGAGGCTGGAGCCTTCCGACATTGGTACTACCTTTTCGTTGACCACACCGGGGTCTGACTAGCGGACAGGAGTCGGAGTACCGGCGTTAACCCGACGCGCAATCCTAGCACCGGGTCATCCCTTGGCCTGCGCCCAGTTCTCGCCCCATCGCAGCGTGACGTCCAGTGGCACGGTCAGAGCGGCCGCGTTGGTCAGGGCGTCGGTGATGACCGCACCGACCGCCGCTTGCTCCTCGGGTGGCGCTTCGACCAGGACCTCGTCGTGGACCTGCAAGATGAGTCGGGCCTCATAACCACCGTCACGCAAGAAGTCGTCCAGTCGCACGAGCGCCGACTTGAACACGTCGGCCGCTAGCCCTTGGATACCCGCGTTCATCGCCTGGCGTTCCGCCGCCTGGCGTTGGGGACCCGTCGCGGTCGCCAGGTCCGGGAACGGCCGGATGCGCCCCAACTCAGTGCGCGAGTATCCCCGTTCGCGAATCTGGCGCACTGTCTCATCCATGTAGTGGCGCAGCGTCGGGAACCCGTCGAAGTAGCGGTCCATGATTTCCCGAGCGTTGGCAACCGTGAGCCCGAGTCGTTGACTGAGCCCGAAGGCCTCCATTCCGTAGGCGAGCCCGTAGGAGACGGCCTTGGCCTGCTCGCGCTGCTCGTGGGTGATCGCACTCGGCGCGACTCCGAAGACCGAGCTCGCGATTGCCCGATGGACATCCTCGCCAGCGGCGAAGGCGCCCAGAAGCCCCTCGTCCTGGGAGAGGTGCGCGAGGATCCGCAGCTCGATCTGGTTGTAGTCAGCCACCGCGAGCAGCCAGCCCTCGGCGGGCACGAAGGCGTAGCGCAGCCTTCGACCCTCCTCACTTCGCACCGGAATGTTGTGCAGGTTCGGGTTCTCCGACGAGAGTCGACCGGTCCTCGCCACGGTTTGCTGGAACACGGCGTGGATCCGTCCGTCTGAGCCGACACTGTCGATCAACGTCGCGCCGTAGGTGCTACGCAGCTTCTCCACCTCGCGATAGCGCAGGATCATCGCGACGACCCGATGCTCGTCGATGATCGCCTCGAGACTGGACGCGTCGGTGGAATAACCAGTCTTGATCTTGCGAACCGCCGTCAGCCCGAGCTCGTCGAAGAGCACCGTCTGAAGCTGTTGGGGCGAGTTGAGCTTGAACGGGTGCCCGACG
The DNA here is from genome assembly GCA_021795095.1 of Actinomycetes bacterium. Next base: position 148 of record JAJYPU010000120.1, on the reverse strand, counting down.
ACGTCCTGGATCGACGCGTCGAGCAGCGCCGCTTCCGCGGTGAACTCCTGGAGGATCGTGCGCAACAACGCGACGTCCACGCGCACGCCGCGCGATTCCATGCGCGCGAGCACCGCGACGAGCGGGAGCTCGATGGACTCAAGATCGG
>JAJYPU010000119.1 GCA_021795095.1 Actinomycetes bacterium | reverse complement strand
AAGGGCACGAGCCATCTCTCGCTCGGCCAGGAAGCGATCGCGGCCGGTGTCGCCGCGGCGATGCGGCCCGACGACTGGACCTTCGCGACCTACCGGGGGCACGCGCACACCTTGGCTCGGGGCGTTCCCATGACGCCCGTCATGGCCGAGCTGCTCGGGCGCACGAACGGTCTCATGGCAGGCAAGGGCGGTTCGATGCACCTCACCAGTGTCGAGCACGGGGTGATGGGCAGCTACGCCATCATCGGCGCCCACCTGCCGATCGCCTGCGGTGCGGCCTGGAGCGCGCAGTACCGCGGGACCGACCAGGTTGCGGTGTGCTTCTTCGGCGACGGTTCGGTGAACATCGGCGCCTTCCACGAGGCGCTCAACTTCGCGGCCATCTGGAAGCTGCCCGTGGTCTTCATCTGCGAGAACAACCTCTGGATGGAGTACACCCGCACGAGCGAGGTCACGGCGGTGGCGAACCCGGCCGCTGACCGGGCGAGTGCCTACGGCCTCGAGAGCATCATCGTCGACGGCAACGACGCCGAAGCGGTGTACGCCGTCGCGAGTGCCGCCATAGAGCGGGCTCGCGCGGGGGAGGGTCCGAGCATGATCGAGGCCACGACCTACCGACACGGTGGGCACTCGCGGGCCGACCCGGGCAAGTACCGGCCGGACTCCGAGGTGGCCGAGTGGCTGGCGAAGGATCCGATCCCGCGCTACCGGGCATTCCTGCTCGAGGTCGGCGCCACGGAGGAGCAGCTGGTGGCGATCGAAGAGGACGTGACGGCCGCCGTGGAACGCGCGGTCGATGAAGCCAAAGCCGGTGACGTGCCGGGCGAGGAGTACCTGATGAAGGACCTGTGGGCCGATGGAGGATCATCATGGCGCAACTGACCTACCGTGAGGCGATCGCCCGTGGCATCGCCCAAGAGATGCAGCGTGACCAATCAGTCGTGATGATCGGCGAGGACATTGGCGCCGCTGGCGGGGTCTTCAAGGGCACCGTCGGCCTGTTCGACGAGTTCGGGCCGCTTCGCGTGCGCGACACCCCCATCAGCGAGCAGGCGATCCTCGGCGCCGCCATGGGCGCCGCAATGACCGGTCTTCGACCGATCGCCGAGATCATGTTCGCGGACTTCTTCGCCGTGTGCTGGGACATCGTGGCCAACGAGATCGCCAAGAGCCGCTACATGACTAACGGCCAGGTCTCCTTCCCTCTGGTCATCCGCTCGGGCAACGGTGGGGGATTGCGCTTCGGCGCTCAGCACTCCCAGAGCGTGGAGAACTGGGCGATGATGGTGCCCGGTCTGAAGGTCGTCGTCCCGTCCAACGCGGTGGATGTCATCGGGTTGATGGCGGCGTCGGTTCGCGACAACGACCCGGTGATCTTCCTCGAGGAGAAGGCGCTCTACGCCAGCAAGATGGACGTGCCCGACGGTGAGATCGTCGATGAGCTCGGCAAGGCCTCTGTGCTGCGCCAGGGCGCGGATGCGACGATGGTGGCACTGGGCAACATGGTGCCGCGCTCGATGGCCGCCGCGGAGAAGCTCGCCGAGGAGGGCATCGACTGCACGGTGGTGGACCTGAGATCGCTCGTACCGCTCGATGTGACCACGGTGCTGCGCGAGGTCGGTTCGACCGGCCATCTCTTCACCGTCGAGGAGAACCCCCGACTGCTCGGCTGGGGCGCGGAGCTCGCGTCGATCGTCGCCGAAGAGGCGTTCTACGACCTCGACGGACCCATCGTGCGCATCACGACCCCGCACATCCCGCTGCCCGCGGCCGACGCCCTGGAGGACATGGCGATCCCCTCGGTCGGACGGATCGTCGAATCGGTGTCCAAGGCCATGAACGCGTGAACCCGCCGCCACGACGCCGCTACGGCGTCGTGGCGAGTCGAGGTACCCGCGACGCGAAAGAGGAGAGAATGTTCGAGGTCACCATGCCCCAGCTCGGCGAGACCGTCGCAGACGGGACAGTCGTCCACTGGTTCAAGAACGTCGGGGACGTCGTCGCACGCGGGGAGGTGCTCTTCGAGGTCTCGACTGACAAGGTCGACACCGAGATCCCCGCCCAGCACGACGGCGTGCTGACCTCGATCGTCGTCGCCGAGGGTACGACTGTCGACGTCGGCACGGTGCTCGCCATCATCGGTGGCGACGGCGACGAGCTGTCCGGCGTCGAACCTGTCGAACCCGCCGCCCTCTCGGCAGCGCTCGCGAGCGCGACGGCTCGCGTTTCGAGCGCGAGGGCCAAGGAGAATCGTCAACAGCTCTCGCCGGTCGTGCGACGGCTGCTCCAGGAGCACGGCCTCGACGCCGCCGCGGTGGTGGGCACCGGGCCGAAGGGACGCATCACCCGAGAGGACGTCATCGCGGCCGCCGCGGCCGCGCCCGCTCCGGTCCCCGCGACCGGTCGGTCGTTGCTCTCGCCCGTGGTGCGCAGACTGATGAGCGAGCACGATATCGACCCCGAGACCGTCGCGGGCACCGGACCCGACGGACGGATCACCCGGCGCGACGTGGAGCTCGCGATCGCCGACCGGCCCACGAGCGTGACCGCGTCTGACGCCTCGCCGTCGCTCGCGCCGTCCGCGGGTGACGTGGTGGTGCCCTTCACGAGGATCCGTCGTCTCACCGCCGAGCACATGGTCCGCTCCAAGGCGACGTCGGCGCACACCTTGATGGTCCGTGAGATCGACTACGAGCACGTCGAAGCGGTTCGTCGCGCGCACGGTCGTCGCTTCAAGGAGCGTGAGGGCTTCACACTGACCTATCTGCCCTTCAACGCGTTGGCGGCGATCGAGGCGCTGCGCGACTTCCCGCATCTCAACGCCTCCGTGGGCGACGGCCAGCTCATCGTGCATCGTGAGGTCAATCTCGGCATCGCCGTCGACCTGGGCGATGACGGGCTCGTCGCGCCCGTCATCCGTGAGAGCGGCGCGCTCGGACTTGTCGGCGTCGCCCGGCGCATCCGTGCGCTGGCGGACCAGGCGCGTTCGAAGAAGCTGACGGTGGACGACATGACCGGGGGCACCTTCACCATCACCAACCCCGGTCCATTCGGCACCCTCATCACCGGCGCGATCATCAATCAGCCCCAGGTGGCGATTCTCGCCACCGACGGCGTGGCCCGCAAGCCGGTCGTGCTGAGCTCACCGACGGGCGAGGAGTCGATCGGGATCCACTCGATTGGTCTGGTGGCCCTCACCTTCGACCATCGCGCCGTGGACGGCGCTTACGTGGCGCGATTCCTCGACCGATTCAACACCATCCTCAACAGTCGGGACTGGGCGAGCGAGCTCTAGCGACGGATCGCGCCACCGCGGCACTCGGTGCCTCGTCACCGGTCCTCGCCCGGGGCGACGTGCAGGCGGTAGCCCACACCCGGGGTGGTCTCGATCAGTTCGCCGTTCTCGTCGTTCAACTTCGCGCGAAGTCGGTGCACGTAGGCGTGGACGTACTGGGCCTCGCTGGCGTAACCGGGCCCCCACACGGCGCCGAGGATCATCTGGTGTGTGCACGTGCGTTCGACGTGGCGGGCGAGGAAGGCGAGCAAGCCGAACTCCTTGGCGGTGAGCTCGACCCTGACGTCGCGCCGGCGCACCTCGTGGTGGACGAGGTCGAGGTCGAGGTCGCCCACTCGTAGGGTCGCGGGAACGTGGGCGTCGGACTCGCTCGGACGATTCCGCAGGACGGCGCGAATGCGAGCCTCGAGTTCGCCCATGCTGAAGGGTTTGGTGACGTAGTCGTCGGCGCCGCCGTTCAAGGCGAGGATCTTGCGTTCATCGGAGTCGGTGGCCGAGAGCACGATGATTGGGACCTCGCTCCACTGGCGGATCCGCCGACAGACCTCGAGGCCGTCGAGGTCCGGGAGCCCGAGGTCGAGGACCACGACGTCGGGCGCCGTGAGGGCGGTGAGCGAGAGTCCCTGCTCCGCGTTGTTCGCGCTCGAGACCTCGTGGCCACCTAACTTGAGCCCGAGGCGAAGCGCCCGCAGCAGCGAGGGGTCGTCGTCGATGACCAGGACGCGGGCCATCTCAGCGCCCCACCATCGCGGCCCGAGGGAGCGAGAAGACGAATCGAGCCCCGCCGCCCGGCACTGGTTCGTACCAGATGCGCTCGCCGTGGGCTTCGACGAAGGTCTTGGCAATGGTCAGACCGAGCCCCGAGCGCTCGCCCGAACCGGACGGCGAGAACCGGTCGAAGACCGAGGGCCGCAGTGCTTCGGCGACGCCAGGGCCCTCGTCGCTCACCGCGAGGACCACTGTGCCGTCGCGTACTTCACTGCTCACCGTGATCGTGCTGGCGGAGGGCGAGTGTCGTCCGGCATTGTCGAGCAAGTTGACGAGCACCTGGACCATGAGCAGACGGTCGATGTCCACGTTGGGCAGCGATTCGGCGACGTCGACCACGACGCGGTGCTCGCTCAGGGTCGAGCGCATCGCGTTCACCGCGTCGCTCACCAGCGCTGCGACCGTGACCTCGTGTCGACGCGCCGTGAGCACACCCGCCTCGATACGCGTCATATCGAGCAGATTTCTGACCAGTCTCGTGAGTCGGTCCGTCTCAACCTCGATCAGGTGATGCAGCTCTCGAGCGTCATCGGACGACAGCTCGTCGGCGCGTTCGGCCAGGGTGGACGACGCGACCTTGATTGTCGATAAAGGCGTTCGCAGGTCGTGCGAGACCGCGTCCATCAGGCCGCGACGCAACCGGTCGACCTCTTCGAGTACCTGGGTTCGCAACGCCCGTTCGCGCAACTGGGCACGTTCGAGTGCCAGCGCGGCGTCGTTGGCGAAGGTGTCCAGGACACCGCGCTCGCCCTCGGTGACCGGAAGGCTGCGCATCGCGAGCATGCCGACCGGACGTCCCGACGCCGAGAGCACGACGGTGCGCAACTCGTCGTGACCGGTCGCGGACGTCCCGACGCTCACCGGGACGCCGGACTCGGGGTTGAGGCTCCCGAGCTCGTCGTCGGTGAGCGGGTCCCCGGCGCTGGCGGCGACCGTGAGTCGACCGTCATTCAAGATGAGGAGCGTGACGCCCGAAAGCTGGAACGCGGACTGGGTGGCCGAGACGATTGTGGTGAGTAGCGTCTGGACGGGTTGGTCGCCGACGAGGAGCTCAGAGAGTCGCCACAGTTGGCGCATCACGTCATTCGCGCGTTGGGCTTCGGAGCGGGCACTGTCGAGCCTCGCGACGACCTGGGCGACCAAGAGCATCACAACGGCGTAGACCCCGAGCGCCGTCCAGTTCTGCGGAGCGCCCACGCTGAGGGTCCGATAGGGCGGGATGAATTCGAAGTCATAGACGAGAAAGCCCGCGATCACGCTCACCGATCCGGCGAAGAAGCCACCCACGACGGCGCCGAAGACCACCGGAACGACGAGGATCAACGCGGCGGTCGAGATGCTGATGTGCGAGCGCAAGGGCAGCAGTGCGCCACCGATGGCCACGGTCGAGACGATTCCAACCACCGAACCAACGAGGCGTCTGCGCATCGCCCCATTATCGTCCGACCGGCGACGGTGCCCTTCGTCAGGGTCGAATGAAGCTCCTTCGGTAAACAATGAAGAAAGAATGAAGGGCTTCGTACGCGAATCGAGATTCTGTTACGAAGCGAGCGCCGACACTGGAGGCATGTCGGATTTCCTCTCGGTACTCGGCTTCATCGGGTTCACGCTACTCATGCTCGGGCTCATCCGGATCTTGGACCGCGTATGACACCGACCCAGATGATCTTGCT
>JAJYPU010000015.1 GCA_021795095.1 Actinomycetes bacterium | reverse complement strand
ATCGTGGTCTCCTCTCAAGTCCGGCCTGTCTCACAATGTTACCGAGGGTTCCTTTAGGGACTTCATCACCCAAATTCCCCGCCACGCAAACCGAGCCCGAGCGCGTGGCGTGTTTGTAGTGTCGATGGCTACCCGTCTGACGAATCTGAACCCAACCCGCACGTTCCAGTTCGCTGATGATTTCTCGGACTTTCACGATCCACAACGGTCGTGACACCCAGTGAGGTGATCGAGTTACGCGGACTGACCACTTTCTATGAAGAAACGATAGACATTCGTGTCGCGAATCTCGAACCCCAACTTGCGGTACAGCGCGTTCGCGGCTTCCCGCGATGGTCGGCTCGTCAAGTCGATCGTCCGAACGCCGCGTCGACGGCCCTCCTCGATCGCCGCGTTCGTCAGGGCAGCACCGATTCCCAGTCCGCGTGCGTCGGCGTCCACGATGACGTCCTCGATCCATGCCCGTTGACCGCTCGGTACGGTGAAAACGACCAACGTCAACGTCCCGACGATCACGTCGTCGTTCTTGGCGACGAAGAGGACGACATCGTGGTCGGTGGTCATGCGCACGACGTCGGCGTCACTGAGCGGCTTCGCGCTCGATGACAGCTGAGGCACGAGCCGGTTGAGCGCGTCTCGCAGCTCCGGCGACGCCGACGTAGCGACGGTGACCTCGACGCTCACGATTCAGCCCGCCACACGGGCTGGCGCAGGTCGTCGTAGAAGACGTCGCGGCGCTCACCATCGATCGCCGCGAAGATCGGCCCGGCCCACCGTTCGGCGCCGATGGTCGGCTTGGGCAGGTTGTCCCGCGTGAACCAACCGGCGTCGGTGCACTCGAGCGGGTGTATCTTGAGCGAACCACCCGTCGCCCGGCAGAAGAAAATCAAGGAGTAGAGCGGGATGCGCGACACACCGAGCCGCATGCCGTCAAGGACCCCGATGAGCCGCACCGGCTCGACCTCGAAGCCCGTCTCCTCGAGGACCTCTTTGACGACGACCTCCGGGGCCGAGTAGCCGACGTCGCACCACCCTGTCGGATAGAGCCAGATCCCCGAGTCGGCCCGTTGGATGAGGAGCAGCTCGCCAGCGTCGTTGGTGACCGCGGCCCCCACTGCGACCTTGGGCGTCGCGTAGCCGGGGACGCCACGACCGACATCGCCCAGCCATTCCGTGACGTAACCGTCGGCGTCGGGCCGGTCGTCACGGCCGAAGTCCGCCGTCGCCTTGATGTCGCCGGCGATCCGCAGCACCTCCTCGTAGCGCTCGCGTTCGAACTGGCTCTCAGTGAACCCCATGCCCGTACGCGCGACGCCAGCGAGCGACTCCGCCCACCGGCGCAACATCTTCTCAGTAACCGGCTCAGGCACAACCACCCCCTAGGCGACGGTCGCGTCGAGCACCTCATCGACGGTGCCGACGATGCCGGTGTAGAACGCCCCGAACTCGCCGTAGAGCGTGGACGCCTCGTCGTAGCGCATGGTGTAGACGCAGTCCTTGAGGTCATCGACGTGCACGGCGAAGAGCGTCACGCCCCACTCCCAGTCGTCAAGACCGGTCGACCCGGTCACCACCTGCACCACCCGACCGCGGAAATTGCGCCCTGACTGGCCGTGCTGGCGCATCAGGGACTCCCGCTCCTCGTAGGGCAGCGAGTACCAGTTGTGCTGGTCGCCGCGGCGCTTGGACATGGGGTAGAAGCAGAATGCCGGCATGCCCTCGGGTGGCAAGACCGGGAAGAGCCGGTCATTGAGCATCTTCTCGGGCATGCCCGATGCGTACTCGCTCACCTCGGTCACCGACACGTAACTCTCGGCCACCTTGAATCCCGCCGCCTGGATCTTGGACTGGAAGCGCCGTAGGTCCCAGAGGTCCTCGCCGAGCACCATGAAGCAGGTGTCGGCCTTGGCGCCGATGATCGCCGCCGTCACGACCTGGAGGCCCTTCTCGGCCGCCTCGTCGACGGCCTTACGCACGGCTCCGGCGTCCACTGGACCGTCGGGGTGACAGAAGAGGTGGACCACGTTGAGGCCCCGTGAAGGGGCGACGGGGGTCGTTGTAGTCATAGCGCCATGCTACGGCGATTCGTCGCGCGCGACACCGTGCGGAAACGACGAAGCGGGGCCGACGGCCCCGCTTCGTCCAACCACGAGTGGTTTAGTAGTCTTCCATGCCTCCGCCGGGCATCGCCGGGGCCTTCTCTTCGGGCTTGTCCACGATGACCGACTCCGTGGTGAGGAACAGGGCCGCGATCGACGCCGCGTTCTGCAACGCCGAGCGTGTCACCTTGGCGGCGTCGATGACACCGGCCTTGATGAGGTCTTCGTACTCGCCCGTCGCCGCATTGAGACCCTCGGTGGGCTTCTTCAGGTTGCGCACCTTGTCGACAATGACGCCACCCTCGAGTCCAGCGTTCACCGCAATCTGGTTCAGCGGCGCTTCGACGGCCTTGGCGACCATGCGCGCACCGGTCGCCTCGTCACCCGACAGCTTGTCGGCGGCTTCGAGGATACGGCTCTGGCTGCGCAGCAGGGCGACGCCACCACCGGGCACCACACCCTCCTCGATCGCGGCCTTGGTCGTGGAGACCGCGTCCTCGATCCGGTGCTTCTTCTCCTTGAGCTCGACCTCAGTGGCGGCACCGACCTTGATCACGGCGACACCGCCGGACAACTTCGCCAGGCGCTCCTGGAGCTTCTCGCGGTCGTAGTCCGAGTCGGTGTTCTCAATCTCGGCCTTGATCTGGTTGATGCGACCCTTGATGTCGTCGTCCGAGCCTGCGCCCTCGACGATCGTCGTCTCGTCCTTGGTCACCACGACCTTGCGGGCAGTTCCGAGCAACTCGAGCGTGGCGTTCTCCAACTTGAGGCCGACCTCTTCGGCGATGACCGTCGCACCGGTGAGGATCGCGATGTCCTGGAGCATCGCCTTGCGACGCTCACCGAACCCGGGTGCCTTCACGGCCACGGACTTGAAGGTGCCGCGGATCTTGTTCACGACGAGAGTCGCGAGGGCTTCGCCCTCGACGTCCTCGGCGATGATCAACAGTGGGCGACCCGACTGCATGACCTTCTCAAGGACCGGCAGCACGTCGCGGACCGCCGTGATCTTGCCCGACACGAGTAACAGGTAGGCGTTCTCGAGGACCGCCTCCATCCGCTCGGTGTCAGTCGAGAAGTACGGGGAGATGTAACCCTTGTCGAAGCGCATGCCCTCGACCAGGTCCATGTCCATGCCAAAGGACTGGCTCTCTTCGACGGTGATGACGCCGTCCTTGCCGACCCGGTCGATCGCGTCGGCGATCATCTGGCCGATCTCGGAGTCCGCCGCCGAGATCGAGGCGACCTGGGCGATCTGCTCTTTGGTGTCAGCGGGCTTGGCGAGGTCGTGCAGCGATGCGACGGCGGCCTCCACGGCGGCCTCGATCCCCTTCTTGAGCGACATGGGGTTCGCACCGGCGGCGACATTCTTCAGCCCTTCACGGACCATGGCCCACGCGAGCACGGTCGCCGTCGTCGTCCCGTCACCGGCCACGTCGTCGGTCTTCTTCGCGACTTCCTTGACCAGCTCGGCGCCGATGCGCTCGAAGGGGTCCTCGAGCTCGATTTCCTTGGCGATCGAGACGCCGTCGTTGGTGATCGTGGGGGCTCCCCACTTCTTGTCCAGCACGACGTTGCGACCCTTTGGCCCGAGGGTCACCCGGACCGCGTCGGCCAACTTGTTCATGCCACGCTCGAGAGCGCGTCGAGCCTCTTCATCGAAAGCGATCAATTTCGCCACGGTGATTCCTCCTAGTGCGAGAGTGCATCCTTTTTGGTGCAAAGCGATATTAGCACTCTCAGCATAGGAGTGCTAACGGTTCAGCCGCCCGCGACGGCCGGCACGAGCGAGACCGTTTGGCCGGCCTCGAGCACCGTGTCGAGCCCTTGGAGGAACCGGACGTCCTCGTCGGCGACGAAGACGTTGACGAATCGACGCAGCGCTCCACGGTCGTCGAGGACTCGAAAGGCGATCCCGGGGTACGCCTCGTCAACGGCGACGATCGCGTCTCGGACCGTCGTCGCCTCGACAGGCACTTCGCCCGCACCGCCGACGAGGGAGCGCAACTGACTCGGGAGGCGAACGATGACGCTCACGATGCCGCCACCAACTGGTGGAAGCGCAACGCCGCCTCGGCGTCGGCGAGCGACGGACTGATCGTCGAACTCACGGTCGCGCTGTCCACGACCGCGTCGAGTGTCTTGAGCCCATGGCCCGAGATGATGGCCACGATTGACTTGTCGCGGTCGATCGAGCCCCGCTCCACGAGTTGGCGTAGCGACGCGATGGTGACCCCACCGGCGGTCTCGGCGAAGATCCCCTCGGTGCGGGCCAAGAGCCCGATGCACTCGAGGATCTCTTCGTCGGGCACGGACCCACAATCCCCACCGCGCGCCCGCAGCTCGTCGAGTACGTAGGGACCGTCGGCGGGATTCCCGATGGCGAGTGAGCGCGCGATCGTGTTGGGGCGCTGCGGAGTGACGACGTCGACGCCAGCGGCGAAGGCCGTAGCGATCGGCGAGCAGCCCGAGGCCTGGGCACCGAAGAGCGTCGGCGCCCCGCCATCCACGAGTCCCAGCTCGATGAATTCACGGAACCCCTTGGCCACCTTGGTCAATTGACTCCCCGAGGCCACGGGCACGACGACCTGGTCGGGTGTGCGCCAGCCCAACTGCTCAGCGATCTCGAAGGCGAGGGTCTTGGAGCCCTCGGCGTAGTACGGGCGAAGATTGATGTTGGCGAAGGCCCAATCGTCGTGCTCGGCTACCAACTCGATGCAGAGCCGGTTCACGTCGTCGTAGTTCCCCTCGACGCCGAGCACCGTACCGCCGAAGATGGCCGCCATCGCGATCTTGGACTTCTCGAGGTCGCTGGGGATGATGGTCACGCTGGGCCAGCCGATTGCGGCCGCGTGGGCCGCTACTGATGTGGCGAGGTTGCCCGTGGACGCACACGCGGCGGTCGTGAAGCCGAGCCGACGAGCGCTCGATAGCGCGACGGAGACCACCCGGTCCTTGAACGATCCGGTCGGGTTGCGCGTGTCGTCCTTCAGCCAGAGCTCGCGCACACCCAACACCTCGGCGAGGCGCGTGGCTCGCCGCAACGGTGTCCAACCCGCGCCCAGATCGACGGGTTCGACACCGGGGTCGGGCAGCAAGGCGCCGTATCGCCAGATTGAGTTCGGTCCCGCTTCGATCGACTCGCGAGTCACGACGCCTCGTGCCGCCTCGAGGTCGTATTCGACCTCGAGCGGACCGAAGCAGAAGTCACACGAATAGCGGGCGTCCGCCGGGTAGGTTGTGCCACACTCTCGACACTTGAGGCCAGTTGAGAAACTCATAACTCCCTTTTCATCGTTCGGGCTTTGGCACCTGGTTCGAACAAAAAGAAAGGCTCGAACTGGTTGTCGCGACTTCAAAGGGCCCGTCCCTCAGTCGCTCTTGATGACGTACCCATTGTGTCGGGGCGTGGTCGCGCTGTCAAGTGCGGCCCGCAGCGACCCGGCCCTAGTCTCAATATCGATGCTTGACGTGCCGTTAACGCTGCAGCGCGAGGATTTCGACGCGGACCAGGTCCGCCGATTGATGGCCACGACCTCCATCGCCGTCATCGTCCCCGCTCGCAACGAGGCAACGACCATCGGTGCGGTACTCGAGGCCGTCCTCGCCTATCGCGACGTCATCGACGACCTAGTCGTGGTGAATGACCGATCGAGTGACGACACCGCCACGGTGGCGCTTCACCACGGCGCGCGCGTGGTGACCGTCGACGGGCCCGGCGGCAAGGGACTCGCCATGGCCGCCGGTCTCGCCGCGACCGCCACCGAGACGGTGGTCTTCCTCGACGCCGACGTGCTGAACACCACCTCGGACTTCGTGCCACGCCTGATCCAGCCAATTCTCGAACGGCCGGAGGTAGATCTTGTCAAGGGGTACTACGAACGTCCCCTGCACAACATGCCCACGGGCGGCGGCCGGGTCAACGAGTTGACCGCACGTCCGATCCTCTCGCTGCTCTTTCCGGGCCTCGGAGAGATCCGCCAACCTTTAGCGGGCGAGACGGCGGCTCGCCGGGAGGTCTTCGACGCCGTCACCCTCGAGCCGGAGTACGACGTCGAGATCGCGCTGCTCATCGACGTCGCCAGGAAGTTTGGCGTCAGCAGCCTCGCGCAGGTTGACCTTGGCGTTCGGCGGCACCGGAATCGCCCGCTCGAGGAGTTGCGCCCGATGGCGATGGACATCCTTCGCGCCGCGCTGACCCGCTACGGCGTGGATCCGCCCGAACCTGATTAGCCAGTGACGGCGGCGTTGAGTCCCAGTATGACGATGACGTCGTCACTGGCGGCACCGGCCACAGGGTTGCCCCCGTTGAGCGGTCGGATCGATGACGCGGGGAATTTGAGTTCCGCCGCAATCATGCGTGCCGCCGACTCGAAGCCCGGGTTGAAATAGATGATGGTCGAGCTCACGCGGGGACCGTTGGCCTGGGGCAACGTGTCCCACCCGTAGGTGAGCAACTGTTGGGTGAAGTTTCGAGCGAGTCCTGTCACCGTGGTGCCGTTGGCGACCTGGACGCGGACCGTGGACTTGACGACCGCGGTCGTCTTCGTGGAGCCGTGGGGCTTGCTCGAGGTCGGGACCGTTGTCGTTGGGGCACCAGCGACGGGATGTCCGGGCTTGGTCGACCGGAGCATGAGGAACGCCCCCGCCACGAACGCGACGAGAATCACGAGCACCACACCAATCGACGGCTGATAATGGGAACCGGGCGCTGCCGGTTCAGGTGGTGTCGTGCTCACGCCGACAGCCTAGAGCCAACCACCAGTACTCACTAGTCTGGTGTCCACCTTGCCGGTGTGGCGCAGTGGTAGCGCAGGCGATTTGTAATCGTCAGGTCGTGGGTTCGAATCCCTCCACCGGCTCCGAACTTCCGGCCATTGTCGACGTAGCCGGATCAACGAACGACAACCGACACTCGATTCGAGTCACCCGCGGCCTGGCCCTCGTCCACCACGACAACTCGCACGCCGCCGTGATGGGCGCGTGCCAACGCCCGACGAAGGGCCAACGCGACCGAGGCGGCGCGCGCGCGTCCCTCGGACAACCCCGCCTTCGCAGTCGCAGCGGTGGCCGGGTAGGCATAAAGGGTGACGACACCACGACGTTGGCGAATGACGAGCGAGGCGAGTCGGTCAACCTGTGCGACGAGTGAACCGGTGATCCCCACGCGTGTCGAAGGAAAGGGGCCGATGGGGCTGACCAATCGGGCGGGAGCGTGACCACTCCACTGCGCGTACAGCTTCAATGACGTGCCGAGCGTCATCGTCACCCCACCGGCGAACGTCGACCCCTTCCCGTTGGCACGTGTATTCCACCCCGTAAAGACGTAACCGGGTCGCGCAAGGGCCGGCGGTGAGGGGAGTGTCTCGATGGCTCCGTCGTAGGACGAAATGGGCGCCACCGATCCCCGCGCGCCATTCATCGCGAAAGTGACGGTGGCGGCTGGAAGCTGGCGCCACTGCGCGTACAGCGTCATCGGGCCGGCCAAGGCGAACGTCGAACTGGGACTGAACGCGGTACCCGAACCATCGGCGACCGTGTTCCATCCGATGAACGCGTATCCCGGTCGACTGATCGATGCCGGCGACGGCAGCGAAAGCGTCGCACCGCTCAAGGCGGAGACGGCGCCAACCGAGCCAACGCCGCCGTTAGCGCTGAACGTCACGTTGAACGCCGGTATCGCCGTCCACTGCGCGAATAGCGTCGTCGCGGACATCGGTTCGTACGAGCTCCCGCCCGTGCCGACGAGCGAACCACCTTGCGGTGCGGTGAACCACCCGTCAAAGGTGAAACCCGACTGCGTCGGCGTAGGCAATGTCAGGGGTGCCGCACCGGTCGTGTACGACGCACTCAGCGTCGGCACCGTGCCACCGTTTGCGACGTAGCTCACTTGAGATGTTGCAGCGCTCCAGCGCGCGTACAGCGTCGCCGACGACGTCGGCGTAAACGAGAAACCGCTCAGGCCGACGAGCGCGCCACCCTGGGGCGCGGTGTACCAACCGTCGAAGTTGTATCCCGGCTCACTCGCGCTTGGCAGGGTGAGTGAACTAGCGCCCGTGGTGAAGGTTGCACTTGTCGCGCTCGCGGTTCCGCCATCGGCCGCGTAATTGATTGAAAATGTAGCGGGAGTCCACTGAGCGTACAACGACATTGATCCGAGCGTGAAGTCGTATGTCGATCCATCGTTATACATCGTCCCTGTACCACTGGCCGACGTTGACCATCCCGAAAATACATAGCCAGGTTTCGAAAAGCTTGGATTCAGATTCGAGAACAGTGTCAGAGAAGTTGCAGTACTTGCGCTCTGCAGGGAGGTTACCGAATCACCTGAACTTGCATTCTCATAATATGTCACATGATTTGGGATCCATTGGGCATAGAGATCCATATTTCCAAGCGCAAAATTGTAGAGTGCTCCGTCACTATACTGTGTTCCTGATCCATCGGGGTTCGTTGTCCAATAGTTGAACGTAAAACCCGGATTAGTGAATTTGACGCCGAGAGAAGTAAACAGAGTTAGTGCAACTTCACTGTTCGCAATTTGCGACGTGAATACCGGATCACTTGGATAGTCATTCTCGTTGAATGTAACGGCATTGCTCGCAAGTATTGTCCCACTGATTCTCGTTGGTGTAACCAATTGAAATGCAGTAGTTGTGAATATTAACGCCACCATACTCGAAGCGATGAGTTTGATCAAACTCAGCGCATTGGTGTGGGATTTCAACTTGTAACTCACGTTCCTGATGTAATTCAGAGGCATACATCTCATCCTTCAAGGTAATTAATTTGACGGTTGCGCCAGTCATAAAACGCACCAGCTCTTGAGATGCCGCCAAAGGTTGAAGGTCAATGTATGACAACGAGAGGCAATTTGAAATTGAATCGAATTAATTTTACGAATTCGAGAATGAAGAAACTTCGGCCCGCTCGTTCAGATAGCGAGACGTCGTTGCCGCGCGACCTCAAAAGCCGCGACTGACAGCGCAACGCCAGCGTTCAGCGAGCTGACATGCCCCAATTGCGGAATGGACGCCACAGCAGCGCAGCGCTTGCGCGTCAGTGCCGCGAGTCCGCGCTCTTCACTACCAACCACCAGCGCGACTGGAACCGAACCGAGATCGAGGTCGTAGAGCGATGAGCTTGCCTCACCAGCGAGTCCAACGGTCAGGATCCCGGCTTTGTTCATGGCGTCCAGCGCACTGGGTACGCCGCCAACGTCGCAGAACGTCAGATATTCGATGGCACCCGCAGCGGTTTTAGTCACCGTCGGCGCGATTCGCGCCGATCGATGACGCGGCAAAACCACGCCCGTGACACCGGCGCCATCGGCACTTCGCAACATTGCCCCGAGATTGCGAGGGTCGGTGACACCGTCACAGACCAGTAGGAACGGGTGCGGGGCGTTGATCAGGTCGTCGAGGATCACCGTTTCCAGACGTGACGCGAATGCCACCACGCCTTGGTGACCCTCAGTACGCGCTTCTCGGTCAAGTCTCGCCATCGACACGAGGTGAACCGGGACCCGACGGCGCTGGGCCTCACGCTCAATCTCGTCGAGAATCTCGGCGGGGTCCTGCGCGTCGGCGACCAGTATCCGATTCACGGTGCGACGACCGGCACGCAAGAGTTCGAGCACTGCGCGTCGTCCCTCGACTTGTTCACCCCCCAGACCTTCCTTGTCCTTGGCCATCGGGCGACGGTTCTGATTGGCGGGACCAGTCGGTGAACCGCCGCGCCCTCGGCGAGGTGGCGGGCCCGATGGCCGGCGCGGCGGGCGGGGGCTCACAACGCCCCCAGGATCGCCACGGCGGTGGCGGCGATGCCCTCGGTGCGACCAATCGCGCCAAGTCCCTCCGTGGTGGTCGCCTTCACCGACACCGGCGCGCCGACCACGTCGCTCAGTCGTTCTGTCATCGTCGTCATGAACGGCGCGAGCTTCGGCCGTTGCGCGATGATCGTCACGTCGACCGAGACCGCGCGATAGCCCGCGTCGCGGGTCAATTCGACGACGGCTGACAGCAGCGTCTTGGATGAGATGCCCGCTGTGGACGGATCCGTGTCCGGAAAGTGTCGACCGATGTCTCCGAGGCCAGCAGCGCCCAACAGGGCGTCCGCGACCGCGTGAGTGGCGACATCGGCGTCCGAGTGCCCCGCGAGCCCTGGCGCATCGGGCACCTCAGTGAGCCCGAGCCAGAGCGGTCTCGCAGCGTCGTCGCTGAATCGGTGCACGTCGACACCATGTCCAATGCGAAGCGACGACCAGGGGCCGCGCATCCGTGCGAGGTCCGCTGGCTCGGTGATCTTCACGTTCTCGGGTTCACCGGGTAGCACGATGACGCGACCGCCGACGGCCTCGACGAGGGCGGCGTCGTCCGTTGCCTCACCCGTGGCGGCATGTGCACGCACGAGTGCGTCGCGTCGAAAGGCTTGTGGGGTCTGCACAGTCACCAGTTCATCACGTTCGAGGGTCGCCACCGCGACCACCGCGGCGCCTACTCGGTCGACCCGCTTGACCGTGTCGGTCACAGCGAGCCCGGGGACTGCGGCGTCGGCCCCATCTTGGACCGCCCGCACGACTGCGGCGAAGAGCGCCGGGCTCGCCAGCGGCCTCGCGGCGTCGTGGATGACGACGATCGAGGCGTCAGCACAATGGGCGAGGCCCGCGCGAACGGACGACGCACGAGTGGGCCCACCGTGGACCACGACGTCGGCTCCCTCGCCGGCGCCGGCGTAGTCCTCGGGCACGACCAGCACGACGTGGGGCGCGACGCTACGCGCGGCTGCGACGCTACACGCGGCGACCGAGCGTCCGTTAAGGTCCGCGAACTGCTTCAGTCCCCTGAACCTCGTTCCTCGACCGCCGGCGACGACGACGGCGGCCACGGTCATGGCTACGGCAGGACCGAGGCGAGCTTCTCTTCGGCCGCTTCGGTGTCGACGTTCAGTGCGAACGTGAGCTCCGAGACCAGGATCTGGCGCGCCCGGGTCAGCATGCGCTTCTCGCCGGCGGAGAGACCCTTGTCCTTATCGCGGATCGAGAGGTTCCGCACGACCTCGGCGACCTGGTAGATGTCACCAGAGCGCAACTTCTCCGAGTGGTTCTTGAAGCGGCGCGACCAGTTGGTGGGCATGCGCGCTTCCTTCTTGCGAAGCACCGCGAAGACCTCTTCGACCTCTTCGTCGTTGATCACGTCGCGCAAACCGACCGACTCGGCGTTCGCGACCGGCACCATCAGCACGAGGTCGGTGTAGGCGACTTTGAGCTTCAAGTAGTCCTGCTTGACGTCAAACGCCGTCATCTTCTCGATCTTCTCGACCGTACAGGCACCGTGATGAGGGTAAACGAGACGGTCGCCCTTCTTATATTTCCGGACAGTCATTGCGCAGTAGCTCCTAGCCGACCGACGCCGCGGGGCGTTCGTGGGGGACTATCCATTCTACCAAACTTCACTCAAACCGTGACGGGTTGCACGGCCTCGATTACGTCGACCAGCCGGCGACAGACGATGAGGTCCAGCCCCGCCGCTGGTTCCAGGGCCGATCCGGCCGGGACGACCACCCGCTCGGCCCCACGGCGTCGAACCTCGGTGAGCCGACGGCTGAGCCCGCTGACCGGGCGCAGCTCGCCGGCGAGTCCGACCTCACCCACGACTGCCAGGTTCGCCGGGACGACGAACCCGATCGCCGCCGAGGCGATTGCGAGTGCCAGGGCGGCGTCGACGCCCGGCTCGACCGCGGGTAGCCCCCCGGCCGTGGTCGCAAAGACGTCCGACCCGCCGAGTTCGACCCCGCACCGGGCCTCGAGCACCGCGAGCAGCAGGGCGAGACGCTGGGACGAGACCTGGTGGGCGACCCGGCGGGGCGACCCCGTGCTCGAGGCGACGAGGGCCTGGATCTCGACCGAGAGTGACCGACTGCCGTCGTTGGTGACGCTCCAGACGACACCGGGCACGTCGAGTCCCGGACCCGGCGGATTGAGCGAGCCATCGGGCAGTTCGCGCAGGCCGTCGGCGACCATCTCGAAGAGGCCGACCTCACCCGTCGGCCCGAAGCGGTGCTTCAGCGCCCGAACGACGCGCAGCGAGCCGTGTCGATCACCTTCGATGCGCAGTACCGTGTCCACCACGTGCTCCAACGCCCGTGGACCGGCCAACTCGCCGTCCTTGGTGACGTGTCCGATGAGCACGAGCGCGGTGTCGGTGGCCTTGGCCATCGCGCAGAGCCGCTCGGCGGCGGCGCGAACCTGATTCACCGATCCCGACGAACCGCTGATCCCTTCGTCTCGCAACGCCGACACCGAGTCCACGACCACGAGCGTCGGCCGGTAGCGTTCGATCACCTGTTCGGCCGTGGTGACGTCGTTCGTCGCCACCACCGCGAGGTCCGCGGGCACCGGTCCTAGCCGCCGGGCCCGCCGCGCCACCTGGGCGGCCGACTCCTCGGCCGCCACGAGCACCACGACGGAACCGGCCATCGCGAGGGACCGCATGGCCTGGAGGGCGAGCGTGGACTTGCCGACGCCGGGCTCGCCGAACAGCAGCGTCGTCGAGCCGGCGACCAGTCCCCCACCGAGCACCCGGTCGAGCTCACCCACGCCGGTCGGCATGGTGAGCCCGTCGTCGATCCGAGCCGCCAGGATCGGCGTCGGCGCCAGCACCGCACTGCGGCCGCCGGGCGTGCTGCGTTCGGCCACGGCGTTCCACGCGCCACAGGAACCGCAGCGTCCGACCCAGCGGGCGCTGAGCGCCCCGCAACTCTCACACACGAACTCTGATCGGGTCTTCACCCGACGCACGTTAGACGGCGACTGTCACGCCTCTGGCTCGGGAGCGACGTCCTCGAAGTCGACTGACGGCGGCAGCCCCTCGACCCCCTCGAAGGTGAGCATCGGGCCATCGGGTCCCTCGGTCGTGTCCACGACGATGGTCTGGCCCGCGTGGAACTCCTTGAAGAGGATCTTCTCGCTGAGCACGTCCTCGACGTACTGCTGGACCGCGCGACGCAGTGGCCGCGCGCCGAGTTCGGGGTCGTAGCCCTTGTCGGCGAGGTAGCCCTGCGCGGTCGCCGACAACTCGAGTCCGAGTCCCTGCACCGACAGCTGGTCGCGCAGACGCGTGATGAACAGCTGGGCGATGGCGATGACCTCGGGCTTGGTCAGCTCGTGGAAGACGATGGTCTCATCGATGCGGTTGAGGAACTCGGGACGGAAGTGCGCCTTGAGGGCCTGGTTGACCTTCTCCTTCATGCGCTCGTGCGTCGCGAGGTCCGACACCTTGCCGAAGCCGATCGCGGCCTTGCGCAGGTCGGCGGTGCCCAGGTTGGAGGTCATGATCAAGATGGTGTTCTTGAAGTCGACCGCGCGACCCTGTGAGTCCGTCAAGCGGCCGTCCTCAAGGATCTGCAACAGGGTGTTGAAGACGTCGGGGTGGGCCTTTTCGACCTCGTCGAAGAGTACGACGGAGAACGGCTTGCGTCGCACCGCCTCGGTCAACTGCCCACCTTCGTCGTAGCCGACGTAGCCGGGGGGCGAGCCAACGAGTCGACTCACCGAGTGCTTCTCCATGTATTCAGACATGTCGAGTTGGATCAACGCGTCCTCATCATCGAAGAGGAACTCGGCGAGCGTCTTGGCGAGCTCGGTCTTGCCCACGCCAGTCGGGCCGAGGAAGATGAACGAGCCACCGGGTCGCTTCGGGTCCTTCAGACCCGCGCGCGTACGACGGATGGCGCGGCTGAGTGCTGCAATCGCCTCGTCCTGTCCGATGATGCGCTTGTGGAGTTCGTCCTCCATGCGCAGCAGCTTGGACGTCTCCTCCTCGGTAAGCCGGTAGACCGGGATGCCGGTCCAGTTGGCGAGCACCTCGGCGATGGTGTCCTCGTCGACCAGGTCGAAGGTGGCACCACCGGACGAGGCGACGGTCGCGTCGAGCTCGTCCTTCTTCGCCACGAGGTCGCGCTCCTGCTCCTCGAGCGCCTTGGCCTGCTCCAGAGCACCGCGCTCCATGGCGGTCTCCTTGTCGGCGCGCACGCGTGCAATGTCCTCGTCGAAGCGCTTGGCGGCCGGCGGGGCGTCCATCCGACGGATGCGCAGGCGGCTACCGGCCTCGTCGATGAGGTCGATCGCCTTGTCGGGCAAGAAGCGGTCCGCGATGTAGCGGTCGGCGAGGTTCGCCGCCGCGATCAGCGCCTGATCGGTGATCTTGACCGCGTGGAACTCCTCGTAGACCTCGCGCAGACCCTTCAAGATCTCGATGGTCATCGAGACCGAGGGCTGATCGACCTTGACCGGCTGGAACCGGCGCTCGAGGGCGGCGTCTTTCTCGATGTGCTTGCGGTACTCGTCGATTGTCGTCGCCCCGACGGTCTGGAGCTCGCCACGCGCGAGCATCGGCTTGAGGATCGACGCCGCGTCGATCGCGCCCTCCGCGGCCCCGGCACCCACCAGGGTGTGGATCTCGTCGATGAAGAGGATGATGTCACCGCGCGTGCGGATCTCCTTGAGCACCTTCTTCAACCGCTCCTCGAAGTCACCGCGGTAACGGCTGCCCGCGACGAGTGCGCCGAGGTCCAGCGTGTAGAGCTGCTTGTCGGCGAGGGTCACCGGAACCTGGTTGGCGACAATCTTCTGGGCGAGGCCCTCGACGATCGCGGTCTTGCCGACGCCTGGCTCACCGATCAACACCGGGTTGTTCTTGGTGCGACGCGACAGGACCTGCATGACGCGTTCGACTTCCTTCTCGCGTCCGACCAGTGGGTCGAGCTTGCCCTCGCGCGCGAACTGGGTGAGGTTGCGGCCGAACTGGTCGAGCACGGCCGAACCGCCGGTGGCCTCGACGTCGCCCTTCTGACCGCTCGAGGAGACCGTCGCGCCGGCTTCCTTGCCGGACTGGCCCGACATCATCTGGATCACCTGGGTGCGGACCCGGGCCATGTCGGCCCCGAGGTCGTTGAGGACCTGGGCGGCCACGCCGTCGCCCTCGCGCACCAGGCCGAGCAGCATGTGCTCGGTGCCGATGTAGGAGTGACCCAACTGGAGCGCCTCGCGCAGTGAAAGCTCAAGGACCTTCTTCGCCCGAGGCGTGAAGGGTGGTGACCCGGGTGAGGGGTTTGAGTTCGTCCCGATGGCCTCTTCGACCTTCTCGCGCACCACGTCGAACGTGATCCCGAGGGCGTCCAGTGCCTTGGCGGCGACCCCTTCACCCTCGCGAATGAGGCCCAGGAGGATGTGCTCGGTCCCGATGAACGCGTGGTTCAACTCGCGGGCTTCCTCTTGTGCCAGTACGAGAACTCGCCGGGCTCGATCTGTAAATCGTTCGAACAACGTTCATCCTTTATGCGCTGATAGTTAGCAGTGTACCGGCGGCGGGCGCGCGGGCGACCTCGCCCGCCGACGCCCCGTCATGGCTCATCTATTGTGGGAACGTGAATCCGCACGAGCGACTCCAATTGCCCCTGGTGGAGCGCGACCTCGAGCGTCTCGAAGCCCTGCTCGCCGAGTCGGTCGTCGTCGGCGACCCCTACCTCGACGCCGTCACCACGCATCTGATCTACGCCGGTGGCAAGCGGCTGCGCCCGATGCTCGCGATCGCCGCGGCCACCTTCGGGGAGCGCGAGGCCTCCGAGGAGGACCTGCTCGGCGGGATCTCACTCGAACTGATGCACCTCGCGTCGCTCTACCACGACGACGTCATGGACGAGGCCGACGTGCGTCGCAACGTCGACAGCGTCAACGCCCGATACGGCAACCTCGTCGCCATCGTCGCCGGTGACTACCTGATGGCCCGATCGGCGGGCATCGCCGCCGACCTCGGCACCGACGTGGCGGGACTGATGGCGCGCACCCTCGCGTGGCTCACCCGCGGCCAGGTCTCCGAGGTGCGAACGGCCTTCTCCGTCGAGCGCACCGAGGACGACTACTTCGAGGCGATCGAGGGTAAGACCGGCTCGCTCATGGCGGCCAGTTGCCGCGTCGGTGCGATCACCGCCGACCACGAACCCGCCCACACCGAGGCGCTCAGCGAGTTCGGCCGGTGCTTTGGGATGGTCTACCAACTGCGCGACGACATCCTGGATGTCACCGCGGTGGACAACGAACTGGGCAAACCGGCCGGCCAGGACCTCGCCGAGGGCATCTACAACCTGCCGACGCTCTACGCGCTGCGTGACCCGTCGGTCGGTGACGAGCTCCGCTCGATCCTCGGCGCGGTCTTGAACGACGCCGACCGCGAACGTGCCCGCAAGCTCGTGGTCGCGACCGACGGAGTCGAGCGCACGGTCGTCGCGGCCCAGCGCTTCCTCGGGCTGGCCCAGGAGTCACTCGCCACCTTGCCGAGCGAGGGCCTGCGGCGAGGTTTTGGCTCGCTCATCGAGTCACTCCTCGAGGACCTACCAGCCCACTGAAAAACCGGTACCGACGTCGATCACACGGGCGTCTGATCCGAAAGTGCGGCCGCACGTTCAGCGCGTACCGGCGACTCGGGCACGCGGCGCAACGTGAAACCCCTGCGCCGGGCGCGCTCGGGCCGCCGCACCGGTGGGGCCGAGGCGAACATCGGGGTCATCAGGTCCTGCATCGTGTACAGGCCCGGCAACTTGCCGGCGAGGCCCACCGCAGCGAAGCGCGCGCCGTCACCGAAGGCCTCGCGCGAGATCGACTCGTGGCGCAGCCGCACCACCTGATAGGGGAAACCGAACAGGATCTCGTGCACGCCGATGATGCCGCCGGCCCGTACGGACTTGATGTCGGATTCACAGACGTCGAGGGCCTCGCCGATCAACTTGGCCGTGCCCGAGACGCCGTCTTTGAGCTTGAAGTGCTCCTCGAGGATCTCAATGTCGGCGTGTGGCGCGATACGGCGTAGGGACTGGGCCGCGAGGATGAGGAAGTTGACCCCGACGGTGATGTTGGGTGACCAGAGCACCGCGGTGCTCTGGCTCAGACGTCGGAGCTTCTGCTGCTGGGCCTCGGAGTAGTGCGAGATTGCCGTCACCACGTTCACCCGGCGTGCTGCCGCCGCACCCATGTAGTAATCGAGCCCCTCCTCGGAGGAGAAGTCGATGATCACGTCGACCGGGTGGTCGTTGAGCAACTGCTGGGCGTCGATCTCACCCGCGGTGATAATTAGTGCAGGATCATCGCACGGTATATCAAGAAATTCTGCGGCCGAATGGTGCGCTTTTACATCACTTTTCCGTACGACCCACACGAGTTGCATTTTCGGGTCTCGTAGTATCACGGAGGCTACCGGAACGCCGGTCTTGCCGAATCCAACCAAACCGACTCGCATAATCACACTCCTTGCGTAGGCGAAACAGGGCGAGCGGCCCCAGAAGGACGCTAGTTGACGCGCGCAAAGTGACCCTGGGAGAACGGTGTGAGTTCCCTGAGAACTCCCTGTGAGTGAGGCGTCTAATTTCTCTGAATCGCGTTCGCTTTACCGGGACTTTTGCCGTATTTACACGGGCCCGCAGTCCATCAGGGCCGATGCCATCCATCGCCCGACAACTACCGCGCAAGCGCCACGACCGTCCATGTTCACAAGCTCACATGTCCCGAACCGTTCGAGCGTCGGTCAACCGCGTAGTGGCTTCAGCGTCGGGAACGCGATCACCTCACGGATGTTCGACTCGTCGGTCATCAACATGACGAGCCGGTCGATACCGACGCCGAGGCCGGCCGTCGGGGGCAACCCCCACTCGAGTGCTCGCACGTAGTCCTCGTCGATCCGCATCGCCTCGTCGTCGCCGGCCGCGGCGAGACGGGCCTGCTCCTCGAAGCGGCTGCGTTGGTCGACGGGGTCGTTGAGCTCGCTGAAGCCGTTGGAGAGCTCACGCCCGACGGCATAGGACTCGAAGCGCTCTGTGAGCTCGGGGTCGCGGCGGTGGCGCCGCGCGAGCGGTGAGACCTCGACGGGATGCTCGGTGACGAAGATCGGCTCCCACAACGACGTCTCGACCGTCACCTCGAAGAGCTCGGCGAGACAGCGCCCCGCGCCCCAGGCGTCGTGCACCTCGACGTCACGCTCGACAAGCAGGTCCGCCAATCGCGACTTCGACGTGTGCACCGAGACCTCCTCGCCAACGGCCTCGCTCGCGAGCTCGGCCATCGAACGTCGGGGCCACGGAGTCGAAAAAGAGAGCGGGCGGCCCTGGTAGGTCGTCTCGGTCGAGCCAAGCACGTCGGCGGCGACCCCCGCGACGAGCTCCTCGGTGAAGGTCATCATGTCCTCGAAGTCCCAGTACGCCGCGTAGAGCTCGAGCATCGTGAACTCGGGGTTGTGCCGGGGGCTCACCCCCTCATTACGAAAGACTCGACCGAGTTCGAAAACCCGCTCGAAGCCGCCCACCACGAGCCGCTTGAGCCACAGTTCGGGTGCGATTCGCAAGTAGAACTCGCTGTCGAGCGCGTTGTGGAACGTGGCGAAGGGCCGGGCCGACGCGCCCGTCGGGATCGGGTTGAGGATCGGCGTCTCGACTTCCATGAAGTTGGCCGCCCAGCAGCGCTCGCGCACCGCGCGCACCACCTCGCTGCGTCGCGCCAGGGTCGTACGGGACTTCTCGTTGGCCCATAGGTCGGCCTCGCGGTGGCGGTAGCGCAGGTCGAAGTCGGCGATGCCCGCCCACTTGTCGCCGAAGTTGTGCTGGGCGACCGCGAGGGTCTTCCAGGAGCCGACCTTCACCGACAGCTCGCCACGCTTGGTGCGCACGATCTCGCCGGCGACCCCGACCCAGTCGCCGAGGTGGAGCTTCACGAACTCGTCGAAGCCCTCAGTCAGTGCGGCGAGCGCGAAGAGCTGAATCTCGCCGGTGGAGTCGCGCATGGTCGCAAAGGCGAGCTTGCCCTGCGTGCGCAGCAGCATGACGCGCCCGGCCACGTGAACCGTTACGCCCGACTCCTCGCCGTCGATGAGATGGTCCCACGCCTGTTGCAAGTCGCCCGCGTAGGCGTTGTGGGCGAATGAATACGGTGTGGTCACGACTGGTCTCCCGAATGATTCCGTTCATGTACGATACGCAATCCGTGCAGGGTCAGCCACGGTTCGACGTACTGGACCAGCTTCGTGTGCGGCGCGATCAAGCCCGCGAGACCACCCGTCGCGATGACCGTCGCCTCGCCGAGCTCCTCGAGGATGCGCTGGGTGACCCCGTCGACCTGGGCGGCGAACCCGTAGAGAACGCCCGACTGGATGGATTCCACCGTCGAGCGACCGATGACCGAACGCGGCGCGATGAGCTCGACCGAGCGCAGCGCGGAGGCCTCGGTGTAGAGCGCCTCGAGGGAGATCGCGACACCGGGAGCGATGGCACCGCCCAGGTACTCGCCCTTGGCGCTGATCGCGTCGAAGGTGGTGGCGGTGCCCATGTCGACGACCACCGCCGCACCCGGGTAGAGGTCGTAGGCCCCCACCGAGTTGGCGATCCGGTCGGCGCCGACCTCGCGGGGGTTCTCGTAGAGGATCGCCATGCCGGACTTGGTGCCCGGACCGAGCACCGTGATCGGCAGTGACGCGAACCACCGATTGGCCATCCTTCGCAACTGGGTCGAGACCGTTGGCACCGAGGACGAGATCGCGATCGCGCTCACCGTCTCGCGCAGGTCCAGGCCCTCGAGGTCCAGCAGTTGGGTGAGCACCATCGCGTGCTCGTCCGGCGTCCGCTCCACGATCGTCGACAGGCGCCAGTGATACGCGAGTCCCCGTTCGTCCGACGCCCTCGCAAAGCCCATCGCGTCGCCGGTGTCGGGACTCGGCTTGCCGAACAGCCCGATGACGGTCTCAGTGTTGCCCACGTCCATGGCCAGTAGCATCAGCGTTCCCTCCGCAGCTCGACTGCACGGTTGTCAATCAATCGCACGCCGTCGACCACGCCGGCGACCAGCGCGCGGGCCGGGCCGGTGGCCCCGTCGTCGAGCGGTTGGAGCGTCGCCGGGTCCACGACCTCGGCGTAGCCGACGACCACGTCGGCGGCCTCCATCGTCGCGCGCATCACCGCACGCATCGCGCTCGCCGGACCGTCGAGCTCGCTCGCGAGCGTGAGCGCGCGATTGAGCGCCAGCGCGCGGGTGCGCGCGGGTGCGTCGAGGCGCACGTTGCGACTCGACAGGGCGAGCCCGTCGTCGTCGCGCACGATCGGACAGCCGACGACCTCGACGTCCAGGCCCAGATCGAGTACCATCCGGCGCACGACGGCGAGCTGTTGGAAGTCCTTCTGCCCGAAGTAGATCCGCGACGGCCCCGTCACGATCGCCAGCTTCGCCACCACGCTCGCGACGCCGTCGAAGTGGCCCGGCCGCCCGGCGCCCTCGAGGACGTCGCCGAGCCCCGCCACCGACACCGTGGTCGGCGTCGGGTCGGGGTAGGCCGGCCACATCTCGGCCATCGTGGGTTCGACGAGCGCGTCGACACCGATCGACTCGGCGAGCTCACGGTCGGCCTCGGGCGTGCGCGGATAGGCGCGCAGGTCGCTCGGGTCGTTGAACTGGCGCGGGTTGACGAAGATCGTCATGATGACGTAGTCGCCGTTCGCGAGAGCCGCCTCGACTAGTGACTGATGTCCGCGGTGCAGCGCACCCATGGTCGGGACCAGGCCGACCCGACGGGCGCCGGCACGCTGGTCCTCGGCCAGTCGTCGCCACTGCTCGATGTCGACGACCCGACGCATCAGGCGAGTGAACGCGATCGTCGCTCCGCCACGTCAAAGGCCACCTGGGCGAGCGCCACGTAGGTCGCGCGCTCGCGCGCGGGGATGGCGCCGAGGTGGGCGTCAATCGTCGCGAGGTCGCCGCGCGAGGCCGGACCGGTGAGGGCCCGCTCCACGCCGCGCTCGGCGACGTCGTCGAGCGCCATGCGCGCGAGCGGCAAGAAGTCCTCGAGGCTCAGCCCGGCGTGCTCGGCGAGGCGCTCGACGTGCGCGAACAACGCCACGAGGTGGTTCGCCGCCACGGTCGCCGTCGCGTGGTACGCGGTGCGCTGTTCGTCGCTCAGGCTGAGTGCGCGACCGCGCAGCGACGTGACCAACTCGCGAACGAGCGGATCGCCCGCCACCGCGAACGTGGCGCCCACGAGTCGTTGCGCCCCCACGTCGTCGCCCGGCATGGTGATGAGCGGGTGGATCGACGCGACGCGCGGGTGCGGCGCGAGTACCGCGAGTGTGCGCGAGCCCGCCACGTGCGCGACGACGCGCATGGACTCGACCGGGAGTCGCGCGGCGGTGGTGGCGATAGCGTCGTCGGGCACCGCGAGCAGGACGAGGTCGACTAAACCGATGCGCTCGAGTTCGTCGTGGTGCACCAGCTCGACGCGGTGCCCGCAGCGCGCCAGCGCCGAGGAGAAAGACGTGCCGGCTCGCCCGGCCCCAACGATGGCGATTCTCATCTCTGCTCCGTTCCGGCCCCGAGGGTGCCGTTCGGTTACTGCAACATCTCGAGTGTATCCAGTGCGACGACCCGACCCGTCGCGCGCTCGACGTCGAACTCGCTGATGAGCTCGGGCGCCAGCTCGCGCCACGGTACGACGACGAACGCCCGCTCCATCGCGCGCGGGTGAGGCACCGTGAGGCGGGGGTCGTCACTCGTGAAACCCTCGATCCAAAGCACGTCCACGTCGAGCGTGCGCGGACCCCAGCGGACCTCGCGGGTGCGGTCGCGCTGGGCCTCGGCGCGCTGAGCGCGTTCGAGCAGTGCCCACGGGCTCACGTCGGTAACGAGCTCCATCACGAGGTTCCAGAAGTCGCCCTGGGCCACGCCGCCGAGGGGCTCGGTCTCATAGACCCGTGACAGGCGGTAGGGGTCGGTTCCCGCGACGAGCGCTACGCCCGCTCGAAGGTGTTCGGCCCGGTCGCCGACGTTCGAGCCGAACGACAGGAACGCCCGCACGTCAGCGCCGAACGGTGGTGCGCACGCCGATCGTCGCCACGTCCTCGGGCACCGGTGGACGGAGCTTGCGCGCGGCGACCGTCACCGCCTCGATCGCCTCGTCGGCGGCCAGCACCTCGCGCGCGACGCGATAGACGAGGGTCTCGAGGAGCAAGAATCGCCCCTCGGTCGCGATCCGGCGCGCCAGGCTCACAACCTCGGCGTAGTTGGTGGTCTCAGCCAGGTCGTCGCTCATCGCCGCGCCCTCGATCGGGCGTTCGATGTCGACGTCGATCTCGATGGGTTGGGCGCGGTCACGCTCCTCGACGAGCACCCCCACGATGACCGCGCAGCGGAGCCCTCGGATCTCGATGCGGTCGCTCACGCTCGCTCCGGCAGGTCGACGAGCACCGAGCGACCGTCGGGGCCGATCGAGCGACGGAACAGCGCCTCGACGAGCGCGATCGAGGCCGGCACCGAGGCGACCCGCTTGGACCAGACGAGGTAACCGGCGACGACTCCGAGCAGGCGGTCGGACACGTCGTCGCCGTGAAGCAGCACGACGACGCCCGCGGCCATGGAATCGGCGAGGTCGCGGTAACAGGCGTCGAGCACGTCTCGCTGCTGGGGACCGCCGCGCAGGGCGTAGTGGGCGGCGGACATACCCTGCTCGAGGTAGTTGTTGAGGTTCTGCATCACGGGCAGGATCGAGATGATCCGCGTGAAGCCCTGGTGTCGCAGCCACAGCAGCTCCTCGTCACGCCGCACGCGCCGATGGACCGCCGTCGAGCCTCCCGGGCGTTCGGAGACGGCGAGGATCCCGCGAAAGACCCAGGTGAAGTTCCGCGGTTCGATCCCGACCGCCCACTTGCCCCTCACGGTCCCACCTCATCGATCGGACGTGTCACCACGTCGCGCAGCTGCACGGTCGCCGCCACGTCGTGGACTCGCACGAGGTCGGCCCCGCAGAGCATGGCCCACGCCGCACTGGCGAGTGAGCCCTCCAGACGCTCTTCGACTCCGAGCGGCGGATCGGCGAGGTCGCCGAGGAACCGCTTGCGGCTCGTGCCAACGAGGACCTGCGCGTCGTAGCGGTGGGCGAGGTCGACGAAGCGCTCGAGGTTCGCGAGCAGGGCCCAGTTGTGGTCCGCGGTCTTGCCGAATCCGATGCCGGGGTCGAGCCAGAGCCGCTCGATTCGCGCGGCGCGGGCCCGGCGCGCCTCGCCCTCGAGGAAGGCGTAGACCTCCTCGACGACGTCGTCGTAGTGCGGGGCCACCTGCATCGTGGTCGGCGTGCCCTGGGCGTGCATCGCGACGTAGCCGACCCCGAGCTCGGCGGCGACCTCGAGCAGGGAGCTCGAGACGTCGTTGATCACCAAGGCACCCGCCGCGACCGCGGCGCGCGCGACGACCTCCTTGGTCGTGTCCACCGAGACCGGTCCGTAGACCGCGAGCTGCTCGACGACCGGCACGACGCGCGCGAGCTCCTCGTCGGCCGAGACCGGGGTCGACCCGGGACGTGTCGACTCACCACCCACGTCCACGGCGTCACACCCCAGCTCGAAGAAGTTGCGCCCGCGCGCCACGGCGTCCAGTGGGACGGCCGTGCGCGATTCGGGGAAGAACGAGTCAGGCGTGACGTTGACGATGCCCAGGACGCCCGGTCCTAGTGCCACGTCGACCGCCGCTGGTGAATGTACTGCAGGGCCTCGGCGCGGTACGCCGGGTCGTCGCGGAAGACCCCGCGAACGGCCGAGGTCACCGTGGTGACCCCCGACTTCTTCACGCCGCGCATCGAGAGGCAGAAGTGCTCGGCCTCGAGCACCACGATCGAGCCACGCGGGGTGAGCTCACGCTCCATCGCCTCGACGATCTGGGTGGTCATGCGCTCTTGGACCTGGAGGCGGCGCGCGTAGCCCTCGACCAGGCGGGCCATCTTCGACAGTCCGGTGATCCGCCCGTCGGTGCCGGGCAGGTAGGCGACGTGGGCGTGGCCGATGAAGGGGACGAGGTGGTGCTCGCACAACGAGGTGAAGGGGATGTCGCGCACCATCACCATCTCGTCGTGGGCGGCTTCGAAGGTGACGCGCAGGTGCTCGCCGGGGTCGGCCTCGAGCCCCTCGAAGAGCTCGACGTACATATCCGACACCCGCCGGGGCGTCTCGAGCAGGCCCTCGCGGGTCGGGTCCTCGCCGATCGCCTCGAGGAGCTCGCGCACCAGGGCCTCCACGCGCGGGCGATCGACCACCTCAGGCCTCGCCGACGTAGGTGTAGATGCCGTCGAGGTTGCGGTAGCGCTCGCTCACGTCGAGTCCGTAGCCCACGACGAAGGCGGGGCCGATGGAGAAGCCGACGTACTTCAGGTCCTGCTCGACGCGCTGCTCGCCCTCTTTCAACAGCAGCGCACAGACCTCGAGGCTCGCT
>JAJYPU010000118.1 GCA_021795095.1 Actinomycetes bacterium | reverse complement strand
GTCGTCGAGCGTGGCCGACCGAGTGGGCCCCGGTAGACTGAGCCCGTCAAGACGAAGGAGCACCGTGAGCCAGGTCCCGACCACTGAATCCACCGAGGTCACCGACCCGGTCGGTCACGTCCAGGTCATCTACCTCGGCCCGGTCGCGCCCCACTGGGAGTGCCGCATGGTCTTCGGCGACGAGGAGCAGATCCAGGCCTTCGTCGACCGGATCGACGCACGCCTGCGCTTCTTGCCGCCACACGACCCGCAGTTCCGTCGCAATCGCGACCGCGTGAACCGCGACGCCGAGCGCGAGAATCTGCTCGTCGAGTGGAATCTCGGCTACGACGAGGAAGCCTCGGCCTAACCTCGAGGCGGCCGCCTCTTTGCGCCGGCGCCACGGTTGCGCTCGGCGCGAAACCTGTTTCAGGCGAGCGGTGAGGCGTTGACTCGGGCCAGCCAAGCCTCGGGGTCGTTGAGTTCCTCGACGCTCGGTAGCCCGTCCACGCGCAGCAGCGCGTCGAGCACGCGCAGCCCGTGGGCGTCGCGCAGGTGCTCGACGAAGGCGTGCGCGGCGTCGTGGTGCGGGCCCTGGGTGGCGATGCCGAAGAGTGCCGCTGCGGCGTCCTCGCCGCGCGCGTCGCTTCGCCGATGACGACGGTAGGCCTCGACGAGCTGGGGGCGGGGTCCGAGCATGGCGGTGGTGATCTCGTGTGCGGCGACCTCGAAGAAGGCGAGCAGCACACTCGTCGCGGCGTTGATCGCGCGCGTGGCGTCGGTCTCCTCGGGTAGCTCAATGCCCTCGAGCAGCCGTTCGGGATCGGCCATGAGCGCGTTGATGTCGCCCTCGCCCATCAAGGACTGCAGTCGGCCCATGAGGTTGCCCTGGATGGCCGCAGCCTCGTGGGTCGAGTCGAGCAGCAGGGCTCGCAGCGCGTCACCGGCGCCCTCGCGCGAGAGCACGAGCGAGGCGACGAACTCCTGGGCGAGGGCGAAGACGTAGACCTCATCACGCTCGAGGGACCACTCGTCGGCGAAGGCCCGCAGATTGTTCACGACGATGAGCCGGTCCTCGTTCAGCCGCGGGAGGGCGAGCACCGCCAGGGACCACGCCCGTTCTGAGAAGTGGCCGGCGACCGAGCCAGCCTGGAAACCGGCGAACAGGGGACCGACCGCGGCCGCCAGCTGGGCCATCATCGGCGCCACGCCGTCGGTCTCGTCACTCGGGACGGCGATGTTCGTGGCGTGCAGATTCGGCTCGATCAGGGGGCGCCACTGCGCGAGGGCGGCGAGGGTCAACGCGGACCGGTTGACCGCGGTGACCGTGGCGTCACTCGAGACCGAGAAGAGGGCGTCGACGTGACGCGCGACCAAGGGGGCCAACTCCTCCAGGCGCTGGCGCTCGATAGGTTCGGGGTTGGGATCCCCGTCGGTGCCGCGCGCGATGTTGAGGGCCAGCTGGGTGGCCGTGTCGAACCAGGCGTTCGGGCTCTGTTGACCGAGCATGTTGAAGATGTCGCCGAACATGCCGCCGAAAGGGTTATCGCTCACGCCACCAAACTAATGGCGAGCGGAGAGTCCTTAGAGGGCGCAGGCGAGGTGGACGACGGTGGTGACCGTATGGGTGCCGCGCAAAACGGTGAGTCGGGCATTGGTACCCGATGGGGTCAGGTACAACAGCGTCAGGAGCGTCTCCCAGGAGTCGATATCGTGGTTGTCGACCTTGGTGATGATGTCGCCCTGCTGAAGGTGACCACGCGACTGGCTCG
Organism: Actinomycetes bacterium; assembly: GCA_021795095.1. Next base: position 4,080 of record JAJYPU010000118.1, on the reverse strand, counting down.
TGCGCGGGACGTTGGTCACCTGGGCGCCGCCGCCTTGGGCGCTGGCGCCGGCGATATTGAGCGTGGCGTGACAGCCGTGCTCGAGGGCGACGATGGTCGCCACCCGGGCGACGAACTCGGCCGAGTACCACTGCTGGTCGGCCGCGAGCACGGCGACCACGTGGCCGGTCGCGTCGATCGCCAGGGCACCGGGCACGCCGTTGAGGTTCTGGTCCGACTGGGTCGCGAGGTAGTTGATGACGCCGTAGGCGCGAAGCGTCGGGTCGCCGAGGGTCGTGGTGGACCAGGTGAAGCGCGGACGCTGCGCGGGGCCGATGATGACCGGGGAGATGGCGGTGACCGAGGTGTTGGCCGGCAGCGGCGCGAGGACGAGTGGCTTGACGGGTTGACTGAGTCGCACGATCGAGAAGCCGGTCAGCGGGTCGCGACCGACCCAGGTGACCGGGAACGTCGCGTGGTTGGGGATCCAACCGGTCAGGAGGGCCGCGCGCGGGATCGGGGTGGTCGTGACCGCGAGGTTGCCGGGCAGGGCCATGGCCGCGACCGTCGAGACGTGGCCGGGGGTCGTAATCGTGAGGTCCACCGTCCGCAGCGCGCTCGGTCGCACCACCTCGGGGAGCTTGGCGACTGAGTAGGAGACATTCTGGGTCATCGGCTGGGCGATCGGGATCGAGACGTGCGAGGTCGCGAGCGCCGCCGCCGCCCCGGCTACCACGAGCACGAGCACGACGCCCGCGAGCCGCGCGCCGCGCGCGCCCACGGGGGCGACAGGGTAGTCCGGGAGTTGGCCGAAATCGGGCAGTTCACTGGGGTGTAGCCAGTTCCGGGCGTCGACGGGAGGTGGTGCTGACCGGCCACGGCCGAGTCGCCGCCGCCCATTCCTCTTTCGTCGTTCCACGCCGGACCAGGCTAGTGACCGGTGGACCCCCGATACCGGTCGGTCTCCAGCAACGTGGGTCGAGGATGAGTCACGAACGGCCACGTCGCCTCCGTTCCCGGTGGTTTTCCGGTTCCTCGACGAGTGCTGGGATTTGGACGACGTGACGGGGGACCGTGACGCGACGAGCCCGTCGTCGTCGCAGCGCCCGAGAGTCGGACCCGGTCGCCGCGCGGATGGTCCCTCGTAGCGGGCCCGGCCGTTCGGTCTTGCGGCCCGCCCTCGCCCGAGCGTGAGGTGACGCCTGAACCGAGACACTCGCGACTCGTGGGCAGGAGAGCGCAGATCGGGTGGGGCCGCCTCGATGCGAAAATCCCTGGTGCACCCTGGTCAGCGTCGTCTCGGACGGGTGGCCGGCGTCGGCTCGGGGCGTGACGTCGTCGTCGCAGACCGACGTGAGCCAACTTTTGTGTGGGGAGTGTCGCTCTAACATCGATCCAATGGCTCAGGACGTGGCAATGGACATCGGCACCTCGATGAGCCGGGTGGCGATGATGGGCGACGGCGTCGTCTTCAACGAACCGACGATCGTCGCCATCGACACGCGCTCGGGCGAGGTGGTCGAGGTGGGCGCCGGTGCGCTGGACCTGGTGGCGCGCACGAGCCGCCACGTGGTGGCCTTCCGTCCACTCGCCCAGGGGGCGACCGTCGACTTCGACGTCACCGCGCGTCTGGTGTCGGGGCTCTTCGACCGCGTCGGGGTGTCCAAACTGAGCCGCGCGCGCGTCGTGATGAGCGTGCCGTCCTTGGCCACAGCCATTGAACGGCGCGCCTTGCGCCAGGCTGCGATCCAGGCCGGTGCCCGCGAGGTCAGTCTCATTGAGGCACCCCTCGCCGCGGCGATCGGGCTCGGACTACCGGTCCAGGACCCCGTCGGATCGGCCGTGACCGTGCTCGGCGGTGGCGCTTCAGAGGCGACGCTGCTCTCGCTGGGCGGCATCGTCACCAGCGCGACGCGCCGACAGGGTGGCATCGACGTTGACCAGGCGATCGCCTCGATGGTGCGCCACCGCTACGGCGTCGTGATCGCTCCCGCAACGATCGAGCAGCTGAAGATATCCCTCGGCTCGGCTCTCGCACGGACCCAGGGTCGCTCCGAGACCGTCGTCGCGCGCACCGTTGACACCGGGGACGTTATCGAGGTCGACGTCGGGGCTGACCTTGTGAACCTCGCGGTGCGCGACGTCGCCCACGCGGTGGTGGACATGGTCCAAGACTCACTGGCGGGCGCCCCGCCGGACCTCTCTCAGGATGTCAGCGCGCGCGGACTCACTCTCGTGGGAGGCCACGCGAAGCTCATGGACTTCGCCGAATTGATCGCCTCGAGCACGGGCGTGGATGTCCTGCTCGCCGACCAGCCCGACCTGGTGATCATCCGCGGCCTGGAGCTCTGCCTGGACGAGATGTCCTCGCTGCACGCGCTCTTTCGCGACGCCGACCGCTAGTCCGCGTCGAGCCGGTCGACGGCCGAGCGGACCTGCCAGTCGTGGTCCTCGCGCGCGCGAGCGAGCGCGGCGTCGACCTCGAGTCCTTCGAAGTTCGCTAGCGCCACGACGGCGCGCCGGCGCACGGGGGGTTTGTCCTCGAGCGCGGCGATGATGGTCGCGAGTGCGGCGTCGTCCCCGAGGGCCCCGAGGGCGACCACGGCCGCCTCACGGCAGCGCGGGTCGTCGTGGTGGCCCGCGAGGTCGATCAGCCGCGCGAGGCCGGCGCCGTGACGCCGCTCGCCGAGCGCGAACGCCGCGCCCTCGACGACGAGCGGGTCGGGGTCCCCGAGCAGGTCGACCACGGCCCCGAGCACGTCGTCGTCGCCACCACCCTCGGCGATCGCAACGAGGGCCTCGCGCTTGACCGCACCGTCGTCGTCGCCAAGGCCGTGTCGCCACGCCGCGGCGTCGAGCAGGTGCCGCGAAGCGCCGACGCGTAGTGCGAGCACGCGTTCGCGCGCCGTGGGCGCGTCGAGCGAGGTGAGGATGAGTCGGGCCGACGCCGGGTCGGTGGCGAAGCGCGCGCGCACCAACTCGGTGAGTCGCTCCGGTAGCGTGGCGTCATTACGGTCCATGCACCAATTCCACCATCTCCGCGGCGCCAGCGTTCCGTCGCGGTCCTCGTCGTCGTCGCCCTGGTGCTCGTCGCCGTCGTGGGCCTGCACGCGTGGACGGTGCCGTACTACGCGATGACCCCGGGGGACGCCACGCCCGTTGGGCCCCTGATCGGCGTGAAGGGCCTCACCACCGATACCCACCGCGACAAGATCCTGCTCACCGACGTCTACCTCCAGCAGCTCACGGCCTGGCAGTGGCTGACCATGCACTTCCAGAGCCACGTGCAGTTCCTCACCGCCGACCAGCTCGTCGAGCCCGGAGTGCCCACCGATGAGCTCGGCGCTCAGGGGTACCTCGAGATGGCGCGCTCCAAGCAGGCGGCCGAGGTGGCCGCGCTGCGCGCGCTCGGCTGGCACATCCGCGGCGTCGCGAACGGGGCCGTGGTCGAAGCCGTCATCGCGTCGTCACCGGCCCGTCGCGCGACGGTGCGCGTGGCCGATCGGATCGTCGGGGCGGACGGTCGGACCACGACGTCGTCGTGCGCGGTGGTGCGGGTGCTGCACGACGTGGCGCCGGGCGCGGTGGTGCGACTTCGCATCCAGCGCGCGCACATTGACGCCAAGGGCACGATCACCTATTCGTCCCCGGTCACGGTGCGCGTGACCGCGGGGCCGCCGATCTCGGGCGGTGGCGGGTTCTTCTGTGCGGGCGTGCACGGGCCGGCGCGCTCGAACATCGGCGTCGTGCTCGAAGACAGCGTCAGCTACGCCCTGCCAGCGACCTTCAGCATTGACACGAACTACATCGGGGGACCGTCGGCGGGGCTCGCGTTGACCCTGTCGCTGATCGACCAGCTCAGCCGGGGGTCGCTCACCGGCGGGACCGTGGTTGCCGCGACCGGGGCGATCACGCCCAACGGCCAGGTCACCGACGTCGGGGGGGTCGCGCAGAAGACGGTCGCCGTCCAGCGCGCCGGCGCCACGGTCTTTTTGGTGCCGAGCGTCGAGGTGGCGACGGCTCGCAGTGCCGCCCAGCCCGGACTCCGGGTGCTCGGCGTCACCACCTTGGCCCAGGCGTTACGGGACCTTCGCCGCCTCG
>JAJYPU010000117.1 GCA_021795095.1 Actinomycetes bacterium | reverse complement strand
GACGACGATCTCGGCCTCGCTGTCGAGGCGCCGAAGCCTCGCCGCCGCGGACATCCCGCCGGCCACTCCCCCGATGACGACAACTCGCATGTTTCTCCTTAGGCCAGGCTCAAAAAGAGCTTTTGTAGTTTGGTGGTGACGTCGTCGGAGTTGATCTCGGGATCGATGATGCACTCCTTCAGACTGGACGAGATGAGGGTGAACGCGGCGGTGTTGATGGCCTTGTTCACGGCGGCCATCTGCGTGATCACGTCCTCGCAGGACCGGCCCTCTTCCAACATGCGCACCACGGCGCCCATCTGGCCGTGCGCTCGTTTGAGCCGGGTGACGATGGCGTGGAGTTGGGCTTGGTCGTGCAGAACGTGCGAGTCGGCGCTCGAGGTGCTGGCGTGTGTGACGGCTTTGGGCATCAGTGGTCTCCCTTGAAGATCATCGTGACGAAGCGCACGTTGAGCGCGACGAATCGCCACAGTTGGAACAGCACGTGGTTGCGCCGGCGCAGAGTCTGGGCCGGCGGCAGCGGTGAGTTCTTGATATCGGCAATGGCGTTGTCCATGGTTTCTCCTTCGTTCGTTCGTCGGCTATTCGGGAATCAGGTACCAGAGCGGGCGGGCCTTGGCCTTGTAGAGAAAGAGCACGTGGAGCATGTACTTGATCCAGTGGCCCGCGAGACCGATCTCGCCGAAGGTGTCCTTGGTGCTGCGCCCCGTGGCCGGGAAGCGGTCGTAGTCCGGCACGACCGGGTACATGGTCATCGAGGCGGCCGTGCCGCGACGCAGACCCATCCCCGAGGACGCCACGCAGGCCGCACCCATGTCGGCCATGGAAGCCTCTCGCGAACGCGACGTCGGGCCATTCGTGATCCGATCGACGATGGTGAAAGCGGCCGTCTTGCCCATGACCCCCGACGGCATGCCCGTACGCGGCGGCGAGGGTGTGATGACCGTGCCGTTCGTGCTCGAACGCGGCTGGGAGATCTGGTGGGGTGGGGCGAAGGCGATGCCCACGGCGAAGATGTTCGCGAACCGGCTCGACTCGTAGGTACGCGGCCAGTCGGCGGCGCTCCACTCGCCGTAGGGCTTCGCGGTGTAGTTGGCGTCCACCTTCATGAACCCGCTCGGCAGGAACACCTCACTCGTGATGTCCTCGCCGGCGCGGTTAAAGGCCTTCAGGTCGACACCCCGGAACGGGGGAAGCAGCATCGCGAAGTCGAAGGGCAGCTCGTTCTTGGACCCGTCGAGCTGCTCGTAGTGGATGACGCCGGGTTCGATCCGCTCGACGTGAGCCTGGACGACAGCCTTCACGTCACGCTCGCGGAACAGCGACTCGGTCCAGAGCTTGCTCGTGGTCTCGAAGCCGTTCTGGGTGAACACCATCCCGCCAACCCCGAAGTCGCCCAGTTCGTACTCGTTGGTCACGTAGGTGACATCAGCCATGTCGCGCACGCCCGCCATGCGGATCTCGTGCTCGACGTTGAACGTGTACTCGAAGGCCGCGCCTTCGCAGGTGCAGGTCCCATGACCGACACCGACGACGATGCGCTGGCGCTGACCCTGGCGCATCTTGGTGATGGCGTTGGCCAACGCCGTCGCAGCCTGCACCGCGTGACCCGGCGTGCACACCGAGACGGTGTTGCCGTCGGGCCCGAGACCCGGCGTCGCCGCGAAGTTCAGCTTCGGCCCTGTCGCGTTGATGAGGTAGTCGTAGGTGATCGTGTCGACCTGGTCGAGCCGCTTCGGATTGGTGTAGCGCACCGTGACGAAAGGCTGGTCGATCTCGGCGGACCCCTCGGGGTGCAGTTCAGTGGCGAGTGCCTGGTGGAACGTGATGCCCTTGCGCTTATAGATCGGCGCCAACGGGAAGGTCACGTCCTCGGTGGTCATCTTGCCCACCCCGACCCAGATGTTGGACGGGATCCAGTTCCACTTCGAGTTCGGCGTCACCATCACGACCTCGTGGGCGCGTCCCAATCGTCGTCGAAGATGAAGCGCTGCGGTGTGCCCCGAGATACCGGCCCCCAAAATCACGACTTTGGCCATCACTTCACCCCTTCAACCGATATGGCGTCGCGCCTCGACGACGAGGCACCTGGCCAGTATACCCCCTGGGGTATAAGCGCGCAAGCACGTGTATACCCCCGCGGGGTATTGGCTCTTCGGTGTGGTACGGCCACGGGCCGCCGCTGGCGCGCCGGCCCGTGGGTCAGTTGCGCGACGGCGCGAAATCCCTATCGCACGAGGAAGTTCGTGAACTGCCAGGGGTCGTCGCGGTCGAGCTCTCGCCCCGACCAGCGGTCGAACCAGTCGGCGTGCGTCGAGACCGGGTCCCAGTCGACCGCGCCCGACCAGGTCGTGCCCACGTAGGGTGTCGCCACCGCGAGCACGTCGCGCCACGGCAGCTCGTCAGGCACGTGCACGCCCTCGCGCGGCGAGCGCAGGAGCCAGTCGACCGCGCCCAGGATCGAGGCCGCGACTTGGATGGTCGTCGCGCTCTGGTGTGGCGCGACCGCGCGCGCCTCGTCGATGGTCGTGCGCATACCGGTCCACCACGCCCCGTAGGGGTGGCCCATCACCAGTACGCCGAGCTCGTCGCGACCCTCGATGATGTCGTCGTTCATGATCCGTTGGACCTCGGGGTATTGATACTGGGCGCCCTCAAGCTCGACGAAGCTCGCCCACGCGGCGTCGGTCGGGCAGTAGGCGTAGTGCACCGTCGGCCGGTACAGGGCCTCACCGTCACGCCAGACGGTCAGGTGGTCACAGATCGTGAACGCCTCGCCGTGGCGGATGACCATGCCGATGATCGGACCCGACGGCACGACCGAGCGGACGATGGTCTGGTGGGCCATCTGGGCGAGGCAGATCTGGTTCAAGGGGCCCTCGCCCTCGTGGGTGAGGCCGAGCGGGGGCAGGCGCTTCTCGTGGGTTCCCCAACCCATCTCTGCGGGAGCCACACCCTCCTCGTAAAACCCGTCCACCGACCAGGTATTGACGAACTCACCGACCCGCTTGGGATCGCGGCTGATCTGGGTGTCGCGTTCGGCGATGTGAATGGTCTTCACGTCGAGGAGTCGGGCCAGCTCGTTGAAGGTCTGGCTCGCGAGTGCCGCCTCGATGTCAGCGCGACGTTCGTCGAGCAGTCCGTCGGCCAGCACCGCCGTCGCGATCTCGCTCAGGGCCTGCTTCACGTAGTGGCTCACGAGTCCGGGGTTCGCGCCGTGTTCGACGACGGCCGAGGGGCCGTCGTTCGAGCCCCAGCGGGCGATCTGGCGGCGTAGTGCCATGTGGCGCCAGTAGAGAGTCCGGTCCTGGGGCGAGACCGCACCCGGGTCGTCGTAGGGGTCCCACACCTCGACCGAGGTGTTGAGGTAGCGCACGTTGTGCTCGCGACACCAGTCGAGCAGTTCGGTGAGTCCGATGTTCCAGGCCAGGTCGATCAAGAGGTCACCGTCGTCGAGGTACGTCGAAAGGACGTCCGTGAGGTTCTCGGGGGTGATGGTCACCGTCTCATAGCCCACGCCGCGCTCGAGCGACGACGCGAGGCGCGCCCGGTTGTCACGACTCTCGAGCACCGTGACGGATCTCGGGTCGAGTGGGAAGTGGTCGAGCAGGAGCGGTAGGAGGCACTGGGCCACCGATCCGGCTCCGAGGATGACGACGCGACGGGGCACGTGGAGTTCGGACAATTAGGACCTCGATTCGTTGGCGGCGGTAGTACCGCGCGAACGACGCTAGTGCAGTGGCGGACCCGGCTAGGAAACGGTCATCCCACCGTCGACGGCGACGTCGGCGCCGGTCATCGCCGAGGACGTCGGCGAACAGAGCCAGGCGATCGCCGCAGCGACCTCGGCGGGCTCGATGAGCCGGCCGATTGGCTGCTGACTGGCGAAAGCCTCGCCCGACTCGAGTCCGTAGACCCGCGCCGACGCCTCGAGGATGGCCGTGCGCGTCGAACCCGGACTGACCACGTTGGCGGTCACCCCGTACTCGGCGAGGTCCATGGCGACGGCGCGGATGAGCCCAACGACGGCGTGCTTAGCCGCCGAGTAGGCCGCGAGATGACGCAGTCCCTGGGTCCCGGCGGCCGAGGCGACCGCGACGATGCGCGGACTGGTCGAGGCGCCGCGAGCGATCAGGACCGGCGCGGCGGCTTCGACCAGTCGACGGACCCCGAGCACGTTGACCGACCACACGGCGTCCCAGGCGCCGTCGGTGACCGTCCAGAGCGGTCCGCCCGCGGCGACAACCCCGGCCGCGGCGACGACCGCGTCGAGGCGTCCGAAGTGGCGGGTGGCGGTCTCGACGGCGAGACCCATGTCGGTCGCGCTGCGCACGTCGCCCACGAGTCCGAGCACCGCGTCACCGTGGCGCGAGACGACCGCGTCGAGGTCCGCCGGGCTCGCCATCGGGTAGGGCACGTCGGCGATGTCACGACAGCGGTCGACCGCGACGACGCGGTAGCCCTCGTTGACGAGGGCATCGACGGTCGCGGCGCCGATGCCGCGCGCCGCGCCCGTGACGACGGCCACCCGGCTCACGGCTTCACGCTCCGGGTGAAGCCCGCCGGCACGATCACGTCGTCGGCGCAGAGTTCGCCCACACTCGAGCGGCTGAGGGCGAGCAGGGTCGAGTCAATGCCCCCGCGCAGCACGTCGAGCACGTTCTCCACACCGGCCTGGCCATTCGCGGCGAGGCCCCAGAGGTAGGCGCGCCCGATCATCACCGCGCGAGCGCCGAGGGCGAGCGCCTTGACGACGTCACTGCCGCGTCGTATCCCGCCGTCGAGCAGGACCTCGACGTCTGCCCCAACGGCCTCGGCGACTGCCGGCAGCCAGCGCAGGGCCGCCGGGGTCCCGTCGAGGTTGTTGCCGCCGTGGTTGGACACCGAGAGCGCGCTCGCCCCCGCGTCGACGACGCGTTTGGCGTCATCGACGCGGCTCACGCCCTTGACCATGAACGGTCCGTCCCACTGACTGATCAGCCACGCCACGTCGGCCCAGCTGGCCGGCGGGCTCTGCATCCACTCGTAGTAGGCCTGAAAGAACGTGGGCGCTGGCGCGCCGGGCTCGGCCATGTTTGGCGTCGTGAGGTCTGGGACGTGACCCGCCCTCAGGTAAGACCAGGTCCAGGCCGGCCGAGCGATCGCCTCGGGGGCGAGACGGACCATGGCCCGCAGGTCCATGCGCTCGGGTATCCAGGGACTCCCCCAGTCACGTCCGTTGGAAAAAGACCAGTCGAGGGTGAGGATGATCCCGACGGCGCCGGCGGCCCGGGCGCGCTCGAGTCGCTGCACCATCGTCTCGCGCGAGCCCGACCAGTAGAGCTGGAACAGCACCTGAGCGTTGACCGCGGTGACGGCCTCGAGTGGTTGGCTAGCAAAGGAGCTGAGCCCCATGGCGACGCCCCGGTTGGCGGCGGCCCGCGCGACGGCGACTTCCCCATCGGGGTGCACGGCCTGGACCCCGGTCGGCGAGAGCAGCACCGGCATCGACATCGACTGGCCGAGCACCGTCGTCACCTGGTCTCGCACCGGTGAGTGGCCAGCGGCGTGGGGGGCGAAGCCGATCTCGTCGAAGGCCGCGAGGTTGTCCGCAGCGGTGAGTCCCTTCTCGGAACCCGCGACGAGCGCTCCGTAGACCGACCGCGGGAGCCGTTGCTTCGCCCGACGCTGCGCGATGGCGACGGTCTCGAACCACTTATTGGTCACATTCCCCCTCGGCTCGAGTCGAGACTAACCGAGCAACTAGTGGTCCGTCCGTGAATTGACGGAAGCGAGTTTCGATCGACCTCGCTGAACCTTCGCGATGATCTCGTCGGCCGGCTTCTTCTAGATGAATGGTTGCAGATCTTGGTTCCAGCCCTCGGTCCAG
>JAJYPU010000116.1 GCA_021795095.1 Actinomycetes bacterium | reverse complement strand
CGTCAGAAAGTTCCCTTCGGCGCGAACGTGCACCGGGGAGACCCTTCTGTTGCAACAGTGACGCCACATCCAGACCTTCGACCACTACCACGCCGTGGGTTTTGGCGAGGTTGGTAGTGAAGACGTGGATGGTGTGATGGCGGACGTGGGCGACCTCTGCGTTCAGGCGCGTGATCTTGGCCGCGGTCTCTTTGTACTGTCGTGAACCACGCGTGCGACGACAACGCTGGCGTTGGAGTCGGCGGAGTTCCTTCAGTCGATGTTCGAGGGCTCGGGGATTGGCGAGTTCGCCAATGACTTCGTTGATGGTAGCGACCGTCGCCAGACGTCGCACGCCTACGTCGATGCCGACAGTGGAGTCGGGCTGGGCAACGCCGGCTTGTTGGGGACGAGCGACACTCACCCGCACGGCGGCGATAATGCGCTCACCTTGGCGCGAGACCGTGACTCCAAGGATCTTGGCTCGATCCAGCGCGATGAGCCGTTCGATGCGTCGGGTGTTCTCGTGGGTGCGCAGGGTCCCGAGCACCGGCAACGTAAGGTGTCGTCGGTCGGCGTCGAGCCTCATGGTGCCGGTAGTAAAGGAGAAACGGTCGCGGTCGCGCCCACGCTTCTTGAACCGGGGAAAGCCGACCTTGCGGCCTTTAATCTTGCCCGCTCGCGACTTCTGCCAGCGCCAGTAGGCGTCGGTAGCGCCGCGTACGCCGTCGGCGAAGACTTCCTTCGAGACCTCGGGCCACCAGACCTCACCCGTATTTTGGTTGACACAGATGGTGCCCTTCTCAGCGTTCCAACGCTTGCGCAAGGAGTAGAACGAGGGAGGCGTGCTTGACTCGCCGGTCTCGCGGTAGTGCCCGAGGTCGGCCTTCATCTGATCGAGCGTCCAGTTAAATGCCTTACGACGCGCACCAAAGAATCGACTGATCTGGGCTGACTGTTCGTCTGTTGGATCGAGCGCGAAGGTGAAGGCCTGAATGGTCTGGCCTTCGGGTGGGCAGTACCTACGCGGCATCGGTCGACTCCTGCGCTGCCGCCAACGCTTTCGCCGCTCGGTGTGCGGCCGCACGACGACCATAGAGACGAGCGCAGAACGACGTCAGCACCTCAGTCATGTCGCGAACGAGGTCGTCGTCGACCTCGGCGTCGTCCACCACGACGAGTCGTCGTCCGTTGGCCGCCAATGACGCAGCGACGTATTCAGAACCGAATCTGGCGAAGCGATCACGATGTTCGACCACAATCGTTGTCACGGATGGGTCAGCGAGCAGGGCGAGGAATTTGCGTCGCTTGCCGTTGAGTCCGGAGCCGATTTCGGTTACCACGCGATCAATCGAATGACCCTGCGACGTGGCCCAAGTACTCACTCGCGCCACCTGACGATCGAGGTCTGCTCGCTGGTCACCAGATGAGACGCGAGCGTAGACGGCGGTAATGCCATCCTCCAAGCTCTGCGTTTCGAGATCGCCCACCAGAATCAATCGACCAATCTGACGTGCGGGCACGGGCAGTGTTCCCTCTCGAAACCACCGATAGGCGGTCTGGGGATGTATCCCCTGTACTTTGGCCCACTCACTTAAATTCATTACTTCATAGTCTTGTGGTGTGGTGTGACACAGGTGGAACCCCACCAGTAGCGCCGCGTTGAACACGGTGCCGATTGATACCGACGGCGATCCTGTCTCGAGCGCCGCCACGGTGCGCGTGTTCACACCGAGACGTGCGGCCAACTCGATCATGGTCCAGCGTCGCGCGTGTCGGCCAAGCCTGATCTGGGTGCCCAACACCGTTAACGCGTCGTGGGCGGCGCGTGAGACTGCGACCGACTTCTTCGTGCCCGATTAGTCGAGCGCGACGACGACCTCGGCGATGGGGGTGGCGACGGCTTTGGGTCGCACGATCAACGCCGCCAGCACGAAGGCCAGCAGGGCACCGAGTGAGCCCACCCGCACCGCCGACTGGTAGCCGTGCACGGCCGCGTGCTGGGCGGCGGCGATCGCCGCGGGCGAGGTCGCCGAGCCGCGAAGCACGGCCGCACTCGACTGGAGCGAGTGTTTGACCGCCGTGGCGGCGATGGTCACGAGCACCGCGAGTCCGAGCGAGCCGCCGACCTGCTGGGCCGTGTTGAGCAGCGACGAAGCGAGACCCTGCTCGCGGTTCTTCACACCGCTCACCGCGTTGACGGTGACCGGCACCATGGTGAGCCCCATACCGAGTCCCGTCACGACGAGGGGACCGAAGACGTTCCGGTAGGAGGACGTGGCCGTGATGTACGACGCCCAGAAGATGCCAAGCGCGGCGACGAGCGGGCCGGCGACGATGAAGGGTCGCGTGCCGACGTGCTTGATGATCCGAGAGACGACGAGGCTGCTCGAGGCGACCATGAAGGGGATCGGCAGGTAGGCGACCCCGGTCACGAGCGAGCTGTAGTGCAGCTGCTCCTGGAGGAACTGGGTGAGGAAGTAGAGCAGGGACAGCATCGCGCCGCCGAGCAGCAAGATGACCGCGAATCCCCCGGCCCGGTTGCGGTCACGCAGGAATCGCGGCGGGATGAGTGCCTCGCGACTGCGCGTCTCGATCACGGCGAAGGTGATGAGCAAGACGATGCCGATTGCGAAGGCGAGCAGGGTGTAGCGATCGGTCCACCCCGAGCCCGGCGCGCGGATCAAACCGTAGACGAGCGCCGCCATGCCCCCAGATACCGCGAGCGCACCAGGCATGTCGAGTCGTCCGCCGTGGCCGTCGACCTTGGGCAGCACGATCGGGGCGAGGATCAACAGCGTGGCGCCGATGGGCACGTTCACGAAGAAGACCCAGCGCCACGTGGCGGTCTCGACGAGCAGGCCACCGAGCACGAGGCCGAGCGCGCCGCCAGCGCCGGTCATGGCGGCGTAGACCGCCATGGCGCGGTGGCGTTCGGCGCCTTCTTCGAAGGTGGTCGCGACGAGGGCGAGCGCCGTCGGCGACGCGATAGCCGCGCCAATCCCCTGCAGCGCGCGCGCCGCGATCAGCCAGCCCTGGGAGGTGGCGACGCCACCGAGCAGCGAGGCACCGGCGAAGAGGGCGATGCCGATCGTGAACATGCGGCGCCGTCCAAAGATGTCCCCGGTGCGCCCGCCAAGCAGCAGCAGCCCGCCAAAGACCAGTACGTAGGCGTCGATCACCCACGTCAGGTTCGTCGTCGAGAAGTGCAGGTCGCGCTGGATCGTCGGCAGCGCGACGTTCACGATGGTCATGTCGAGCATGACCATCAACTGGGCCGTGGCGATCACGACGAGGGCCAGGCGGTGGCGCTCGTGCGTGCTGACCGCGGCGGTCATCGGCTCACCACCGGTGCCGTCGTCGCCCACAGCAGCACGTCGACGACGGGCCGGTTGCCTCCGTCCTCGAGGCGGCGCTCGAGCCGCTCGAGTCGTTCGATGGCGAGGTCATTGAACGCGGCGCGCAGGATCTCCTCGGTGTAGAGCCGCGCGGGGTCGGGTGGTCCCGAGAGGCCGAGCGCGTCGAGGTGATGACCGATCACGTAGAGGTGGCCGCCGGGGCGAAGCGCGCGCTGTACGCGCACGAAGAAGTCGTCGCGCTCGCTCGGGTCCAGGTGGATGTTCGCGACCACCACGAGGTCAAAGGCCCCCACCGGGGCCTCATAGGTGGTCAGGTCCGCGACGATGGTCGTCGGGGCCGCGAGCCCGAGTTCGTCGGCGCGTTGGACCAGGTGGTCGAGCCCCACGAGCGAGGCGTCGACGCTGGTGACCCGCCAGCCCCTCGAGGCGAGCCAGATGCTGTTGCGCCCGGTCCCACAGCCGAGGTCGAGTGCCGCGCCGGGTGCGAGGGGGCCGACCAGTTCGACGAGTTCCTCGTCGGGGTCAGCGGCCCAGCCGGTCGTGCGGTATCGCTCGTCCCAAGTGGCGCCAACCTCGGCGTGACTGTGATGGTGGTGATCGTGATGGGCGTTCCTAGGCGACGGGGTACTCATAGGATCTCTTTCGTTGATCGGGGTTGGTCGATGTCCAGTTCGTGCTCGAAGCTGCAGAGCACCCGCTCGAAGGCGTCGCGCTCGTCCGTTGAGAGGAGTCCCGCGAGGCGCCCTTCGCGCAGTCGCATACGCCTATTGAGCTCGGCGACGAGCGCGAGTCCGTCGTCGGTCACGGTGAGTGTGCGCGGTCGTCGGTCGTTGCCGCGGTGACCGCTCACGATCAGTCCGCGTCGCTCGAGGCCGTCGACGCAGCGCTTCGCACTCATCGGGTCACTCGCGAGGATCCGGGCGAGCTCGCGCAGCGCACTGCCGGGGTGCTCGGCGAGGCCGCGCAAGACGGCGGCCTCGGGCGGGCTGAGCTCGAGGTCGGTTAGCTCCTCGGCCCACTGGCTGCGCAGCGTGCGGCTGATCCGACTGAGCCGAAAGCCCACCCCGCGCGCCAACGGCTCGCTCGAGGGGTTCGGGGCGGTCGGTGACGACATGACTCAATTGTAACGAGTGTTACAGCAATCGTGACCCGGGAGACCGCTTCCTACACTGGAGATGGGAGGACGTCGTGAGTAAGGACATTCCCGGGCAGGCGCACGAACCGTCGCCGGCCCTGCGCCGTGACGTCATGAACGCGCTCGGCCTGCTGTCCGCGGGCGCGAACGTCGTGATGCAGCTCGCCCGCCTGCCGATCGGCCACGCCGTGGCGACGAGCACGGTCACGAGCGGCGCGCTGACCGCCCACCCCTTCAAGCGCACGCGCACGACCCTCGGCTACGTGGTGGTCAGCCTGCTCGGCACCGACGAGGAGCGTGTGGCGCTTCGCCGCGAGGTCGCGCGCCAGCATCGCACCGTGCGCTCGGCGCCCGACGCGCCCGTCGCCTACAACGCCGCTGACCCCGAGTTGCAGTTGTGGGTGGCCGCGTGCATGTACCGTGGCGCACTCGACGCGATCCGTCTCGTCGACCCTGGGGCGTCACCGGCACTGCTCGACGAGCTCTACGCGCGCTGTGCGCGCTTCGCGACGACGCTCCAGGTGCCGCCGTCGAGCTGGCCCGGGGACCGGTTGGCCTTCGAGGACTACTGGGCGACGGCCACGAAGCTCGTGGCGATGGACGACCTCACCCGGGACTACCTGTGGGGCATCGCCTCGCTGTCGTTCCTCCCGCGTCCCTTGGCCATGCTCCTCGGACCACTGCACCGGGTGATCACGGCGGGGTTCCTGCCCGAGCCGTTTCGAAGCGAACTTGGTCTCGCGTGGAACCCGTCGCGCGAGCGACTCTTTCACGCGACGTTGCGTGTCTTGGTCGCCGTCAACCGTGCGCTGCCGCGAGTCCTACGCGAGTTCCCGCTCAACCTGGTGCTGCACGACACCAGACGGCGTCTCGCGCGGGGGCGAGCTTTTACCTAGGGTTCGTGGTATTCGCTCGTCGTGCTCGGCACGATGACGACCGGGATCGGGCTTCGCTCGGCGAGCTGGAGGCTCGTGCTGCCGATCAGCATCCCCGCGTGCTCGTCGCGACCCCGTGAGCCCACGACCACCAGGTCCGCGAAGACCGGCGCCTCCCCGCATCGCAGCAGCACCGAGCAGGCGTCGCCGTCGGCCACGTGCCAGCTCAAGCGCGTCTGGTTGAAGGCGTGACGGGTGGCGAGGTCGCTCACGACGTCACCGAACAGTCCGCGCGGGTCGCGACGCTCAAAGCGGTTGAGCAGGCCGCGCGCGTGCACGAGCACGAGGTGGGCCTCGAGTCGCCGCCCCGTCGCCATCGCCCACGCGCAGGCCGAGACCGCGTCGGACGAGCCGTCGAATCCGACGGCGATGGTGCGCGGGTAGATGCTCACGATGCCTCCTCGGCGTCGCGTTGGGCCGCGACCAGGGTCAGGGTCGACGCGCGCTCGCGCAGGGTCCGAC
>JAJYPU010000115.1 GCA_021795095.1 Actinomycetes bacterium | reverse complement strand
CCGAGGGGTGGTTGTGGCTCTCGATGCGGATCGCGACCGCGATGCCGTCGCCGGCGTCGATGACACCGGCGTTCTCGCCGGGTCCGACGAGCACGTGCTCGGCCGTGGTCGGCAGACGCTTCAAGTGAATGCGCGAGGACTTATAGGAGCAGTGCTCGCTCCACATCACGCCGTAGAGCGCGAGCTCGAGGTGGTTGGGCTCGCGACCGAGCACGCCGCGAATATCGTCGAATTCGTCATCGGTGAGACCGAGGGCGCGATGAATTGTTTGCACGTTCACCCCTCCAAACTACGGCATCAGACTTCGCCTCACGCCCGTTGTACGCGAGGCCGTCGTGGCGATCGAGGGTTAAAGGACTAAATCATCGATAAGAATGATGCGCTTCAGCTCGCGAACCGATCGGCCAAAATCCAGGACACGCCGGCGTCACACCGGTCAATGGGCCACAATTGTGCGATCGTTCTAACCGGCGTCGGTCGTCTCGTTCGTCCCGTTCACCTGGTATGACGCACAAGGTATATGCCATGAATGCAAAAAAATCCTTGCGAATCCCACACATAATTGGAATGGAACGTCAGCGAGTCATTACACTGTTGCCGAGACATCAAGGTAGGAGAAATCATGGCAGCAGTCACCAAGAAGACCGTGGCGAAGAAGCCCGTAAAGCGGACGATGACGGCTGATCACAAAGCCAAATTGGCCCAGGGCCGCAACGAGTCTCGCATTGTGAGTCGCTACCTCGAGGCACTCGCCGCCGGCAAGGGCAAGCGGGGCCGCAAGCGCACGCCCGAGTCGATCAACATGCAGATCACCCGCATCGACAAGGACCTCGCCGAGGCCTCCCCGATCCGTCGGCTCGAGTTGGTCCAGCGCCGCTTCGACCTCGTGGCCGAGCGCGACCGTCTCGCGACGCGCGTCGACCTCGAGGGCCTCGAGAAGGAGTTCGTCAAGGTGGCCAAGTCCTACGCCAAGCGCAACGCCATCGGCTACAGCGCCTTCCGCGAGCTCGGCGTCAGCGCCGAGCTGCTAAAGCGAGCCGGGATCTCCCGCGCCACCCACTAGGGCGCGTGTTCTCTTTCCCACTAGCCAGAGTCGGGGTCTTACGAGGATAGGCACCAAGGGCTTTCCGGAGACGTCAGATCGTTACGAAAAGATGTCGGTAGCAGTCACGACCGTCACACCTGCCGATCGCGTAACTGTGTCCCTGGCACACACGTAGAAACCGACCTTGTCAGGGTCAGCCAAGCCTGAGTCGATGAGTTTCCGCTTCATCCCGCCGAGTTCGGCGCTCCCATTGACAGATTTGGCCCACTTGGCTTCACCGATGATCACTGGCACCCGCTTTCGTCCCGCCAGTACCACGGCGTCGAGCTGACACGGATCGTCACTGGCCCGTCCCTGGATGCGCCACCACTCGCCAATCGCAACGACTTCGTCGCCAAGCCTTCCCTCACCGGCTAGACGACGCAGGTGCTCTCGAAATGCTGATTCGTAGCGCAGCCCCATGTAGTCGTCGAACGACTGGGCGATGACGGTACCGACTGTCGATCCGAGACCCTCTTCGATCGGTGACTTGTGAGGCTCGACGCACGAGAGCCAGAACGCCAAAAAGTTGTCCGCGATTCGGTAGTAGGTGGTTTTGCTACTCTCGGACTTGGCGGTCACTGGGATGATCTTGTCGAGCAAGTGACCATCGATCATCTCCTTGAGCGCCCTGGTGGGTAGGGTGTTCACCGAATTGGCGATGGCACTGTGAGACGTGTCTCCCGCAGCGATTGCTCGCAAAATCTGCTCGGGGAGACGTTTGCCAGCGTGGCCGACAAGATCCTCGTCGGCCAGAACAAGCTCACCTTCCGAGAGCAAGAGACCTTGTTCGTTGCAGATGAGCCGGTCGATGTTCTGTCGAAAGGTTGCTCGATCGTCCCAGATCGCAAGATATCGCGGTATCCCACCACAAACCCCCCAAGCGGCGGCTCGTTCGGACGGTGTTGCGTCGCGCAGCATGAGTGCTGCTTCATGTGGACGGAAGGGCTGGATCCTTAGTCGGAGATCGGCTCGGCCGAAGATCGCGTGGTCGTGCTCTTGGAGAGACTCCATCGCTCTCTCGGCCGATCCGCAGATAATGAACTTGAGGAGCGTCGACTGCACGCCGACCCGGTCCCACACGGCACGAAGTTCCTCCTCGAACTCCGGGTCCACTCCTAAGAGTTCAGGGAACTCGTCGACGATGAACAGAAGGGGCGCGGTGTCGGCTGCCGTCGCAAGCACCTCGAAAACGTCATCCCAACTAGTAAAGGGGCGATCGAGAAGTGACCTACGTGGCAGTTTGAGCGTGTCGTGTGCCACTGACGAAAGCTGGCGGAGCTCATCAGCGAGTGGTCGTCCCCGTACGGTGTGACGCACGACACGCTTGTCCTCTGCGAACTTGGTCAAGAGCCAGGTCTTACCGACTCGGCGACGGCCGAAGACAACGCCTAGTCCCGGGCCCGGACGGGAATACCAATCCTCGAGCTGCGCGAGCTCACCGGTGCGGTTAACAAAGGTCGAGAGCCCGGTAGACCTCACGGCAGCCTCCTTGTAGGTGTGCGCTATGTATCATACTTATTACGTATGCTACATTGGTCATGCGTTATGGGTGGCCGGCTGGTCTGAGCCGTGTGTGCCACGGGAATCCTCGCGCTAGTCGTGAACCACGCGAGTGGTGACGACTGGCATTCCTCACGTAACCAGGAGTGGAGTGATTACCCGCGGGACCTCGAGTCGGAGTTTCGTGCCCTCCCACCCAGTCGGCACTGTGAACGGCGTCGTCACGGTGCTTGCTTATCGTGACGTCTGCACCGTGAAGCTCACGGGAGGAGCCGTCCGCCAACCGCACAAACCTCGAGAGCGGTAGGGCCCTGGGAGCGAACCGAGTAGCGCGTGGTATCCCTGGTAACCCGGACGGTGAGAACGCACCGGGCTCGTTCAGCGCGTCGAGACAAACCGAGGTGTTCGAATTAGGACACACGCTGTAGGGAGAGACCGAGGAAGCCCTCGAGCAGGACCCGTCCGTCGGCGCTGCCGAGCAGAGTCGACATTGCCCGCTCAGGGTGGGGCATCAGGCCGATGACATTGCCGGTCTCGTTCGTGATACCGGCGATGTCACCACGGGACCCGTTGGGGTTCGCCTCGTAGCGCAGGATGATCCGGTCGCCGGCCACGAGGGACTCGTAGGTCTCGTCGTTACAGGTGTAGGCACCCGAGAAGTGGTTGATCGGGATGATGAGGCGTTGGCCGAGCGTCGCCGCGCGCGTCAACACCGACTTGGTCGAGGTGACCACGAGCGGGGTCGGGCCGGAGATGAAGGTGAGGCCCTTGTTCTTCTGCAACGCCCCGGGCAGCAGTCCGGCCTCGGTGAGCACCTGGAAGCCATTGCAGATCCCGAGCACCAGACCGCCCTCGGCGGCGAAGTCGGCGATTGCGCTCATCACCGGCGAGAACCGGGCCAGGGCACCGGGGCGCAGATAGTCGCCGTGGGCGAAGCCGCCGGGCAGGATCACGCCGTCGTAGCCCGAGAGGTCGGTCTCGGTGTGCCACACGAAGTCCACGGTCGCGCCGAGCTCGGACATGGCCGAGGCCGCGTCGTACTCACAGTTCGATCCCGGGAAGATGACGACGCCGATGCGGGTCACGCGTCACCCCGGCGAACGGACGCGTCCTCGATGACGGGGTTGGAGAGCAGGCGGTGCGCGAGCGAGCCGGCGAGCTCGATGGCCGCCGCCTCGTCAGGCGCCTCCACGTCGAAGCGAAAGGTTCGCCCGGCGCGCACGTGGGTCACCCCGGAAAAGCCGAGCGCGGGCAGGGCCCGCTCGATGGTGGCGCCCTCGGGATCGGCGATCCCCGACCGGAGGGTGACGTCGACGACGAGAGGGAAGATCACGACTACGCACCGTACCAGTCGCCGAGGGGTCGCCCGGTCACCCGCTCGTAGGCCTCGACGTAGCGCGCCGAGGTCTCGGCGACGATCGACGCGGGCACCGGCGGCGGCGGCGGGGTCTTGTCCCAGGCCATCGCCACCAACCAGTCGCGGAAGGGCTGCTTGTCAAAGGACGGCGGCGTCTCGCCCGGTCGGACCTGGTCGGCCGGCCAGATCCGCGACGAGTCGGGGGTGATCACCTCGTCACAGAGCACCAGGCGGTCATCGACCACGCCCACCTCGAACTTCGTGTCAGCGAGTATCAAACCGACCTCCTCGAGGGCGGCGGCGGCCCGGGTGAACAGGTGCAGGCACATCGCTTGGACCCGCGTCAACACGTCCGCACCGACGATCTCGGCGGCCTCGGCGAGGCCGATGTTGCGGTCGTGCCCCGACTCCTCCTTTGTGGAGGGGGTGAACCGGGGCTCGGGGAAGGGGTCCGAGAGCGCCATCGCGGCCGGGACCGGCTCGCCGTGCACCGTGCCGCTCGCCATGTACTCGTCGTAGGCCTGGCCGGCGAGTCGGCCGCGCACGATGCACTCGAGGGGCAGCATCGCGGCGCGCCGTACCAGCATCGTGCGACCGTGCCAGTCGCGGCGCGTCGCGAACCCCGGCACCAGCTCGTCGATCACGGCCGGGTCACAGCTCACGAGCGCGCTCGGCACGTCGCGCGCGAAGCGGTGCACCCAGTAGTCGGTGATCCCCGTGAGGACGCGACCCTTCTCGGGAATGGGCTCGTCCATCACCACGTCAAAGGCGCTCAAGCGGTCCGAGGCGACCATCAAGAGGTGCCGATCGTCGACCTCGTAGAGGTCACGGACCTTGCCCGAGTAGACGGGTCGGCCGAAGGGATCCTTCACCACGAGAGGGCCTCCAGGAATCGCCGGCGATGCACGAGTAGCCGCGCCGGGTCAAAGACGGCCTCGAGCGTGGCGTGGTCGAGGGTGATCGCGTCGTCGGCCTCGACCACGTCGCGAAAGGACCGGTCCTCTTCGATCGCGCGGCGCGCGGCGCGCTGGACGATGCGATACGCGTCGTCGCGCGCGAGCCCGGAATCCACGAGGGCGAGCAGCACGGACTGGGAGAAGACGAGGCCGCGCGAGCCGACGGTGAGATTCGCCATCGCCCGCTCGGGGTGCAGCACGAGCCCGTCGGCGAGGTAGGTGGCGCGGCGCAGCATGTACACGGTGAGCTGCAGCGCGTCGGGCACGATGACCCGCTCCACGCTCGAGTGCGAGATGTCGCGCTCGTGCCAGAGCGCGACGTCCTCGAGTCCGGCCTGCAGGTAGCCGCGCAGCACCCGGGCGAGTCCGCAGAGCCGCTCGGCGAGCACCGGGTTGCGCTTGTGGGGCATCGCCGAGGAGCCTTTCTGGCCGGGCGTGAAGGGCTCTTCGGCCTCGCCGACCTCGCTGCGCGCGAGGTGGCGCACCTCGAGGGCGAAGGCCTCCATCGAGGTGCCGAGCGCCGCGCACGCGTAGAGGACCTCGGCGTGACGGTCGCGGGCGATGACCTGGGTCGCGGGCACGGGGGTCAGCCCGAGGTTCGCGCACACGTCGGCCTCGACCTCGGGGTCGATGTTCGAATAGGTGCCGACCGCGCCGGAGAGCTTGCCCACCGCGATGGCCTCGCGGGCGCGTCGCGCGCGCGTGAGGTCGCGATCGACCTGCAGTGAGAAGAGGGCGAACTTCGCGCCGTAGGTCGTCGGCTCGGCGTGCATTCCGTGGGTGCGGCCGGTGATCGGCCAGTCGATCGTCTCGCGGGCCCGTGCACCGAGCGCGTCGCGCAGCGCCGTGGCCTCGGTGATCACCACGTCCATCGCGCGCGTCATCACGTGGCAGAAGGCCGTGTCCACGACGTCTGAGGAGGTGAGGCCGTAGTGGATCCACGCGCCCTCGGGCATGCCGATCGCGGCCTGGACCA
>JAJYPU010000114.1 GCA_021795095.1 Actinomycetes bacterium | reverse complement strand
TCGGGCCTTTCACATCGGCGTGCTGGCCGCGGCGGCCAGTCGGCCCGTGCGGTTCCTGCCGTCCCCCCACGACTTGCCCTGTGACGCGTGCGCGCTCGACGCGGCGGCCGGCGAACGCATCGCCGGCCAGCGTTTCCCGAGCGGGTCGGCGCACCCACCGCTGCACGCAGGCTGCGCCTGTGCGGTGGTGCCGGTTTGAAAACGGCCTAGGCTCGCAGCGTGCGTAGCCCCACCGACGTTTCGCCACGTCCCCGTCGTCTCGGACGCTTCTCGCGTCGCTTCTGGGTCGGCCTGCTCGTGGCGATCGTGTTCATCGGCTTTATCTCGCTGCGTAGCGTCGCGGTGCTGTGGACCGATCAGATGTGGTTCTCCTCGGTGGGACTGGGCAGCGTGTTCACGACGCTGTTCGCGCTCAAAGTCGGCCTCGCGGTCGTCTTCGGGGTCATCTTCTTCGGCCTGCTCTGGGGCAACCTGCTGCTCGCGGACCGATTCGGGGCCCGCGACCTCACCTTCGAGCCCGAGGACGAGATCGTCCGTCGTTTCCAGAACGCGGTGCGACCGCGCGCGGCGCGCATCTACGCCCTGGTGGCGGCCTTCATGGGCATCATCGCGGGATTGAACGCGACCGGCGAGTGGCAGAAGTACCTGCTCTTCGTGCACCGCCAGCCCTTCCACATCGTCGACCCGCTTTTCCACAAGGACATCAGCTTCTACATCTTCACCCTGCCGTTCCTCGAGTTCATCGTCACCTGGTTGCTCGTGGCCCTCGTGGTGGTGCTGATCGTGACCGCGGGTTTCCACTACCTCAACGGCGGCATCCGCGCCGTGCGGGTCTCGCCGCGCGTGGACCCTCGGGTGAAAGCGCACCTCTCGGTCATCGGCGCGGGAATCGCGCTGTTAAAGGCAGTTGGGTACGTGTTCGCCAAGTGGGAGCTCGTCAACTCGACCAACGGCTACGTCGCCGGGGCGGGATACACCGACGTGCACGCGCGCATGCCCGCCCTGACCATCCTCTTCTACTTGTCGCTCGCCGCGACCGTGATCCTGCTCGCCAACGTCCGCTCGCGGGGCTGGTCGCTGCCGGTCGTGGCGGTGGGCCTGTGGATGTTCGTCGCGCTGATCATCGGTGTGCTGTACCCGACGATCCTCCAGGCGGTGAAGGTCGCCCCGGCCCAGGGCTCGCTCGAGGGCCCCTACATACAACGCAACATCATGGCCACGCGGGCGGCCTACGGGTTGAACCACGTCACCTACGAATCCTTCGCCGGGTCGACCACCATCAGCGGTGCCCAGGTGGCGGCGGCGACGCCGACCCTCGAGAACATCCGGCTCTGGGACCCGGCGAACAACATCGCGCTCGCCACGGTGCGCAAGCGTCAGTCGATCCGCTCGTACTACACCTTCACGACGCTCGCGGTTGACCGGTACTTCATCAATGGCAAGTTGACGCCGGTGCTGATCGGGGCGCGCCAGCTCAACCCCGCGAACCTGCCGTCGCCGAGTTGGGTCAACCTGCACCTGCAGTACACGCACGGCATTGGCGCGGCTGTGGTGATCGCCAACTCGGTGGACTACGCGACGGGCAACCCGAACCTCGCCGTGTCCAACGTGCCACCGACCTCGACGGGCGGCATGCCGGTGCTGACCAAGCCCGACATCTACTTCGGCATCAACGACCCCGGCTGGGTCGTCGCCAACACCAAGCAGCCCGAGGTCGACTACCAGGTGCTCCAGGGTAAGAACGCGGGACAACCCGTCGAGACTCACTACGCGAGTACCGGTGGGGTGGCGGTGGGCGGCTTTCTCAGCCGGGCGGCCTTCGCGCTGCGGTTGAACGACTTCAACTTGCTGATCTCGAACCAGATCACGCCCAAGAGCCGCGTGATCTTTGTGCGCGACGTGCTCGCCATGGCCCAGAAGGCGGCGCCCTTCCTCTCTTTTGACTCACACCCCTACGCGGTGATCGCGGACGGCTCCGTGCAGTACGTGCTCGACGGGTACACCACGACCGACCAGTACCCCTACAGCCAGAACGCATCGAGCCTCAACGTGAACGTGGGCGGACTGCCCGCGAGCTTCAACTACGTGCGCAACTCGGTCAAGGTCGTTGTTAACGCCTACACGGGCAAGATGACGTTCTACGCGGCCGACCCCGCCGACCCGATCCTCCAGGCCTATCGGGCCGCCTTCCCGACGATGTTCCAGCCGATGTCCTCGATGCCCCCCGAGATCAGGAACCACCTGCGTTACCCCTCGGACATCTTCTCGGTGCAGGCGGCCGTGCTCGGCAGTTACCACATCACCAACGCCAACGCCTTCTACACCGCCTCGGACGGTTGGACGGTGTCGCCGACGACGGGTGAGGGCACGCCGAGTCAGTCACTCGCCCAGACCCAGGTGACCAACGCTGCGGGCAATATTGTCGCGTCCTCGCTCTCACCGATGAGTCCGATCTTCCAGGTCGGCTCGTTGCCGGGCACCCACCAGCAGCAACTGCTCGAGTCGGTCGCCTTCGTGCCGGCCGGCAACTCGTCGACCGTGCTGGGGCTGAGTGCATTCATGATGGCCACGAGCAATCCGTCGAACTACGGGCATCTCTACGTCTATGAGACGCCACGGGGCTCGCTCGTGACCGGTCCGGTCCAGGCCGACTCCGAGATCCAGCAGAACTCGAGGGTCAGCTCGACGATCACCCTGCTCGACCAGCACGGCTCCCAGGTCCTGCTCGGCAACAACCTGATGGTGCCCCTCGACCAGAGCGTGCTCTACATCCGGCCCCTCTACGTCTCGAGCACGTCCAACTCGATGCCCCAGTTGAAGTACGTCATCGCGGTCTTCAATCAGCAGGTCAGCATCAAGCCGACGCTGAACGAGGCGCTCGCTGCGGTGCTCGGCCACGTCGTCGCCGGTGCACCGCCGATCACGACACCCTCGACCGGCGGTTCCGGGTCGAGCACGGGCAAGGCTGGCCAGAGCGCCGCGTACTACATCCAGCAGGCATCGACCGACTACGCCGCCGCCCAAACGGCCCTCTCGGCGGGCGAGCTCGGGCGGTACCAGAACGACGTCGACGCCATGTACCACGCACTCCAGCTCGCCCAGAAGGCACTCGCCGGGACGAAGTCCGCCGGCTGATCGACGGCGTCGACCAACTCTCAGTCGGTGCCGAGGCGGGCACGTGACTCGTCCGCCGGAGTCGCCATCTCGGTCGTCCCGTGCCCCTGGCACCTAGTCGGCTATTCGCCGGTTTCGCCGTCGATCGCTTCGCGCAAGAGGTCGGCGTGGCCGTTGTGTCGGGCGTACTCCTCGAGCATGTGCAACAGGATCCAGCGCAGGCTTGGCGTGCGGCCGTCGGGCCACGGACGAAGCGCGAGCCGGTCGAGCCCGCCGTTGGCGATCACCTCGTCGACGAGCTGCCGCGAACGAGCGACGGCCGCCTCCCACAGGGCGCGCAAGTCATCGGGGTCGTCCTCGGTGGCGGAGCGCCACTCCCAGTCGGGATCAGCGTTCCAGTCGACGGCGCCCCACGGAGCGGCGCGGTCATGTCCAAATAACGAACATGAGAACCAGGCGTCCTCGACGAGGGCGAGGTGTTTCATCATTCCGCCCAGGGTCATCGTCGAGGAGCGTGGGCGCGTGTTGAGACCACGCGCGTCGAGGTCGCGACACTTCCACGCGAAGGTCTCGCGGTGGTAGTCGAGGAAGGCGAGGAGCATCGTCGTCTCATCACCGGTCGCTGGCGGTTCGTGTCGGCCGTGTTCGTCGATGTTCACGCACCCAGCCTGCCTCCCTGGCGTCGTGTCGAGCCGGAAACCCGATATCCCATGACGTACGGCTGGCGTGTGATTCGTACTATGCCAATTGAAAGTCCAGGTCACAACGCCTATTTCTCATCAGAAACCGGGTGACTGGTTACCGAAATGTGATATGTGAAATATTCCAAGGCGACCTGGCGGTCGAAAGTCGCTGTGGTATGTTACTCGCGACGTCGGGTTTGTTCACCGAAGTGCTTCATCAAACGGAGTCTGTCAATCAGGGGGGAAAGTGTGATCAAAACTAATTTCAAGGCGCGGGTCCTGACCTCAGGTCTGCTTGTTGCCACCATGCTCACCGTTGTGGCTGGGGTCGCTAGCGGCCCGGCATCGGCGGCAGCGAAGAAGTTGTCACCGTATCTAATCGGCGTGCCGATGCCGATGACTGGAGCAGAGGCCCAGGCGGGAACTCAGATTTTCAATGCTGAGTTGATGGCGGCTCAGCAGGTAAACAAGCACGGCGGTGTTCTCGGACACCCGATCAAGCTGCTCGAGCAGGACGACGCCTGTGACGCCGGGACCGCGGTGAACGCTGCGAACAAACTCGTTTCAGAAAATGTCCAGGCGATCGTCGGGGGATACTGCTCTGGTGCGACGCTTCCCGTCGAACCCATCATCGCGCGAGCGGGGATCCCGTACGTGATGCCCGCGGCGAACAGCCCCGAGCTGACCACAGGCGGGTACAAGAACGTCTTCCTGATCGACCCGTCGGGTTCCGGTGACGGCGCCGAGGCCGCTGCGTTCTTCAAGCAGCAGGGCATCACGAAGGTGTTCATCATCGATGATCAGTCGTCCTTCGGCGTCGCCATCGCCAACGCCGCAGCCAAGGACATCTCGGCTGACGGCGGCACGATCGTTGCCGGTGGCGTCCAGTCGATTCCCGCCACGAGCAACGACTTCTCGGCCGTGATCTCACAGATCAAGAGCTCGGGTGCGACGGGGATCTACTGGTCGGGTTACTTCGCCCAGGCCGCCCAGTTCGCGACCCAGCTGAACGCCGCCAACGTGATCGGACCCCATGGCACGGCGAAGTTCGTCGTGGCTGACGGGTCGGTGGACGCGACATACCTGTCGGGTGCGGGTGCGGCCGCGAACGGGACCTACGCGACAATCGCCGCGCTGGCCTCGGGTGTGGGCAACGTGCTCAACACGCACGCGGACCGCGCTTTCAATGTCGCCTACCACAAGGAGTTCAAGTCGGCACCTGGTCCGTACTCGACCTTCGGGTACGATGCCATCACGGCACTCGTCCTCGCGGCCAAGCACGTTCATTCGATCAAGCCAGCGCGAGTGATTGCCGGGCTTCGCACGCTGCACTTCAACGGTCTGACCGGCAAGGTGTCCTTCGACAAGACCGGCAACCGCCTCGGTGCGGTGATGGACCTGTTAGAGGTCGTCAACGGTCAGTACACCTTGGCCAAGCCACAGCCGAAGCTTTGATGATGTGATTGGCGCCGGGCCCGTCGCCCCGAGGGTCGCTCGACCCCCTGGGCGACGGGCCCGCCGTCGATGGTTCAACGACAGAATCGTTCGCAACACCGTGACCAAGGGGACCCAGTGTCACTGCTACTCAATGAAATAGGTAATGGGATCTTCCTCGGCGCGTTCTTCGGCCTGGTCGCGCTCGGCTATAGCATGGTCTACGGCATCCTGCGCCTGATCAACTTCGCCCACGGCGACTTCTACATGGTCGCGGCTTTCGTGAGCTACACGATCCTCGGCGCGGTGGCCGTCGGCAACAGCCACGGCCAGTGGTTGACGGTGCTCTGGGTCGGGGTCCTCGTGATGGTGATCACCGGCGGGCTCGCGATGCTCGCGAACCAGTTGGTGTACCGTCCCATGCGCCGCGCCGCCATTCTTAGCCTCATGATCGCGGCCATCGGCCTCTCCCAAGTGCTCGAGAACGGCGTCCTGGTAACCCCCCAGTGGGGCGCGACTTACCTCGTCTTCCCCGTGACCACGCCGCCGAGTGGGTTCAACCTCGGGTCGAACCACTACACCTGGGCCCAGTTGATCATCGTGCTCGTCTCGGGTCTGCTCGCCCTCGGCGTCTACTTCCTCGTGGG
>JAJYPU010000113.1 GCA_021795095.1 Actinomycetes bacterium | reverse complement strand
GGGTTCGGATCCTCACCACCCCCAACGGTCGCGGGTGGTGCGCGTCTCTACGCGTCACTCGTTGCGCCGGTACTGGCGGCGCTCGATCGCCCGGTCACGCTCGTCGGACACTCCTTCGGTGGCCGCATCGCCACCGTGATCGCGGCCGACCACCCGGAACTAGTGAGGAGCGTGATCGTGACCGGGACGCCCTTGCTGCATAGCCCCGTCGCCGTGCGCTCGCCGCGACCGTACCGGTTGATCCGGTGGCTGCATCAGCGAGGTTGGCTTTCGGACGAACGCCTCGAAGCCGCGCGACACCGGTACGGGTCGTCGGACTACCGGGCGGCGTCGGGGATCGTCCGTGACGTGCTCGTGGCGACCGTCGCCGAGGGGTACGAGGATGAGCTCACCCGTCTCGATGTTCCCTTCATCATGTTGTGGGGCGAACTCGACACCGTCGTACCGGTCGCCGTCGCCGAGCGAGCCAATGATCTGCTCCACACGCCCGACGTCGACGCGCGTCGGCTCCGTGTTCTGAAGGAAGTCGGGCATTTCGTCCCCAATGAAGCGTCTGGGACCCTGGCCGATCTCATCGTCGAGGTGGCGTCGTGAACGTCGTCATTGTGGTGATCGGCTCGCTCGCGGTAGCCGGAGCGTACATCGCCCAACTCGTTCGGTGGTTGCGCGTGCTCCAGCGCGAGCATTACGTCGCCGCCTCGCTCCCTCGGTTCCTGGGGCGGTGGACCTCGCCCCAGGTCGGCTCGGCTTCCACGGCCGCGCGCCGCAACCTTCGCCGGCCGCTCACGCTTAGTCACGTGATGTTCATCGGCTTGATCCTCGGGTTGCTGGTGGCGAACCCGGTGGTGTTAGTGGTCGACGCGATCCTCTACGGCTGGTTGTGTCCGGTGGGCCTCACCTTGCGGGGTCGCACGAGTGCCCTGCGCTGGACACGTCGGGCCACGACCATCGCCGTCTCGGCGAGTGTCATGGCGGCGGCGATCACGCTGCTGGGTGCGCTGACCCCCCAGCCGTGGCTCGGTGCGGTGGTCGCTGTCTGGGCGGTGCCGATGTTGCTTGATCTCGCGACGCGACTGTTGTCGCCCTACGAAGACCGCCGCGCGCGCGCGTACGTCGAGCGGGCGAGCGAGCGCCTGGCGCGCGTGGCGCCAACGGTCGTCGGGATCACGGGCTCCTACGGTAAGACGTCAACGAAGAATCATTTGGCGCAATTGATGGACGGCTCGGTCGTGGCCTCGCCGCGGAGTTTCAACAACCGTGCGGGGCTGTCGCGGGCGATCAACGAGAACCTGGGCGATGGAACCTCGGTCTTCATCGCCGAGATGGGCACCTTCGGGCCCGGCGAGATCCGTGCCATGTGTGCGTGGTGCCCGCCGACGATCGCGGTCGTCACCGCGATTGGGCCGGTACACCTCGAACGAATGAAATCGCTCGACGTGATCGACGCCGCAAAGTTCGAGATCACCGAACGAGCGTCGGTTGTCGTACTCAACGTCGACGATGAGCGTCTGCGGCGCTGGGTTGATCGTCTCGAGGCTTCGGGGAAACGAGTCGTGCGCACCGGATCTACTTCGACCAACGCCCAGGTTCGCGTGGCCCGCGACGGTTCGCAGTGGCGCATCGAGGTGGCTGGCCATGAGCCGTTCCACCATCCGACCATCGTGGGCGTCCAGCCGAGCAACCTCGCTTGCGCGATTGCGACCGCCATCGAACTCGGTGCCGACCCGGGCGTGGTGTTGAGCCGACTCGACGCCGTCACGTCGGTCGCCAACCGCGCCAACGTTGTCACGGCTCCCTCGGGCGTCCTGGTGATAGACGATACCTTCAACGCCAATCCGGCGAGTGCCACGGCCGCCCTCGAGGTGCTGGTGGGTCTCGACGTCACGGGTCGCCGTGTGCTCGTGACCCCCGGGATGATCGAGCTCGGTCACGATCAGTATGGACAGAACCTCGCGTTGGCCCGCCGCGCCAACGCCCTCGGTGTCGAGCTCGTCGTGGTGGGGCGCACCAACGCACTCGCACTGTCCACCGGGTATGACCGGCCACCTCGGCGCTTCGACCGACGCGAGCAGGCCGTGGCGTGGGTTCGCGAGTCCCTCGTCGCCGGTGATGCGGTGCTGTATCTCAACGACTTGCCCGACAACTACCCTTGATGGTCGGTCTAGGAACGAGGTGAGCGGTGTTGAGTGGTGTGATCTATGGTGGGCCATCGCCCGAGCACGACGTGTCGATTCTGACGGGCCTGCAGGCCCTGCGCGAGTTGCGCCGCACGGAGACCAACGCCGTAGGGATCTACTGGACCAAGACTGGTGACTTCTACCAGGTGAACGGCGACGTCGAGGCTGAGGCGTTTGTCGACGGCGTGCCGCGTGGTTCGTCGTCGCTCGCGCTTCGTCTGGGTGATGGTGGTGGCTTCTTCAGCGTGGGCGGGCGTCTTAGCAAGGACCGACGCCTCGACGTGGATCTGGTCGTGCTGGCGACACACGGCGGACCGGGGGAGGACGGGACGCTGCAGGCGGCTCTCGACCTCGCGGGCCTGGCCTACACGGGGCCAACGGTGGCTGGCGCCGCTCTCGGGATGGACAAGTGGTCCTTTGGCGCCGTGGCCGCAGCGGCCGGATTGCCCACGCTGCCCCGCGTCCTGTTGAGCGATACGACCACATCGTTACCCTTTGACGGGCCCTACATCTTGAAGCCGCGTTTTGGTGGGTCGTCGATCGGTATCGATGTAGTCGACGACCTGGAGACCGCTCGGGCTCGATTGCGCACGAACAGCCACTTCTCACTTGGTTGCGTCGTCGAACCGTTCCGTGCCGACCTGTACGACGTCCAGGTCGCCGTGCGCACCTACCCCACGCTCGCGCTGTCCGCCATAGAACGACCCCTGCGCCGCGCCGTCAGCTCGGAGATCCTCGACTACCGCGATAAGTACGTGGGTGGCGACGGAATGGTGTCGGCGCCCCGCGAGATCCCTGCGGTCCTCGCCCCGGGCCAGGCTGAGCGGATTGTTGAGGTGGCTCGGGCCGTCGCTACGGTGGCGTCGGTCCGTGGCGTGGCCCGGATCGACTTCCTCGCCAACGCCGAGGAGATTTTCCTCAATGAAATCAACACCATCCCCGGATCTCTCGCGAAGCATCTCTTCGTCGAGCCGGTCGTGCCGTTCGGCCAACTGCTGGCTGACCTGGTGGCCGAGGCCCGCGAGCGACCGGCACACCGCTACAGTTCGGCGGGCGCCGACGGACTCGTATTACGCAGCGCCGGTTCGATCGCCGCCAAACTGGCGTAGTCGCGGCACCCGTGTCAGGGCGTCCGTCAGGACGTCGCTGAACGGGTCGAGCAGTCGGCCGCGCTCGATCGCCCAGTAGGCCCGTTCGACGTCACCCATGGCGAGGGACGCGTCATGCAGGGCCAGCGCGGCCCATTCACCGTCTCGCTGGAGTCGTGCCAGATGGCCCTCGACCGTGAACCACTCGAATCCGTGTCGCACACCGACGAGCGGTTCACCGTGCACGAGACCGAGGGCTTGGATTAAGAGAGGTGCCGCGTCGCCAATAGAACGCCGTCGGGCGTCGCGGATGAGTTCGTGGAACCGTCCGACGTCACTGGCGACACCATGGACGCGGTAGAGACCATCGGCCGACACCGGATGGAGTCGTGGGCCATGGGCGTCCGTGCCGAGGCTTCGTCGAACGCTCGTGGCGGTGTTGGCGAGGGTACGCACCGAGGCGTCGACGTCGGCGTGCACCAGCACACGCGTTCGAAGCCGGTCGCCACTCACCGCCTCGCCGCGGTGCATCGTGATGTAGGCGACCATCTCGATGCTGCGCCGACGCAGCGACGCAGTGAAGGGCTCGAGGAGTCCGTGGATCAGGGGGTCGGGTCGCAGTAGTTCCACGAAGACGTCGGACGCGTCCCGCGGGACCTCGCCCTCGGTGAACCCGGTGTAGGACACGGTGGCCTCATGGTTCTCAGTCCGCACGTCGCGGGAGCGGTCGATGGTCACACTGCACGCTCGCAGTGCGTCGTCCAGCTGATCGCCGTCGCCGAGATAGACGACGAGGTGACGTCGGACGGACCTGATTGCGAGCGCGCGCAGAAAGTCGTAGTCCACATCCGTGGCGACGATACGACCACCGTCGTGCAGCCCCACCATGTTTTCAACGAGTTCGCCTCGCGTCCAGTTTGGCGGGATTCGCAGTCTGCCGCCCTCGCGCGCGAAGGACACGAGCGGTTCAGTGCCGTCATCGTCGAGCACGCACGCGACGACCGGTTCATCATCGAGCAGGGGTGCGGCGTAGGCGAAGTCACGCGCCAAGCGGACAACGCCGTCTCGACGGGTTCCGATGACGCGGCGCAGGTGGCTGACGAGCGACGGGTCGGCCTCTCGCAGCAGGGCTATCAGGTCATCGATCTCGTCGTCAGGGGTCTGCTGGAAGCGAGCCTGGTCGCGACGTCGCTTGGCCACGAGGGCCAGGGGCAGTGCTCCGAGCGCGTTCGCCGCGTGGGGACGTTGTCGTGGGCTGTGGTGTTCGACCGTTGTCGCGACGGCGCCGTGGGCGGGCGCGATCGGAGGGACCGATGCCGACGCCGACGGTCCGAGCGCGAGTACAGCGACGATGAGCCCGGCGAGCCAGGCAGTACCGCCGAGCCCGAGGACGACCCCGTGGCGCAGGCGACCGACGTCGCGAACGAGTTGGATGACGAAAATGATCCAGAAGACTGCGAGCGCTACGAGCAGCGACCGAATCAATGTGACGTCGGACCGGTGAGCGGCGGCCGTCCAGCGCGTCACTACGACGTAGGGGGTGAGCACGAAGTAGACGGCGAGCGCGATTCCGTGCAGTGGCCCCGAGGCAAAACGCCTCACGGCGTGGGAACAATCTGCCAGCGAACGGGCTCGACGGACTGACTGGTCAGCAGGAGTCGACAGGTCGTCAACGCGTCGATACTGATCGATCCACCCACCACTATCGTCGAGCCCGAGCAGTTCAGCTGTTCTAACATCGGTGCGCTCGACTGGACAATCCAAGTCCCCGGTCCTTGCATCGGAACCTCGTCGGTGGCGTCGGCCGATGGGAGATCCCCGACGAGCGCGCCGCTCGCGGCGCCGCCGATCAGCGATGAGGCGGGTGCTGGCACGATCCCGTCGGTCGTCGTCGCTGATGGCGCGACGGATTTCGCGGTCGCGGTTGCGCTCGGTGTCTTTACCGTCGACGTCGTCGTCGGGAGTGGTTTGGACGGTGTCGTCGAACGGTGCGATGTCGTCGATTTCGTCGGTTTCGGTCGGACGATCCGCGCTG
The DNA here is from genome assembly GCA_021795095.1 of Actinomycetes bacterium. Next base: position 602 of record JAJYPU010000113.1, on the reverse strand, counting down.
CGTCGCGCGACGTGATCATCGGCGCTCGCGCGACGACGGTGGGTGGACTCGACACCGTGAAGACGAGGACCAGGAGCAGGATCGGACTCGACCACAGGACCAGGTGCGCCGCTCGAAGCGACGTCACGCGAAGCATCATGAATCCACGGTATCGACGTGGGCGACCAGTCGCCAAACTGGGTGAAGTCATGACCGCTCACACGAGGAACCGGTAGGCGAAGCGCTGAAGTTCGTTCTGTAGTGACTGTGGTGCGCAGTGGTCGACGCCACCCAGTTCCCGCCACGACCGACCCTCATAGACTCGGGCGTACGCGAGCCGCGCGAGCCGGTCGTGTGGTCCACCGCGATAGGCGGCGAGTCGGCTCTCGAGGGGCGAGTTGGCGGGGGCGGCCACCTCGTCGTCGAGGCTGTTGAGCGCCTGCATCGCAGCCTTCTCCTTGAGCAACCAACGGCGAACCCGCGCGCGCAGTGCCGAAAGGATGTCGGGGGCGGCGTAGGGGCGCGACTGACCCGCCCACTGCGTGAGGAGTTCGCTCGCCAAGGAAATCGCGACGCCGACGGTTTCACTCGGCTCAGTTACGACCCCGGCGCCGAATCGGAGC
>JAJYPU010000112.1 GCA_021795095.1 Actinomycetes bacterium | reverse complement strand
ATCGCTCGCTCGGCCACGGATGAAGGATACGGGGTGTCGGCAGCCAGTCACCGGGCGCTCAGCCGGCGGCGTCGAGCCACCACGTCGTGTTGGCGGCGAGCCACGCGGTACGACTCGCGAGGCCACTGACGACGTTGGGTTCACTGGCGAGCCCCTCGACCATGGGGCTCGACTTGATCAGGTAGATACGCCAGCGGACCCCCGGAGACGGCCAGGCGCGGGTCTGGGCGATGAATCGCAACTGGGGGTCGGCGTTGGCCTCCGCGACCGCCAGCGGTGAGAAGGCGATGTAGTACCGCACTCCGAGCATCTGCAGGTGGGTGACGCCCTCGGCGACGTTGAGCTGTCCGTAGGGCAGACCGACCTGGGGGTTGCTCGGCTGGCTGCTGAGCTCGGCCTGGTCGAGGAAGTGGTACGGCGTCGTCGCCGAGGACTCGAAGAAGAGCCCCTCCATCGAGTCGATGCAGTTGTTCGTCCAGTACGGCAGCAGCATGAGTGCCATCGTGGTGCCGAAGCGGTTCTCGCTCGGTGCGTACTCCCACATGGCCCGCCCGCAGCCGTAGCGCGCACCGACGCGGCCCATCGTCGTCATGAGGTCGTGGTACTCGGGCCACGCGGGCTTGCCCTGGTAACCCGAGTAGTTCCACGCCGCCCAACTCGAGACCTGATTGCCGCTCGTGGAGAGACCGAGAATGGTCGCCGACGCGGGGATGAGCCCCGGCACCGTCGAGGCGAGGCCGAGCACGCCCACGACGGCCGTGGCGATGAGCGACCGGCGATAACGGTGCGAACGGACCTCGGCGTCATCTCGCGCGACGACGAGCGAGCCCGCTTCGGGTGTCGTGGTCCCCTCGGCCGGGGTGGCGACGAACGTCGTCTGGTCGGTCGTCGCCTCGTGTGACACCTCGTCGCGCGGGTCCACGTCGGGCGCGGCTTGCACGTCGCTCGGACGCACGTCGTAGAGCCGCACGTGCTCTGACCAGCGCGCCAGCGGGTAGCCCACGAGCCACCCCGCCGCGAGATGGATGGCGATGAACCAGAAGGGCACCAGCCGTTCGTTCCAGATGACCCCCTGGGGATCGGCGACGAAGGCACCGAGGGTCACCACGCAGACCGTGGCGAGCACCATCCCCAGACGATCACGCACGATGAAGGCCACGACGACCGCCACGGCGGCCATCGCGATGACCCACCGGTCACCGGCGGCGCCGCCCGACGACGTGTACCAGCCCAGCGTGGTGAAGATGGCGTGCAGATTCGAGACGTTGTCGTTCGTGTAGCCCATCGAGTTCGTGAGCTGCTGGCTGAATCCGAAGGGCAAGAGCCACCACGCGGTGAGCCCCGCCGTCAGCAGACCGGCGCCCAGTGCGAAGCGAAAGGGTCGCGCGGCGTCACCCGGCACGGGCCGGTCGCGCCGGTCGCCCCACCCGTGACGCGCGAGGACCTCAAAGACGTACAACACGCCCACGACGCCCACGACGAAGAAGAACGGCAACACGTGGGCGAAGAGTGTCAGGGCGAGCCCGATCGCCGCTTGCCAGTAGCCGCGCCCGGTGCGCATACCGCGCGCGAAGAGGCCGATGGTCACGAGGGCGAAGGCGAGCGACAGCGAGAACGCGTACTCGCCCGCCATCGTCGAGAAGAGGTTGCCCCCGTCGATGGTGAAGGACGCGTCAAAGAGGAAGGGCAGCGTGGCGGCGGCCAGGGCCGCGGGTATCGGCCGGGGCGCGCGCATCAACCGCCCGAGTAGATAGGCGCCGACCGGCATGAGCACCGACCCGAGGATCGTCGCGATCTTGAAGGCGAGCGCGGCGTTGATGACGTAGCTCGCCAGGGTCGCGAGAAGGTCGGGCAGGATAAAGTAGTAGGTGTACGCGGGCATCCCGGCGAACCACCCCGGATACCACGGCGTCAGATCGAACGGGTTGCCCACGCTTCGCAGGTAGGCCGGGAGCGCGAGGTGGGCGCCCGTGTCGCCACCCGTGATCGTGCTGGTCGAGAAGACGAGGTTCGGGTGCAGTGACCACACGGTCACGAGAATGACCGAGGCCACCACCGCGAGGTCGAGCCACGCTCCGGGTGACCACCGCCGCATCAGTGGACTCGATGGGCGATAACCGAGGCCATCGCGACTGCGTTGAAGGACACGTGGGTGAGCACGCTCGGCAGGAGCCGCTTGGTGCGCCACGCCACGACGGCGAGCACCACGCCCAGTCCCGCGAGGCCAGCGAACTGACGGACCTCGCCGTGGACCGCCGCGAAGATCAGCGCGCTCACGACCACCCCGAGGGTCACCGCGAGGCGAGGCGAGTGCGTTGCGCCAAGTTCGACGAGACCCCGAAAGACGACCCCGCGAAAGAACCACTCCTCGACGACGGGCGCCCCGAAGGTCGTCAGCACGACGAGCAGCACGAATCCGGCGCCGTGGGCCGCGCCGAAGAGTTTGACCACGGGTGCGTTCAGGTGTCGCAGGTCAAATGGTCGATAGAGGATCGCCACGACAAACTGCGCCGCGACGCCGAGCACCACGTACCAGAGGTCGCCAATCTCGAAACGCCATTGGTGCGGCCACGGGCGAAGTCCGCCCACGCGCGTCGCCGCCACGATCGCCACGACGAAGCCGACCCAGAGCCCGACCAGGCTAAGTGAGCTCGCCCACCAGGGATCTTGGCGGGCCGCGGCGAGGCCGGCGAGACCCCCGGGGAAGTGGGTGAGGGTGCTCACCACGCCGATCAGCGCTGACGCGAGCAATTCGCCGATGACGAACCCCGCGGCGGCCGCGACGAGGACGGCACCGGGTCGCACCGTTCGCTCGACGTCGGGCGCGTTCTCCACAGGTCCCTACGCTAATGCGTCGTCCGATTCGCGACATGCGAGCCTGGTGTCGCACTGGGACCTCTAGATTGGGATGGTGAGCACACCACCCAACGAGAAGCCCGGCTTGAAGAAATTACTGCCGTCGGGTGAGCGACCGATGGCGCCCGAGTCGAGGCGCCGGATCATCACGATCGCGATCATCGCCTTCGTCGTGGGCATCCTCTTCATCCCATCGCTCTTCCAGAGCAAGACCGTGCGCACGATCTCGTACTCGGCACTCCTGAACGACGTCCACAACCAGAAGGTCGTGTCGGCCACGGTGGACAACGCCAATGGCGTCATCTCGGGTCAGCTCGCCGACGGCACCAACTACACCGCGAACGGTCCCGCCCCGGCGATCTCGAGCGAGATCGACACCCTGCGGGCGAACAACGTGAACGTCACGTTCTCCAATCCCTCGAGCTTCGCCTCCACCTTCCTCCCCTACCTGATCTGGATCCTCATCTTCGCGCTGTTCATGATCTACGCCAGCCGCCAGGCGCGCGGCCAGATGAACGGCATGATGTCAGTCGGGCGCTCCAAGGCCAAGCAGTTCAACCAGGACAAGCCCAAGATCACCTTCGCGGACGTCGCGGGGTACCTCGGCGTGAAGCAGGAGATCAGTGAGGTCGTCGACTTCCTCAAGAACCCGGCGCGTTTCCGCGACGTCGGCGCGCTGATCCCTAAGGGGCTGCTCCTCGTAGGCCCGCCGGGCACGGGTAAGACCATGCTCGCGCGCGCCGTCGCCGGCGAGGCCGGGGTCCCGTTCTTCTCGGTCTCGGGATCGGACTTCATGGAGATGTTCGTCGGCGTGGGCGCCAGTCGCGTTCGCGACCTCTTCAACACCGCGCGCAAGCAGTCGCCCGCCATCGTCTTCATCGACGAGATCGACTCGATCGGGCGCAAGCGCGGCGCGGGCGTAGGCGGTGGCCACGACGAGCGCGAACAGACGCTGAACCAGATGCTGAGCGAGATGGACGGTTTCGACCCGACCGAAGGTGTCGTCGTCATCGCCGCGACCAACCGGCCCGATGTCTTGGACCCCGCGCTGCTGCGTCCGGGACGATTCGACCGTCAGATCGTCGTTCCCCTACCTGACCTGGAGGAGCGACTGCCCATCCTCCAGGTGCACGCGAAGAACAAACCCCTCGACGCGAGCGTGGACCTGCACATGGTGGCGCGCGGCACTCCCGGCATGAGCGGCGCGGACCTCGCGAACCTCGTCAACGAGTCGGCGCTGCACGCTGTTCGGCGTCACTCGGCAACGATCGGCATGGAGGACTTCGAGTCCGCCCGCGACCGAGTCATGATGGGCCAAGAGCGGGACACCATGATCCTGCACGACGACGAGCGTGAGCGCATCGCCTTCCACGAGAGCGGTCACGCTCTGCTCGCCTACGTGCTCGAGAAGTCCGACCCGCTGCACAAGATCACCATCATCCCCCGCGGCATGGCGCTCGGGGTCACGATGACACTGCCCGAGGAGGACCGCCACATCATGTCGCGTCAGCACCTCGAAGACGCGCTGTGCATGCGCATGGGCGGTCGGGTCGCCGAGTTGCTGGTCTACGGCGACCTTTCAACAGGCGCCGCAGACGACCTACAGCGCAACACCGACCTAGCGCGACGGATGGTGCGCGAGTGGGGCATGTCCAAGGAGATCGGACCGATGGCCTGGGGCTCGAACAACCAGGTGTTCCTCGGTGAGGACTTGATGCACACCCGCGACTACTCCGACCACACCTCTCAGATGATCGACGACGAGGTGGAGCGGATCTTGCGCGAGCAGGAGTCCCGGGCGATCGAGGTCCTCACGTTGCACCGTCGCGGGCTGGAGGCGCTGACGCGCGCCCTGCTCGAGCACGAGACGATTGATGGCGAGGAAGCGGCTCGACTCATCGACGAGGCCCACGGCGAGCCGGTGCACCCGCACGGGACCAAGACCGTGAGCACGTTGACCGGCGTCAGCCGCTCGTCGAGCCCGTCCACGGAGACCCCGGTCACCGTGAGTGCTGACGTGACGCCACCCTGGCAGCCGCCGACGCTACCCACCGTTTAGGGCCGACACCACGACGATCCCCGGTGGGGTCGTTGGCAGCGTCGTCGCGACGACGAGGTCGCTGTGGTTCGCGGTGATGAGGAAAGACCGGCCGTGCAGCGTGGTGGGCAGGCCGTCACGCCCGCGCAAGTCCACGGTTGTGCCCGGTGCGAGCGTGACCACGCGACTCGTCGGAATCGTCCCGAGCACCGTCACGGTGACCACCAGCGCGCGAGCACCGACGTTGGTCGCGGTCATCGCGTCAAAGCCCAGACCCGCGAAGTCACTGACCAGGTAGAGCTTCGACGGCGTCGCGGGCACCGACAGCGACTGGCCGTTGAGCGTCCCCGTGGCCAGGCTCGTCGCGACCGCCACCGTGGAACGAAGTTGCACCGTGGCGTAGCCGTGAGCCGGCACGGCTGAGTTGGGCGTGATGACGATCGAACCCGTCGAGAACGGCGCGACGCTCACCCGCTGGGGGGCCACGTTGTAGGGCGGCAATCCGATGCTCGCCGTGACCGAGGCGGTGGCGTTGGAGGGATTCGTGATGAGGATCCGCGCCAGCGCACCGCTGACCGTGGTGACCCGAGGGAACCAGGCCGTTCGCGCGAGTGCCGCCGACCCCGCGTTGAACGACGTGAAAGTTCCGGACTGTTGGACCGCGGTGGCGACCACGGCCCCCCGAATGACCCGAACGTGGATCCCCACGTTCGCCTGGTTCACGATGCGAATCCCGAGGGGTAAGGACACGACCCGATGCGCCGCGATCGCCACCCCCTGATACGGAGCGGGCGCCGAGAACCCCGAAGCCGTCTCGGCGGTGACGTTCACGACCGTCGACGTCGAGGATGGGTTGTAGAGCACGAGGTACGCCCTTGAGCCGACCGCCGTGTCCAAACCGCTGGCGTACCAGTCGGTCGAACCCGAGTCGAGGCACGGGGTCTGGGCCGCACCGGCGGTGTTCAGCTCGTCGGCGACCACGCCGCGGCCGTTCACGATGAGCGACATTCCGAACCAGTGGCCGCTCGCCGGCGGAGCGACCGACGCCGACGCGTGCGCCGCGAGCACCAGGTGACG
>JAJYPU010000111.1 GCA_021795095.1 Actinomycetes bacterium | reverse complement strand
CATCTCGCCACCGAGAGCCCCGGCGGCACGCTGTCACGCTCGGCCTACTCGGCCAAGTCGAGCTACGTCGACCAGCCCATGGACGGCGCACAGGTCGCCGCCATCGTCGCCGCGGTCGAACACCTCCACGCGAGCGCACCGACCGTCGGCGGTGGCCTGGCCTTTGACGCCTACGGGGGCGCGATCAATCGCGTGGCACCCGAAGCGACCGCCTTCGTGCATCGCGACAAGCTAGCTTGTATCCAGGCGACGTACTCGTGGTCGAGCGCCACGCCAGCGAGCGAGATTGACGCGGGCGCGCAGTGGCTGACCTGGCTCGGCGTGAACGTCTTTGACCCGCGCACCGGCGCCTACCAGAACTACATCGACCCCACGCTCGCCAACTGGGCGACCGCGTACTACGGCACCAACCTTGGGCGTCTGGAGGCCGTGAAGAAGACCTATGACCCCGACAACCACTTCGCCTTCGCCCAGTCCATCCCACCCGCGAGTTGAGTCGACGAATCCGCCTCGACGGCGGACCGGCCGCGGCACCGTCAGTCGATAGTTACCGATGCCGCCCGCTCTTGAACGTCAGCGTCCAACAGGATCGAACACGTCGACAACCGCCTCACGCCGGTGATTCGGGACCTCTCACTCGATGGAACGAGGACGTCATCGTTGACGCGATTGACCAGTGCATCGCCACTCAGTTACCGCGAGCACTCGCCGAGACACACGGTGCCACCGCGCCGGTTATGTCTCTCCATCGATGTCAATTACCGAGATGTAATCAACATCATTACTCCACATTTACTGCCACCCACTACATTGCTATCCGGTTTCGTCCAATGGCGCTGATCAGTAACGATGTTAGATTGCCACAATGAATGCGTATAACGCATCGAGAAAGTCTCTAAGTGAACTTTAAAGGTAGCCGATTGACTTGTTTTGATGTCGTCGTTAAGTTCGACTTTGACATGTGATTTGACGACATGTCATGTCGCGGTAAAGGAGGCAATATGAGAAACAGGCGAGCGTTCTTACGGTCATCAGTTGTCGCGGCGCTCATTATTGTTGGCGGAAACCTCTCGATTGCGGGGGCGATGTCGGCCGCCCCGCCGGCCGGAATCTCCCTCGCGTTCTTCTCAGGTGGGCTCGGCGCTAACGCTCACTGGAGCACCGTGGACCCCGTTGGAGGTACGCCAACCGATGTGAGCCGAGTGATCGTCTTCAACAATCCACTAACAACCGGTTCTACGTACTCGGGCGCGACCGTGAACGGGGTGAGCGGACTTTCGATGAGTGACGTCACCCAGTTGTCCTTCATGATTGACACCGGCGCATACATGGGTGCGGGAGCACCGCGGTTCTCGGTGATTCTGTCCGATGGCGTCACGCTCTTCCCATCGGCCGGTGACTGTCCGTTGAGCGCGAACACTGGTTGGCAAACGGCTAGCTTCGTCGGCCCGGAATCCTGCACCATCTACGGGAGTGAATCACCTGGGACGAACAGTGGCCCTGCGACGTGGAGCGAGTGGAGTTCATTCTTAGGCGACCCGACGATCGTATCGATGTTCATCGTGCAGGATGAGGGCCCAGCTCAGGCGTACCTGGCGAATGTCTCGGTGAACAACCACATTGCGGCGTGAGTTCCACGGTTGAAGGGATTCCCCTCGATCAGGTCCGCGAATGGCGGCGCAACGCGCGAATCCAGATCGGGCGTCGCTAGCGCCACGCGAGTCTTATAGCCCGTTGGCACAGCGCCCAGAACCTTAACCACCTCGGAAACGTTCGCGCCGACGGACGGGCTCGCAATAGCGGCTCGTCTGTCGGCGCGACTGTCATTCACCGCCTTCTAAATACGACCGGACAACCGCGACACAGTTCGGCGGTCGTAGGGCGCAGAATCTAGATGAGCCCCAACTGGCGCACGTCGTCGCGCTCACCGAGCAGTTCGTCCGCGGTGATCTTGAGTCGGTCCGCCGCGAACTCGTCGATGGCGAAGCCCTCCTTCACGTGCCAGGCGCCGGCCGTGTCGACTTGGATCGGCAGACCGAAGGTGAGACCTTCGGGCGTGCCGTACTCGCCGTGGCTGGTCACCGCGACCGAGACGCAGTCGTCGGCGGGCGTGGGCGTCGTGAGGCTCACGACCGTGTCGATGGCGGCGTTGGCGGCCGAGGCGGCCGAACTGGCGCCGCGCGCCTCGATGATCGCCGCGCCGCGCTTCTGGACCGTGGTGATGAAGTCACCGCGCAGCCACGCGTCGTCTTTCACCGCGGCGGGGACGGCGAGGCCACCCACCGTCGCGTTGGCGAAGTCCGGGAACTGGGTCGAGGAGTGGTTGCCCCAGATGACGAGGTTCTTCACCTCGGCCACCCCGACGCCGACCTTCTTGGCGATCTGGGTCTCCGCACGGTTCTGGTCGAGGCGGGTCATCGCGAACCACCGGTCGGCCGGGACCTCGGTTGCATTGGAGCGCGCGATGAGACAGTTCGTGTTGCACGGGTTGCCCACGACGAGCACGCGCACGTCACTCGCCGCGTTCTCGGCGATGGCGCGCCCCTGGGGCTTGAAGATGCCCCCGTTCACGTTCAGCAGGTCGCTGCGCTCCATGCCGGCCTTGCGCGGGATCGAACCCACGAGCAGGGCCCAGTTGGTGTCGGTGAAGGCGTGCTTGAGGTCACTCGTCGCCTCGATGCCCGCGAGCAGCGGGAAGGCACAGTCGTCGAGCTCCATGACGACACCCTCGAGGGCCTTCATCGCCGGCTCGATCTCGAGCAGGCGAAGCACGATGGGGGTATTCGGTCCGAGCATCTGTCCCGACGCGATGCGGAACAGCAACTGGTAGCCGATCTGACCGGCGGCGCCGGTCACGGTGACATTGACGGGGGTGGTCATGATTGTTCCTTCCGGTGGGATCTAGAGGCGGTCGACGATGGCCGAGGCGAACTCCGAACACTTCACTTCGGTCGCGCCCTCCATCTGGCGCGCGAAGTCATAGGTGACGACCTTGTCGGCGATCGTGGCCTCGAGGGCGCGGATGATGTCGTCCGCGGCACCCTGCCAGCCGAGGTGCTCGAACATCAGTACGCCCGAGAGCAGGACCGATCCGGGGTTCACCTTGTCCAAGCCGGCGTACTTGGGCGCCGTGCCGTGGGTGGCCTCGAAGATGCCGTGTCCGGTGACGTAGTTGATGTTGGCGCCCGGCGCGATGCCGATACCACCGACCTGGGCGGCCAGGGCGTCCGAGAGGTAGTCACCGTTCAGGTTGGTCGACGCAATGACGTCGAATTCCGAGGGACGCGTGAGGACTTGCTGGAAGATGATGTCGGCGATGGCGTCCTTCACGAGCAGCTTGCCCTCGGGCTTGCCGCCGCAGTCGTCCCAGCTAACGGCGACGTCGGCGAACTCGTCGCGTACGAGTTGGTAGCCCCACTTCATGAAGGCGCCCTCAGTGAACTTCTGGATGTTGCCCTTGTGCATCATCGTGACGCTCGCGCGCTTGTGGTCGAGGGCGTACTTGATCGCGGCGCGAATGAGCCGGTCCGATCCGGACTTGGAGATCGGCTTGATACCAATGCCGCTCATCTCCTTGATGTCCCAGCCGTAGTTGTCGTGCAGGTACGAGCGCATCTGCTCGGCCTTCTCGGTGCCCGCCTCGACCTCGAGGCCGGCATAGACGTCCTCGGTGTTCTCGCGGAAGATCACCATGTCGACAAGCTCGGGATGCTTGACCGGCGAGGGCACGCCTTCGAACCAGCGCACCGGGCGCAGGCAGACGTAGAGGTCGAGGATCTGGCGCAGGGCCACGTTGAGCGAGCGGAATCCGCCGCCAATGGGCGTCGTGAGAGGGCCCTTGATCCCGATGAGGTGCTCGCGGAAGTCGACCACGGTTTGCTCGGGCAACCAGTCGCCGGTCTCGTCGAAGGCCTTCTGGCCCGCGAGGACTTCCTTCCATTCGATGGTCTTGCCATGCTTCTTCGCCGCTGCGTCAAGCACGAGCTTGGCGGCGGGCCAGATGTCGACGCCGGTACCGTCACCCTCGATGAAGGGGATGATCGGATTGTCAGGGACCTGCAGGACGCCCGAAGGGCTCATCGTAATTTTCTCAGCCATGACCTCATCCTACGACTCGCGCCGGACCCCGATTTTGGGCCAAAAGTCCCGGTCGAAAGTAGCCCGTCTTGGAGCGTCATCCTTACGGCCCAGCACGGTCGTCGCGCTTGGTGTCTATCAGCGCGTTTTTCCACTCGCCTGATCCGTTCACGCTCGCTGGCGTCTAGGTGCATGGGTCAGAATCCACCACTGACCTGACGCCCGATGCGAGAATTGTCCATGACAATCTTGCGCGAAGAGGATCGGCTGTTCGAGGTGGAGGTCTCAGAATCTCGCGCACCCGAAGTGCATTCGCCCGCGGGTCGGGACAAGACCTTCCGCCCCTACGACCAACACCAGACCTTCCTCCTGCCACCCTCGCTCGACGACTGGTTGCCCCCGGGACACGGCGCCCGGTTCATCTCCGAGACGGTTGACTGCGCACTCGATCTCTCGCTCGTCTACGACTCCTACGCCAACCCGACCGGCGCCCCACCGTTCGATCCGGCGATGATGACCAAGCTCCTCCTCTACGGCTACTCGATCGGGGTGACCAGTTCGCGCGAGATCGAGCGGCGCTGTTCAACGGATGTCGCCTTTCGCTGGCTGAGCGCCAACGTGGTCCCCGACTACCGCTCGATCGCGCGCTTTCGCCGCCGCCATCTGGGTGCCCTCGAGGACCTGTTCACCCAGGTGCTCGTGCTCTGTGAACGCGCCGGTCTGGTGAAGCTCGGTCGCGTCGCCCTCGACGGGACCAAGGTGCGCGCCGCGGCCAGTCGCCACAAGGCCATGAGCTACGACCGCATGGAAAAGCGAGTGGAGGTGCTGCGCGCCGAAGTGCAAGCCCTGCTCTGCGACGCCGAGACGACCGACCAGAGAGAGGACGAGGAGTTCGGCGAGGACCGCCGCGGTGACGAACTGCCCCGCGAACTCGCGACCAAAGAAGCGCGCCTGGCCACCATCCTGGCGGCCAAGGAAGCCCTCGAGGCCGAGGCGAAGGAGAAGGCCGCGCGCGAAGCCACCAAGAAGGCCCTCGCGACGGGCGCCACCCCCGAAGAGGCCGAACTACTGAGCGAGCACGCGGCCGCAACGGCCACGGTGAACCCGCGGGCCCAGCGCAACTTCACCGACCCCGACGCGCGCATCATGAAGACCGCCGACGGCTCGTTCCACTTCTGCCTGAATGCTCAGGCCGTCGTCGACGAGCACGCCCAGGTGATCATCGCCACCACCCTCGTCCAGGACGCTACTGACGTGCAGCAACTGATTCCCATGGTTGAAGCCACCACCGAACAACTCCAGCGCGCCGGCGTCGCTACGTCTCCCCGAGTGCTCCTCGCCGACGCCGGCTACTGCTCCACCAACAACATCGACGCCACCGCGGGTGGTGCCAGCGACGTGCTCATCGCGACGGGCCGTCAACAACACGGTGAGCGCATCACCGACTCGCCGAGGGGCCGCATCGCGAACAACGCCACGTCACGCGAACGCATGGCCCGACGACTGCGCACCAAGTCCGGACGAGCCGACTACGCACGACGCAAGGCCATCGTCGAGCCGGTGTTCGGCCAAATGAAGACTCGACAACACGCTGGTCAGTTCCGGCTACGTGGACTCGAAGGAGCCCGAGGTGAGTGGACCCTGCACGCGCTCTGTCACAACCTGCGAAAGCTGGCCAACGCGAGTTCGCAAGGGGTGATGGCCACCGCATAGTGAGCGGATAGCACCGTCACGTCACCACAAGTGGTCGCTCCACACGACTTCGAAAGCTATTTCGCCACACGACAACCGTTTTCACGGTTGCACAACTCTCACGGCCGAACCGAAAACCGATTCTGACCCGCGCACCTAGGAGACCTCCGTGAGACTGAACACGTCCCCCAGGTCAAGAACCGTTACCGAAATGGCGGCATGAACGTCGACCGGACTTCAACAGTGGCCATATCGAAGTCGTACACGCTCGAAAGTTCACGG
>JAJYPU010000110.1 GCA_021795095.1 Actinomycetes bacterium | reverse complement strand
GACGGAAGTAGGAATCGTGGAACTCACTGGCGCGCAAGCCCTCATCAAGAGCCTCGAACAGCAGGGCGTCGACACCATCTTCGGCCTGCCCGGCGGCGCCATCCTGCCGGTGTACGATCCGCTGCTCGACTCGTCGATCCGCCACATCCTCGTGCGCCACGAGCAGGGGGCCGGTCACATGGCCGAGGGTTACGCGATGGCGACCGGTCGCGCGGGGGTGGCGATGGTCACGAGCGGCCCCGGCGCGACCAACATCGTCACGCCGATCACCAACGCCCACATGGACTCGACGCCCCTGGTCGTGATCACCGGCCAGGTCGCGACCAGCTCGATCGGCCTGGACGCGTTCCAAGAGTGCGACATCACGGGCATCACGATGGGGGTGACCAAGCACAACTTCCTCGTCCAGTCGGCCCACGAGTTGCCACGCGCGGTGGCCGCGGCCTTCCACCTCGCGACCACGGGACGCCCCGGACCGGTGCTGATCGACGTGCCCAAGGACGTGGCGCAGTCGACGATGGAGTGGTGGTACCCGTCCGGGGTCGACGAGTACGACCTGCCGGGCTACCGTCCGACGGTCGAGCTCGACGAGGTGGCCGTGGCGCGCTGCGTCGCGTTGATCGGGGAGTCTGAACGGCCCGTGCTCTACGTCGGCGGTGGGACGCTCAAGTCCCGCGCAACGGCAGAGTTGCTCGCCTTCGCCGAACGTACGCGCATCCCCGTTGTGACGACGCTGATGGCGCGGGGCGCCTTCCCGGACTCCCACGAGCAGCACCTGGGCATGCCGGGCATGCACGGCGTCTACGCCGCGGTCATGGCGATCCAGCGAAGCGACCTGCTGATCACCCTCGGCGCCCGCTTCGACGACCGGGTCACCGGCAAGATCGCGTCCTTCGCCCCCGACGCGCAGGTGATCCACGTGGACATCGACCGGGCCGAGTTCGGCAAGATTCGTCGCCCGGACGTCGCTCTGCAGACCGACATCGCCACGGCGCTGCGCGCCTTTGACGCCGCGAGCGCACGCCCGAAGAACCTTGACGGCTGGTGGCGCGAGATCCGGACTTGGCAGGCGAAGTACCCTCTCGTCTACGACGAGCCCGAGGTCGACGGACCGCTGCGCCCCCAGCACGTCATCGAGTCGATCGCCCGAACGGCGCCGGCCGGGACGATCGTCGCTTCGGGGGTGGGCCAGCACCAGATGTGGACCGCCCAGCACTGGCCCTTCGAAGAGCCCAACACCTGGGTCAACTCGGGTGGTGCGGGGACCATGGGGTTCGGCGTTCCGGCCGCGATTGGGGCCAAGGCCGGTCGTCCGGATCGCACCGTGTGGTGCATCGACGGCGATGGGTGCTTCCAGATGACGGCCCAGGAACTCGTCACCGCCCGGTCCGAGGGGATCCCGATCAAGGTGGCGATCTTGAACAACGCCTATCTGGGCATGGTGCGTCAGTGGCAGGAGATGTTCTACGACGAGCGATATAGCGAGGTCTACCTCTCGCCGGACCTACCCGACTATGTCAAGTGGGCCGAGGCGATGGGCTGCGTTGGCCTGCGCGCGACCAACGTGAAGGAGATGAACGACGTGATCGACGAGGCCAACAAGATCAACGACGTACCGGTGGTGATCGACTTTCGCACCGACAGTACCGAGAAGGTCTTCCCGATGGTGCCCGCGGGCGTCAGCAACGACGACATCATGGTCCACCCCTCCCAGCGCGGGGGTGCGCGATGAACGTCCCCGAGCCCTTCGCCGGCGAGCCCGTTCATTCACCGGTGCGCCACCATATCCTCTCGGTGCTGGTGGAGAACAAGTCGGGCGTGCTCGCACGCATCGCCGGGCTGTTCGCCCGGCGCGGCTTTAACATCTACTCACTGGCCGTCGCCCCGTCCGAGAGCCACGCCCGGTACTCGCGGGTCACGATCGTCGTCGACGCCGAGTCCGCGCCCCTCGAGCAGATCGTCGGGCAGTTGGACAAGTTGGTGAACGTGGTCGCCATCTCTGACATCGCCCCTCGTGAAGCTGTCGAACGCGAGCTGCTGCTCGCGACGATCAAGACCGATGTGGCGAACCGGACCCCGCTGCTCGACACGCTGGGCAACGCCGGCGCCGCGATCGTCGACGTCGACCCGGGAGCGGTCACGGTCATGCTCGCGGGCACGCCGAGCGCGTGTGACGACCTCGAACGGGCCCTCGAGGCCTTCGCCGAGGTCGAACTGCATCGGACGGGCCGCGTCGCACTCCCTAGACTTGGCCGGAACACTCCGGCCACCGTCGAGCACTAGAAGGATAGGACCATGACCACCATGTACTACGAGGGCGACGCCCACCCCGAGATCCTCGAGGGCAAGAAGATCGCGATCCTGGGCTACGGCTCACAGGGCCACGCGCACGCGCTCAACCTGCACGACTCGGGACTCGACGTTCGCGTGGGGCTGCGCCCCGAGTCCTCCTCGGTCTTCAAGGCCGAGGAGGCGGGCCTGCGCGTGCTCGGCATCGCTGACGCCGCCGCCGAGGCCGACATCATCATGATGCTGCTGCCCGACACCGAGCAGAAGCGCATCTATGACCTCGAGGTCGCCCCGCACCTCACGGCGGGCAAGTGCCTGCTCTTCGCCCACGGCTTCAACATCCGCTTCAACCTCATCAACCCGCCCGCCGACGTGGACGTCGCGATGGTGGCGCCCAAGGGTCCCGGTCACCTGGTGCGACGCACCTACGTTGAGGGCGGCGGCGTCCCCTCGCTGATCGCGGTCCACCAGGACGCGACCGGCCAGGCGCACGCGATCGCCCTCGCTTACGCCCACGGCATCGGGGCCACCCGGGCCGGGGTGCTCGAGACGACCTTCACCGAGGAGACCGAGACGGACCTCTTCGGTGAGCAGGCCGTGCTCTGCGGTGGCGTGAGCGCCCTCGTGACCGCGGGCTACGAGACCCTCGTCGAGGCGGGCTACCAGCCCGAGAGCGCGTACTTTGAGTGCCTGCACGAACTCAAGCTGATCGTGGACCTGATGTACGAAGAGGGGATCACGGGGATGCGCTTCTCGGTGTCGGACACAGCCGAGTACGGCGACCTGACTCGCGGTCCGCGGATCATCACGAGCCAGGTGAAGGCCGAGATGAAGAAGGTGCTCACCGAGATTCAAGACGGCACCTTCGCCGCCGAATGGATCAAGGAGAACGAGATCGGCCGGCCGCGCTACCGCGAGTTGCGCGAGGTCGGCAAGAAGCACCCGATTGAGGACATCGGCAAGAAGTTGCGCGCCATGATGCCCTTCGTCTCAGCGGGCAAGCAGAAGGTCTCGGAGGCCTCGGGCGGTGCAGTCGACTGACCTAGGGGGCCGGGGCGTCGGCGACGATGCTGCGGATGATCCCGGGGAAGACCAGAGCGTGGTACGGCGCGGCGCTGTACCAGTAGAGGCGGCCCCAGAGTCCGCGCGGCTTGAAGCGGGCGCGCCGGGTCACGCGCGTGCCCGTCGACGTCGGTTCGAAACGCCACTCGAGCAACACCTCGCCGGGCAGGATCATCTCGGCGCGCAAGCGCAACACCGTGGGTGCTTCGAGTTCCTCGACGCGCCAGAAGTCGACGTGGTTGCCGACGCGTAGCTCGGTCGGGTGTCGCCGTCCGCGCTGAAGCTCCGGTCCGCCCAACAGTCGGTCGAGGAAACCGCGCACTCGCCACAGCCACTCGACCCGGTACCGCCCGCGATCGCCACCGATGGTGATGACGTTACGAAAGCAGGCCTCGGCCGAGAGCGCTCTTTCGGGACTGTGGGTGATTACAGGTTCCCCACGACGTAGTTGATGCTCGCACAGAGCGACGCGACGTCCTCGGGGTCGACGCTCGGGAACATCGCCACGCGCAGCTGGTTTCGACCGAGCTTGCGGTAGGGCTCGGTGTCCACGACGCCGTTCGCTCGCAGCACCTTGGCCACGACCGTCGCGTCAACCGCGTCGATGAAGTCGATGGTCCCCACGACGTGGCTGCGCTGGGCGGGCTCGGCCACGAAGGGCGTGGCGAACTCCGAGGCCTCGGCCCACGAGTAGAGGATCTCGGCCGAGCGGCTCGAACGGCCCGCGGCGAAGGCGAGCCCGCCGCTCTCGTTCATCCAGCGGATCTGGGAGGCGAGCAGGTGGATCGTCGCGAGCGCGGGCGTGTTGTAGGTCTGGTTCAGGCGTGAGTTGTCCAGGGCGATCTTCAGGTCGAAGAAGGCCGGGGCCCACCGGTCAGAGGTTGCCAGCTGCTCGATGCGCGCGATGGCTGCGGGCGAGCAGAGCGCAATCCAGAGCCCGCCGTCCGAGGCGAAGGACTTCTGGGGGGCGAAGTAATAGCAGTCGAACTGGGTGGGGTCGACGGTGAGCCCGCCGGCGGCCGAGGTGGCGTCGACGGCGACGAGCCCGGTCGCGCCCTCGGGACGCGCGATCGGCATCATGACGCCCGTCGAGGTCTCGTTGTGGGTGAGCGCGTAGAGGTCGATCGAGTCGTCCACGACGGGGCTCGGATGGGTGCCGGGCTCACTTACGATGACCTGGGGGGCCTCGACGTGGGGCGCCGACTTCGCGGCCGAGGCGAACTTGGAGGAGAACTCGCCGAAGCTGAGGTGCTGGCTGCGGCGCTCGATGAGGTGGAAGGTGGCCGCGTCCCAGAAGCAGGTCGTGCCCCCGTTGCCGAGCAGTACCTCGTAGCCGTCGGGCAGGTTGAAGAGAGCCGTGAGACCGTCACGCACCTCACCGACCTTGTTGCGCACGGTCGCCTGTCGGTGCGAGGTGCCGAGGTAGGTCGGTGCGTCGGCGATGAGTGCGTCGAGCTGGGCGGCCCGGACCTTGGACGGTCCAGAACCGAAGCGCCCATCGCGTGGCAGGAGGTCGGAGGGGATTCGGATGCTGTCGGGGGAGGTCATAGACTTACAATCTTACGGACTACGGAATGGAGTCGTGATGAGCGCCCGAGTCAGTGACCTACTAGGGGGATTGGCGCCGAGCGCGACCCTGGCCGTTGACGCCAAGGCCAAGGCGCTCAAGGCCGCCGGCGAGCCGATCATCGTCTACGGCGCCGGGGAACCGGACTTCCCGACGCCGGCGCATATCGTCGAGGCCGCCGCGAAGGCCTGCTACGAGCCGGTGAACTACAAGTACACCCCGACCGCCGGTCTGCCCGAGTTGCGTGAGGCGATCGTGGCCAAGACCAGGCGCGATTCAGGCCTCGAGATCACGGCGTCTCAGGTGTTGGTGACCAACGGGGGTAAGCACGCGGTCGCCACGGCGTTCATGACGATGCTGAACCCCGGTGACGAGGTGCTGATCCCCGCGCCGTACTGGACGACCTACCCCGAGGCGGTCTACCTCGCCGGTGGGGTACCGGTCCCGGTGCCCACGAGCGAGGCCAACGGTTTTCGCGTCAGTGTGGAGGAACTCGAGCGCTACCGCACCGCCAAGACCAAGCTCCTCGTCTTCGTGTCGCCGTCGAACCCGACGGGTGCGGTCGTGACCCCCGACGAAGTCGCAGCGATCGGCCGATGGGCCGCTGAGCACGACGTCTGGGTCCTCTGTGACGAGATCTACGAGCACCTGGTTTACGGCGACGCGACCACTGTCTCGATGCCCGTGGTGGCGCCCGAACTCGGTGACCGCTGGGTCGTCGTGAACGGCGTGGCCAAGACCTACGCCATGACCGGCTGGCGAATCGGTTGGATGGTCGGACCACCCGACGTGATGGGCGCCGCGGTGAACTACCAGAGTCAGACGACGTCGAACATCTCGAACATCTCCCAGCGAGCCGCTGTGGCGGCCCTCACCGGTGACCTCTCGGCGGTCGCCGCGATGCGATCGGCCTTTGACCGTCGTCGGCGGATCATGACCACGATGCTCAACGAGATCGACGGCGTGTCCTGTGCGGTGCCCGAGGGGGCGTTCTACTGCTACCCGAACGTGACCGACCTGCTTGGTCGTTCGTTGGCCGGGCGGGTCGCCACCACCTCGGCCGAACTGGCCGAGAACCTGCTCGAAACGGCGAAGATCGCCGTGGTTCCCGGCGAGGCATTCGGCACGCCGGG
>JAJYPU010000109.1 GCA_021795095.1 Actinomycetes bacterium | reverse complement strand
GCCGGAGCCTTCTTTGCCGGAGCCTTCTTGGCCGGAGCCTTCTTGGCGGCTGTTGCCACTTTCCCTCCTTGGGACTCAACGTTGAATCAATCTGGGGCCTTCATCGACGGTTACGTCGACTTGCATTTTGCAATAAGGAACCGCGTTGATGAGCGTGAACTCGTCCGATTAACTGCCAACTTCCCAGTTGTACGATGACCGATCGCAGTGCACGGTTCTCCTGCAGAAAGACGATGTTCGCAATCGTCATCAACGACGATACGTATTCCGTCAAACTCTTCCGAAGAAGAACAAGTAAAAGTTCACTCGGTCCATCAACCAATGTCAAGCATTTCGACGCCATTCGCGACATTTGTTTTTCGTGACCTCGAACGCCACCATCTATCTCGGTCGTACTCGTCACGGCGACGCGACGAGTGGTGATGAACGCTCGACGTTAGTGATCGGTCCGAGTCGCAGCGGCAAGACGTCTTCGATCATCATTCCGAACCTCTTGCTCTCGACACGATCCGTCGTCGTCACCTCGACCAAGCCCGACGTCGTGAACGCGATGGCGGGTCGGCGAACCGATGGTACGACGCTGCTCTTCGATCCTTCGGGCACCGTGCCAACACCTCGAGGCGTGACGCGCATCGGGTACTCACCGGTGAACCAGTCACACGAGTGGGATGGTGCGTTACTGGCGACGCGCTCACTCGTGGACATCGCTCGGCGCTCGCACGCAGAACGAAGTGACGACCACTGGACTGAACGTGCATCGGCCCTGGTTGCCCCCCTGATCCATGCCAGCGCCCTCCGCGATGAATCACTCGGTCACCTAGCGACCGTCATCGACCAACGCCACGGCGATGACGCCCTTGCAACGTTGCGCACCCGTTACGGCGACCACCATCCCTCCGTCGCATTGCTGCAGGGGATCTTGGAGACCGACGAGCGAGAACGTTCGGGGATCTGGTCCACTGCGTCCGGGCTCTTCGCTGGACTGCGCACCGATGCGGCTCGAACCGCATCGCGAGGAGCGCCTCTCGACGTCGATGAGTTCCTGCGCGGACCTCATCAACTGCACGTGGTCGCACCGAGTCGATACCAAGCCGTGTCCACACCGCTCATCGTTGGTCTGATCGAGGAAGTCGTCCACGCGACGTACGATCGCCACGCTGACGGGGCGAACTTGCTCCTAGCGCTCGACGAGTTGGCGAACGTCGCACCACTGCCGCGACTCGCGAGCATCGTCTCCGAAGGCGGCGGCCAAGGTGTCTTAACGCTCGCGTGCCTTCAAGACCTCAGCCAAGCTCGCGCTCGTTGGGGCGCGATTGCAGACGGCTTCCTCTCACTCTTCCCCACCACGGTCGTCCTGCCCGGCATCGCTGACCGTCAGACGCTCGAACTTCTGCAACGAATGGCGGGTCGGACCCTCATTCCAACGACGTCGATCCATCGGGGACGTGGGCAACGCGCGACCTACGCCACAAGTTGGGTGGAACGCGACCGCGCGACCGTCGGAGACCTGGCCACCGGCCGACCCGGTTGGGCACTCGGCATCGACAAGGACAATTCGATGCGCTGGATCGCCCTCACCCCGGCTCACCGGTCGGAGCGATTCCGAGACTCCCGAAGCCGAGACACGCCGACGCGCTCGAGGTAGCGGCCGTCGTCGATCGCGCTCGACAGTTCGTACGAGCGATCGCGGGCGATCTCCGCAGTCAGCCGACGCGCCTCGGCGAGCCGCACGGGGCGCTCGTCGAGCCCGCGCGCCGTTCGCAGATGCGGGTGCAGCTCGTCGATCGCGGCACCCACCACCGCAGCCTCGGCCCCGAAGGTCGACGCATCGGCGAACGCTCGCACCAGGTCTCGACGCGTGATACGAGTCGCCCCCTCAAAGGCCGCGGCGAACTGGTGCGCGTCAAAAGATCGATGGGGCGGTTCGCGGGTCACCCCGATCGGCTCGAAACGACGCTGGTCCTGGCGCCATCGTGCCACCACCTCCTCGCGAGTCCACTTTGGCTTCTCGCCGCGCTCGTCGGCGTGACCACCCCAGATCGCGCGATACCCCTCGTCGAGGCCGGTGACGCCCTCGACGCCGGCGAAGCTGCGCCACGCCGTACGCGAGGTGTGTTGATTGACCTCGAAGCGCAAGGTCGACCGGTACAACGCGTCGGCCGCGGGCAGGTGCGCGAACAACGATCGCGAGTCGGCCACCGTTGACTCATGGTCGGGTCGAGCACCGACCAGTACGTGGTCGTGCAGGTGCGGCTCGCCGGACCGGTTGATCCCGTGGGTGAAGCCCACTACCCGGCTCCAGTTGGCTCGACGCAGGTACTCGCCGCCCTCGACACGCTGGCGCACGACCAGTGCACGATCCTCCAGATAGTCAATAGCGGCGAGCACACCCGCACGGTGGGCGGCCACCACACCGGGCGCGGCTTTCGCGTCCAGGGCGATGAGGATCGACAGCGGCCGTGGCGCGGCCACGACGATGTCGTAGCCGACGACGGTGGCGCGCGCCGTGGTCTGGAGCACCGCGGCGACGTCGGCGCTCGAATGAGCATCACCGGTGCCGCGAAGCCACCAACCCGGTGCTCCGCGGCGCGCATCGGCCAACTCGTCGGCGCGATCGCCCGTCAGATATTTGACGTCGCTCGACCGCCGAACGAATACGTGGATCACCGTAGACCTCCGTGGCCCAACGGTCGCTGTTACAGGGCGATTCGAATCCGACGCGCCAGTTCTCGGCCGGCGTCGGCGAACTCGGGCGTCGCGACGACAGCGCCCGGCCCAGCCTGGACCATCAGATGGTCGAGGAAGGACCGGTCCGCCACGCGAAAGCGCACAGCGTGGCGCCCGTCGTCGAGTGCCCGCCACTGCGCGTTCGGCAGGGGCTCGAAGATCCACCGTTGCGGTGCCTCCACGACGACCACGACGTCGCTGCCGGACTCACCAACTGCCGTGAGCCAGTTCGAGACCGAGTCGGCGGGACGTGTCTCGTCGGCCGGTGACTTGGCCACGACGTCATTGATCCGGTCAACGCGAAATGTCCGCCAGGCGTCGCGCGTCAGACAGTACGCCCGAACGTACGAGTGGCCGTTGAGCACCCTGATCTCACGCGGCTCAATAGTGCGTTCCTGGGACTCCTCGGCCGTCGCCGGTGTGTAATGGATCTTGATGCGCTCGCTGGACTCGATGGCCGAACGCACGACGTCAAGCATCGACTCGGGCACCGTGGTCTCGATCTGCACCTGTGAGCCGATCGCGGCTTCGATCTTGTCGATCGCTGTTCGCAGCTCGGGAACGTCATAGATCCGCGAGGCCTCACGAAGTGCGATGTTGAGCTCGAAGAGTTCCCGCCAGGTCAGCGTCGCCAGGTCGGTCGCGTCGACGTCCCCGCCGTACTCGGCCCGATAGAGCGAATCGTCCTCGGCCTCATGCTCCCAGTCGTCGCACTCCTTGATCACGTGCGCCGGGAACCCGTAACGACCGTGCAAGGGCTCAAAGGAGACCAGGCGATCCATCACGTGACGAACGACGTCCGCCGACAGGTCGAACCGGCGAGCCAATTCGCTGATGCGCAGTCCGTCGCCGCTCAGGTGGACGGCGTGCAGCAACTGCAGCGCCTGACCGAGCGCGTCGGTCGTCGTGACGGGATCGAACCGCAGCGCGCTCATGTCTGGCACGACGCCCCGGTTGACCCCGCGCAGCCACGAGGTCAGCTCGCTCTTCAGGAGCTTGGGGCTCACGAGACGGACCCTCGCTCCGGCGTTCACGACGAATCGAAGCGCCTCGCGCAGATTGTCGAACGAGATCCCCACCTCCAGCGTCCCGTCTTTCTTCGTCGCCGCGACTGCCTTGGGGTATTCACGCTTCAGCAACGTCGCGTAGTTCGCGGTGGTCACGACCACCACGTCCACGGGTTTCGGCGTACGAGCGAACTCCGGGCGCCAGGCGGTCGCGAGCTCACGCATCGTCTCGTCGGCCTCGAACACCTCGGCGCGCACCACCGGCATCGACGTGATGCGGGTCATCCGATAGCCCTTCACCTCATTCGTGCCGTGAACCCGAGCCACCACGTAGGTGGCGCCGTCGATCACTCGGATCGCGAGCGGCTCGACCAGACGGAGCTTGTTCGCTGAGGACTGGTAGTCAAAGGCGAGTACGCGCCGCAGCCGCAGCGCACGCAGCACGGGGTTGAAGTAATGAGAGAACTCGAGCCCGCCGTCGGGGGCCGGCCCCTCGTCGAAGAGGCTGAACGCCCCGGAACGCCCGAAGCCGCAGAGTCGCAGGGCGAGACGAACGATGCGCTGCTCGGCCTCGGTGAAGGCGAGTGGTTCGGCGTACACCGCGTCGGGCTCTATCCAGTAGCCGACGGTGCCATCGTCCTGGACGACCGTCTCGATCTGCATGCCCAATTCGCGGATCTTCGCCTTGTCGCGCTCGAACTTCTGTCGGATCGCCGACTCACCACCCTGATAGGCGCGTACCTTGCGTGGGCCGCTCGTTTTCACGGGGTACTCGTCGATCAGCAGCTCCGACACGATCGTCTCTTGCGTGAGTGGTCGCTGCCGGGTGGCGCTCTGCAGCAGCAAGGTCAGCGCGACGAGCCGCTCGCGGCTCTCTTCGAGGGCGTCGCGAATCACTGACGACCCCTTCCACGCGCCGGCCACCCGTCGCGCAAGCCGGTCACAGCGGGGACGGCTCGTCGTCGCGGCGCCATACGCCCGAACGGCCGCCCGATTTCTCCCACAAGGCCACCGCTTCGATGGTCATTGTCCGATCGATCGATTTGCACATGTCATAGACGGTCAACGCCGCCATCGTCACTGCGGTGAGCGCCTCCATCTCGACACCGGTCCGGTCGATCGTGTCGACGCTGGCCTCGACATCGATGTGGGCATCGGCGATGGTGAAATTGATGAAGACGTTGCCCACCAGGACCGGATGGGACATGGGTAGCAGGGACGCGGCCTGTTTTGCTGCCTGGATGCCCGCGACCCGGGCCGTGGCCAGCACGTCGCCCTTATTGATGGTGTTCGAGGCCACCGCCGAAGTCGTCGTCGCCTGCATGTTGATGCGACACCGCGCGAGCGCGCGCCTCGCCATGACCTCGGTGGGTCCGATCTCGCGCGGAAAGGTCCCGTCGTGCGGCGTTCGTCGGAGCTGGTGGAAGTCGTCCACGGCGCAATGCTACTGAGCCGCGACAAGGAGCCGCGACACGACCGGTACACTGGCTCGGTTATCTCGTCTGCGGGAGTACCGACGTATGCCAACCTACGAATACGAGTGCCAATCGTGTCACGAGCGGGTCGAAGCCGTCCAGCGCTTCGCCGACCCAGCCCTCACTACGTGTGAACTGTGCGGTGGAGAACTGCGCAAAGTGTTCTCGGCCGTCGGCATCGTCTTCAAGGGAAGTGGCTTCTACAAGAACGACAGTCGGTCGAGCACCTCGAAGCCTGCACCCGCGGCCAGCTCCGATTAGCGGCCCCCGACCGACACGCCGGTGACGGCGATCGTCTGTCCTGCGGCGCTTCCCGGGAGCCACTCCACGTCTGAACCCACCGCGATCACGTCGAACAGCATTCGTTGCAGCGTCGATGCGACCGTCGCCTCACGGAGCGGCTCAGCGAGTTGGCCGCCTCGGATCTTGAATCCTGTGAACCCGACGGAAAAGTCCCCCGATATCGGGTTCACCCCTGAGTGCACACCGCTGAGTGAATCGACGTACACCCCGTCGCCCACCATCTCGATGATGGCGCCAGCGCTCAAGGGCCCGGCGGCGAAGCCCAGCGCTCGGCAACCGGCTGACGGCGGACCCGCGAGCCCACCGCGGACCGCGCTCCCCGTCGAAGACACCCTGGCGCGGCGCGCCGCCACTGTGTCGTACACGAAACCAGCCAAGCGGCCGCGGTCGATGAGGACGTTTCGCCGACAGGCCAGGCCTTCGCCGTCGTAGCGACTGGCCGCGAACTGCCTCGGGTCGGTGGGGTTGCCACCAGATGTGACACCGCTACGCAAGACTTCGAAGCAATGAACTTGAGTGAGTGGGCAGACCGACAAGGGGTGCATCCCCGGATCGCCTATCGGTGGTTC
>JAJYPU010000108.1 GCA_021795095.1 Actinomycetes bacterium | reverse complement strand
TTCGCAAGACCAACAAGGGCCCCCAGATCGTCGTGAGTCGCACGCACCCCGCCCTCGTGGCCAAGCTCTTCGAGATCGAGGTCCCCGAGATCGCCAACGGCATCGTCGAGATCAAGGCAATCGCCCGAGAGCCCGGCCACCGCAGCAAGATCGCGGTTGCGTCGAATGATGCAATGGTCGACCCGGTTGGGGCGTGCGTCGGGGCTCGAGGCTCTCGTGTGCGCAACATCACTAACGAACTGCGCTCCGAGCGGATCGACGTCGTGCCCTACAGCGATGACCCCGTGGAGTTCATCCAGGCGGCGCTCGCACCGGCACGGGTCCGCGAGGTCCGCCTCGACGAAGAGCAGGGCGTGGCCACGGTCATCGTGCACGATCAGCAGCTCTCCCTCGCGATCGGCAAGGAGGGTCAGAACGCTCGGCTGGCCGCTCGGTTGACCGGATGGCGTATCGATATCCGGTCCGAGAACGAGGGTGTCGAAGAGGAGATCGTCGACGAAGTCTGGACCGAGGACGACGTTGTCGTCGACGAGGTCGTTCACGTCGTGACCGTCGGTGAGGAACACGCCGCGGCCAGCGCCGATGAAGCGGTATCGGTGCAGGAGGACGAGGCATAGCCCCGTATCGAACGTGCGTGACCTGCCGCGCCCGACGCCCGGACGTGGAACTGTGCCGGGCGGGTCGTGGTGCAGATGGGTCGTGGTACCTCGGTCGGGGGGTCGGTCGGGGTGTCTGGTGGTGTCGTGACCGGGATTGTGGGTCGCGTCTGCGGTGGGGCGCGGTAGCGCGAGCGCTACGGTCGCCGGTGTCCGCCGCCGACGTGGACGACCTGGTCGCGCTCGTTGGTGCGGGGGCTGGTCCGCACTGCTGATGGTTGTGAAAGAATATGTGACTGTGTGTGCGCGCGTCGTACACACTCCGATGTAAGGGAACGTTTTGGCGCTGAAGAAGATCCGGGTACACGAGCTCTCGAAGGAACTCGGGATGACGAGCAAGGAGTTGCTCGCGCTCGCTCAGAAATTAGGCATAGGTGCCTCGAGTCCATCGGCGTCCATCGAGGACGCCCAGGCCGACCGCATCCGTCGTCGCGCGGACGCCGACGGCCTGCGCCGCCAGGTGCAACCCGACGAGCCCAAGGGCGCAAAGACGACCCACGCCTCAAAGCCCGCGGCCGTCGCCGAAAGCGCCCCCGCCCCGGTACCCGCACCATCGAGCGAGAGCGCGCCCCCGCCCCCGCCCGCACCGCCCGCGGTGGCGCCCGAACGGGTCGTCGCCAGCGCTGACGCGCCCAGTCCGGCCGAACCGGCCGCCGGTGGTGCACCGAGCGAGGCGCCCGAGGCGCCCAAGTTTGTGCGCAGCCGCGCTACCCCACCCAAGCCGGCGCCGACGCGCACGGTCTCTCCCGATGGTCCAACGACGATTCGACCGACCCAGCGACCGGTCGCCGGTGACGGGTCGGAATCGCCCCAGCCCAAGCGGCCACCGCTGTCGATGACGGGACGGCCGATCCCGCCACCGCCCGGTCGCCCACTGAGTCCGTCGGGACGGCCGATTCCGCCGCCGCCTGGCGCGCGACGTCCGATTAGTAGTGCGCCGGGCCGTACGGGTGGCCCCGGATCACGACCGGCCTCTCGTCCCGGTGGTCCACCGAGGACGGGTGCGCCTCGTCCCGGCGGCGCCGGCTTCGGCGGCCCGCGCACCGGCCCCGGATCGGGTCCGTCGGCGACACCCGGTCGTCCGCCCGCGCGCGGTGGTGGCGGTCCCCGTGGCTCCCAGCGCAAGGCGACACGACGTCGACGTCGCAACGTCGAAGAGCTCGAGCCGACTCAGATGACTACCTGGCAGCCGAGCAGCGCCCCGGTGCCGGACGGTGAAGTCATCATCGAGCGAGGCTCGACGGCCAAGGACGTTGGCCCCAAGTTGAATCGCAGTGCGGCGGACATCATCAGGTTCCTCTTCTTGCAAGGTGAGATCGTCACCGCGGTGCAGGGCCTCAGTGACGACATGATCGAGTTGTACGCGGCCGAAGTCGGCGCGTCGGTTCGCATGGTCGACCCGGGCGAGCAGCAAGAGGCGGCGTTGCTCGCGAAGTTCTTCGACGAGGATGACCTCGACGACGAGATCCCCGCGACGCCGCGGCCCCCGGTCGTGACGGTCATGGGCCACGTCGACCACGGCAAGACCAAGTTGCTCGACCAGATCCGTAAGACCAACGTCGTCGCCGGCGAGGCGGGTGGCATCACCCAACACATCGGCGCCTACACCGTGACGTGGCGAGGTCGCTCGATCACGTTCCTCGACACGCCGGGTCACGAGGCCTTCACGGCGATGCGCGCTCGCGGCGCCAAGGTCACCGACATCGTGATCCTCGTAGTCGCAGCGGATGACGGTGTCATGCCCCAGACGGTCGAGGCGATCAACCACGCCAAGGCGGCCGACGTCACTCTGATCGTGGCGGTGAACAAGATCGACAAGGCCGATGCCAACCCCGACCGGGTCCTCCAGCAGATCAGTGAGTACGGTCTTGTCCCCGAGAAGTGGGGCGGTGACACCATCTGCGTCGAGATCTCGGCACTCCAGAACGTGGGCATCGATGAGCTGCTCGAGCAGGTGCTGCTCGTCGCCGAGATGGGCGAGCTCGTCGCTCGTCCGACGGGACGTGCAATTGGCACGGTGCTCGAGGCGAACCTCGAGGTCGGACGCGGTCCGGTCGCGACGGTCATGGTCCAAAAGGGACTGCTGGCGGTCGGTGACCCCGTGGTCGCCGGCGCCGCCTACGGCAAGGTCAAGGCGCTCATCAACGACCGGGGCCAGCAGGTCAAGTCCGCCGGTCCCTCGACGCCGGTCCAGGTGCTCGGGTTCAGCGAGCCACCGCTCGCGGGCGACGAGATGCGCGTGGCCGACGACCTCGGGCACGCCCGTTCGCTCGCCGAGGCGCGCGCCCAGCGCGTGCGCCTGGTGGGCCACCAGCCCGTGGCCGCCGCGAGTGGCGCCCGCCTCGAGGACCTCTTCGAGCAGATTCAGCGTGGCGAGACCGCAACCCTCAACTTGGTGTTGAAGGCCGACGTGCAAGGTTCGCTCGAGGCTTGCACGGAGTCACTGCGAAAGCTCGAGCGCGACGACGTGAAGCTGGTCCTCGTGCACCGCGGCGTCGGCGGGATCACCGAGAACGACGTCCAACTCGCCAAGGCCTCCAACGCCACCATCATCGGCTTCAACGTCCGACCCGACCGACGAAGCCGAGAGTTGGCCGAGTCCGAGGGCGTCGAAGTGCGCACCTACGAGATCATCTACAAGTTGATCGAGGAGATCGAGGCGGCCATGCTCGGCATGCTCTCGCCGGTCTTCGAAGAGGTTGTCACCGGTGAGGCGGAGGTCCGCGAGGTCTTCCGAGTGCCCAAGATCGGTGCGATCGCCGGCTGCTTCGTGCGCGAAGGCGTCATCACCCGTGGCTCGAAGGTTCGCTTCCTCCGTGAGGGCACGATCATCTGGAAGGGCACCATCACCTCGCTGCGACGTTTCAAGGACGACGCGCGCGAAGTGCAGGCGGGCTTCGAATGCGGCATCGGCCTTTCGGACTATCAGGACCTCAAGGAAGGCGACATCATCGAGACCTTCGATGAGCGTGAGATTCCCAGAACGGCGTAAGCCATGGCTCATCCGAGTGGACATCACACCTACCCGCGCTCAGCGCGCGTCAACCAGATCTTGCGCGAGATCATCTCGGACGAGCTGGTTCGACTGTCGGACATCGACGAGCGCCTCGGGCTGCTCACGGTGACCGGCGTCGAGACGTCACCGGATCTGCGTCAGGGTGTGGTGTTCTTCGATTCACTCCCGAGCGGGGCCCGTGAGGTGCTCGAAGAGCACCGTCGCCAGCTCCAGGGCGCGGTGAACGCACAGACTCGCCTGAAGCGCACACCGATCCTGACGTTCCGCGCCGACCCCGCGATCGCCCAGGGCCAAGCGGTCGAAGAGATCCTGCGCCGGCATCGAGACGATGGCGACTAACGGCATGTTGTTGCTCGACAAGTCGGGCGGGATGACGAGTCACGACGTCGTCGCCCGGGTCCGGCGCATCGTCGGCGAACGACGGGTCGGACACGCCGGAACGCTCGATCCCATGGCGACCGGTCTGTTGATCGTGGCGGTCGGACCGGCGACGAGGCTCCTGCGGTTCGTCCAGGCGGAGACCAAGCGCTACGTCGGCACGATCCAGCTGGGTGTCGCGACCGACACGCTCGACGCTGACGGCACGGTCGTGGCGCGCGCGCCGGTTCCCGACATCGACGAGGACACCATGGCGAGGGCGGCGGCCACGCTCACGGGGCCACAACAGCAGGTACCGCCGATGGTCTCGGCGATCAAGATTGGTGGCGAGCGGCTCTATGACCTCGCGCGTCGGGGCGTCGAAGTGGACCGGCCGCCACGATCTATCACCGTTGAGTCGTTCCGCGTCACACCGGGCGACGGCGATCGATGGGACTTTGACGTCGTCTGCTCCACCGGGACCTACGTCCGGGTGCTCGCGAGTGACCTCGCACAGCGCCTGGGCACGCTTGGCCATTTGACCGCGCTGCGCCGCACGGCCATCGGCGTCCACGACGTGAGTGCCGCGATGACCCTCGAGGCACTCGAGGACGCGATGCGACTCGGCCGGTCGCCGATCGCGCCGGCGCGGGCCATGGTCCAGCACTTGGCGTCGGTGACCGTCGGCGATGACGTGGTGCGTCGGATCGTGCGGGGCCAGCGGATCGACATCGTGGCACCGATGGACGGGTCAACCGTCGCCGCACTCGACCGGGCGGGCGAGCTCGTCGCGATCCTCGGGCGGCGAGGCGACCAGTGGCAGCCCGAAATCGTCTTCGCGGCCGACGCCGGCCCCGGTCGCTCGTAGGTTGTCGGCAATGATCGTCTGGCGCGATGGTGACTACGTGGAACTCGACGAACGGCGAAGCGCCGTCGCGATCGGCGTGTTCGACGGGCTGCACCGGGGACACCAGCGGGTTATCGGTCGCGCCCGTGAGCTGGCCGGCGTGCACGCGGGCCGCCTCGCGGTCGTCACGTTCTTTCCGCACCCCGCACTGACCGTCCACCCCGAACGGGTCCCGCTCGCGATCGGGACCCTCGAGCAGCGGCTCCACGGCTTCGAAGCGCTCGACGTCGACCTCGTGCGGGTCCTGCACTTCGACGAGCAACTCGCGTTGGAATCGGCTGAGTCCTTCGTGGACCGCGTGCTCGTCCACGACCTGCGCGCGGCCGACGTCGTGGTGGGCGAGGACTTCCACTACGGCCACGACCGAGCCGGTGACGTGCGCAGCCTGGCCGCGGCCGGCGCCGCCGAGGACTTCCGGGTCCATGCGCTGGCCCTGGCGGGCGACGGGCAACGGTGGTCTTCCACCGCGATCCGTGAAGCGGTGTCCGACGGGGACCTCGAGCGGGCGGCCACGGTCCTCGGGCGACCCTTCGCGCTTCGAGCGGTCGTCGAGCACGGCGACGCCCGGGGTCGCGAACTGGGCTTTCCGACGGCCAACCTGCGCGTCGACGGGGGAGCGTTGAGCCCGCCCGCGGGCGTCTACGCGGCGGCGGTGCGCACCCCTGATGGGGAGTGGTGGTGCGGCGCGGTCTCGATCGGGCGACGGCCGCAGTTCTACGACGAGGGCGAGACCCTCGTCGAGGTCCACCTGGTGGACTACCACAGTGACCTCTATGGCGCCACGATCGATGTCGCGTTTCTCAAGCGACTGCGTGACCAGGTGCGCTTCGACTCGGTCGGGGACCTCGTGGTCCAAATGGGCCGCGACGTGGGCGAATGTCGGGAAATCTTCACGAGTTCGCCACCGACGACCTGGACACTGCTAGGCTAAGACCTCGGTCAGCGACGCTGATCGTGTGGGTCGTCAAGTGGGCGGCTCGCAGCTGGACCCCCGACTCATAAGGCAAACGACGTTATGGCTGAGAAGCAGCAGATCATCAAGGACTTTCAGGCCCACGAGACGGACACGGGCTCGCCCGAAGTCCAAATCGCGATCCTGACTGACCGGATCTCGCACTTGACCGAGCATCTGAAGGTACACAAGGGTGATCATCACACCCGCCGCGGACTCATGAAGCTCATCGGCCAACGACGGCGCCTGCTCGACTATGTGCAGCGCGACAACGTCGAACGTTATCGCTCCCTGATCGGCCGTCTCGGTATTCGTCGCTAGCCG
>JAJYPU010000107.1 GCA_021795095.1 Actinomycetes bacterium | reverse complement strand
ACGTCGTCAACGGGATCTTCGCGCGACTGCGCAAGGCCACCCTGGAAGAGCGGGGCGCGACCGCGCCGCCGCCGCCGCGCCGCGCCGCGCCCGCCAAGCCCGCGACGCCGACCGACGAGCTCTTCAAGCGCCGCGACGGTGCGATCGAGGAGTCCCTCGCGGTGCTGACCCGCAAGGTCAAGCGCGTCCTCCAGGACGATCAGAACGTGATGCTCGACCGGTTGCGCAGCGTGAAGGGTGCGATCACCACCGAGCTCGAGGACGAGCACGCCCAGCGGGCCCGCTACGCCGAGGCCGCCTTTGACGCGTTGGCCGACGCCGCCGCCGCCGGCGCCCAGTTCGCCTTCGACGAGAGCGGTGCGAACGGTGGTCCGGTGGACCGCCAGGAGCTCCAGGACGTCTCGGCGGACCTCGCGGTCACGATCGTGCTGGCGCTGCGCAAGCGCATCCTCGCCGACGGGAACGGCGACGGTCAGGACCGGGTGAACATGGCGTACAAGGAATGGCGGGGTGCGCGCGTGGAGCGCCTGTGCACCGACGCCGCTCGTCGGGCCTTCCACATCGGCGTGCTGGCCGCATCGACTGGTCGACCCGTGCGGTTCCTGCCGTCACCCCACGACCTGCCCTGTGACGCGTGCGCGCTCGACGCCGCCGCCGGCGAGCGTATCGCCGGTCAGCGGTTCCCGAGCGGGTCCGCGCACCCACCGCTGCACGCAGGCTGTGCCTGTGCGGTGGTGCCGGTTTGAAATCGGCCTAGGCTCGCAGCGTGCGTAGCCCCACCGACGTCTCGCCACGTCCCCGTCGTCTCGGACGCTTCTCACGTCGCTTCTGGATCGGCCTACTCGTAGCGATCGTGTTCATCGGCTTCATTTCGCTGCGCAGCGTCGCGGTGCTGTGGACCGATCAGATGTGGTTCTCCTCGGTGGGACTGGGCAGCGTGTTCACGACGCTGTTCGCACTCAAGGTCGGCCTCGCGGTCGTCTTCGGGGTCATCTTCTTCGGCCTGCTCTGGGGTAACTTGCTGCTCGCGGATCGGTTCGGGGCCCGCGACCTCACGTTCGAGCCCGAGGACGAGATCGTCCGTCGGTTCCAAAACGCGGTGCGTCCACGCGCGGCTCGCATCTACGCCCTGGTGGCGGCGGTCATGGGCATCATCGCGGGATTGAACGCGACCGGCGAGTGGCAGAAGTACCTGCTCTTCGTGCACCGCCAGCCCTTCCACGTCGTCGACCCGCTCTTCCATAAGGACATCAGCTTCTACGTCTTCACCCTGCCGTTCCTCGAGTTCATCGTCACCTGGTTGTTAGTGGCCCTCGTCGTGGTGTTGATCGTGACCGCGGGCTTCCACTACCTCAACGGCGGCATCCGCGCCGTGCGGGTCTCGCCGCGCGTGGACCCCCGGGTAAAGGCGCACCTCTCGGTCATCGGTGCCGCGATCGCGCTCTTGAAGGCAGTCGGGTACGTGTTCGCCAAGTGGGAGCTCGTCAACTCGACCAACGGCTACGTCGCGGGCGCGGGCTACACCGACGTGCACGCGCGCATGCCCGCGCTGACCATCCTCTTCTACTTGTCACTCGCGGCAACGGCCATCTTGCTCGCCAACGTCCGCTCGCGGGGCTGGTCGCTGCCCGTCGTGGCGGTGGGCCTCTGGATGTTCGTCGCGCTGGTCATCGGTGTGCTGTACCCGACGATCCTGCAGGCGGTGAAGGTCGCCCCGGCCCAGGGGTCGCTCGAGGGACCCTACATCCAACGAAACATCGTGGCCACGCGGGCGGCCTACGGGTTGGACCACGTCACCTACGACTCCTTCGCCGGTTCGACCACCATCAGCGGCGCCCAGGTGGCCGCGGCCACGCCGACCCTCGAGAACATCCGTCTCTGGGACCCGGCGAACAACATCGCGCTCGCCACGGTGCGCAAGCGTCAGTCGATCCGCTCGTATTACACCTTCACGACGCTCGCCGTCGACCGGTACTTCATCAACGGCAAGCTCACGCCGGTGCTGATCGGGGCGCGTCAGCTCAACCCCTCGAACCTGCCGTCGCCCAGCTGGGTCAACCTGCACCTGCAGTACACGCACGGCATCGGGGCGGCCGTGGTGATCGCCAACTCGGTCGACTACGCGACGGGAAACCCGAACCTGGCTGTGTCCAACGTGCCACCGACCTCGACGGGTGGCATGCCGGTACTGACCAAGCCCGATATCTACTTCGGCATCAACGACCCGGGCTGGGTCGTCGCCAACACCAAGCAGCCCGAGGTCGACTACCAGGTGCTCCAGGGTAAGAACGCCGGCCAGCCCGTCGAGACCCACTACGCGAGCACCGGTGGGGTAGCGGTGGGCGGCTTTCTCAGCCGGGCCGCCTTCGCGCTTCGGCTGAATGACTTCAACTTGCTGATCTCGAACCAGATCACCCCCAAGAGTCGCGTGCTCTTCGTGCGCGACGTGCTCGCGATGGCCCAGAAAGCGGCGCCCTTCCTCTCCTTTGACTCACACCCCTACGCGGTGATCGCCGACGGCTCCGTGCAGTACGTGCTCGACGGCTACACGACGACCGACCAGTACCCCTACAGCCAGAACGCCTCGAGCCTGAACGTGAACGTGGGTGGACTACCCGCGAGCTTTAACTACGTTCGCAACTCGGTCAAGGTGGTCATCAACGCCTACACGGGCAAGATGACCTTCTACGCGGCCGACCCCGCCGACCCGATCCTCCAGGCCTATCGAGCCGCTTTCCCGACGATGTTCCAGCCGATGTCCTCGATGCCCCCCGAGATCAGAAGCCACCTGCGCTACCCCTCGGACATCTTCTCGGTGCAGGCGGCCGTGCTCGGCAGTTACCACATCACCAACGCCAATGCGTTCTACACCGCCTCGGACGGCTGGACGGTGTCGCCGACGACGGGTGAGGGCACGCCGAGTCAGTCACTCGCCCAGACCCAGGTGACCGACGCCGCGGGCAACATCGTGGCGTCCTCACTCTCGCCGATGAGTCCGATCTTCCAGGTGGGCTCACTCCCGGGCACCGGCCACCAGCAGCTGCTCGAGTCCGTCGCCTTCGTGCCGGCGGGCAACTCTTCGACCGTGCTCGGGCTGAGTGCCTTCATGATGGCCACGAGCAATCCGTCCAACTACGGCCATCTCTACGTCTATGAGACGCCGCGCGGCTCGCTCGTGACCGGTCCGGTCCAGGCCGACTCCGAGATCCAGCAGAACTCGACGGTCAGCTCGACGATCACGCTGCTCGACCAGCACGGCTCCCAGGTCCTGCTCGGCAACAACCTGATGGTTCCCCTCGACCAGAGCGTGCTCTACATCCGGCCCCTCTACGTCTCGAGTACCTCCAACTCGATGCCCCAGTTGAAGTACGTCATCGCGGTCTTCAACCAGCAGGTCAGCATCAAGCCGACGTTGAACGAGGCGCTCGCCGCCGTGCTCGGCCACGTGGTCGCCGGTGCCGCGCCGATTACGACACCTTCGACCGGTGGTTCCGGGTCGAGCACGAGCAAGTCCGGCCAGAGCGCCGCGTACTACATGCAACAGGCATCGGCCGACTACGCCGCCGCCCAGACGGCACTCGGCGCGGGGGATCTCGGACGGTACCAGAACGACGTCGACGCCATGTACCGCCAACTCCAACTCGCCCAGAAGGCGCTCGCCGGGACCAAGCCCGCCGGCTGAGCGACGGCGTCGACCGACCATCGGTCACTGTGCGCGGTGAGTCGTCCCCGCGCATTGCGCCGTGGGGGTCGCGTGTTCGTAGACCGCGTCGGCTATTCGCCGGTCTCGCCGTCGATCGCTTCGCGCAAGAGGTCGGCGTGGCCGTTGTGTCGGGCGTACTCCTCGAGCATGTGCAACAGGATCCATCGCAGGCTCGGTGTGCGACCGTCGGGCCACGGGCGAAGCGCGAGCCGGTCGAGCCCGCCGTCGGCAATCGCCTCGTTAACGAGTTGCCTCGAACGCGCGACGGCGGTCTCCCACAGGACGACCAAGTCGTCAGGGCTGTCCTCGGCGGCGGTGCGCCACTCCCAATCGGGATCAGCGCGCCAGTCGACGGCGTCCCACGGGGCGGCGCGGTCGTGACCGAACAACGAACGCGAGAACCAGGCGTCCTCGACGAGGGCGAGGTGTTTCATCATCCCGCCGAGGGTCATCGTCGAGGCCGCGGTGCGCGTGTCGAGCGCACGCGCGTCGAGGCCGCGACACTTCCACATGAAGGTCTGGCGGTGGTAGTCGAGGAAAGCGAGGAGCATCGCTGTCTCCCCGCCGGTTGCTGGCGGCTCGTGTCGGCCGTGCTCGTCGGTGTGCATGTCCCCAGCCTGCCGCCCTGGCGTCACGTCGTGTCGGTGACTTGATGTGTCGAGCGCGTGGTCGGTGCGGCGTCGGCGCGACACCAATTGAAAAGTCCACGTCAACAGGTTGAACAGTGAGCAGAAGTCGGTTGACTGGTCTCCAACATGTGATATGTGAAATATTCCAAGGCGACGTGGCGGTCGAAAGTCGCTGTGGTATGTTACTCGCGACGTCGGGTTTGTTCACCGAAGTGCTTCATCAAACGGAGTCTGTCAATCAGGGGGGAAAGTGTGATCAAAACTAATTTCAAGGCGCGGGTCCTGACCTCAGGTCTGCTCGTTGCCACCATGCTCACCGTCGTGGCGGGAGCCGCGAGCGGTCCGGCATCGGCGGCCAAGAAGCTGTCGCCGTATCTGGTCGGTGTACCAATGCCCATGACCGGTGCGGAGGCCCAAGCGGGGACGCAGATCTTCAACGCCGAGTTGATGGCGGCCCAACAGGTGAACAAGCACGGTGGTGTCCTCGGACACCCCATCAAGTTGCTGGAGCAGGACGACGCCTGTGACGCCGGGACCGCGGTGAACGCCGCGAACAAACTCGTTTCCGAGAACGTCCAGGCGATCGTCGGGGGCTACTGCTCGGGCGCGACGCTACCCGTCGAGCCCATCATCGCGCGAGCGGGGATCCCGTACGTGATGCCCGCGGCGAACAGCCCCGAGTTGACCACGGGCGGCTACAAGAACGTCTTCCTGATCGACCCGTCGGGTTCCGGTGACGGTGCCGAGGCCGCGGCGTTCTTCAAGCAGCAGGGCATCAAGAAGGTGTTCATCATCGATGACCAGTCGTCCTTCGGTGTTGCCATCGCCAACGCAGCGGCACAGGACATCACGAAGGACGGCGGCACGGTCGTCGCCGGAGGCGTCCAGTCGATTCCCGCGACCAGCAACGACTTCTCGGCGGTGATCTCACAGATCAAGAGTTCGGGTGCGACCGGGATCTATTGGTCGGGCTACTTCTCCCAGGCCGCGCAGTTCGCGACCCAGCTGAACGCCGCGAACGTGATCGGACCCAACGGCACGGCGAAGTTCGTCGTGGCTGACGGGTCGGTTGACGCGACGTACATCTCAGGTGCGGGGCAGGCCGCGAACGGGACCTACGCGACGATCGCCGCGCTGGCTTCGGGCGTGGGCAACGTGCTCAACTCGCGCGCGGACCACTTGTTCAACGCCGCCTACCACAAGCAGTTCAAGTCGGCGCCCGGTCCGTACTCGACCTTCGGGTACGACGCCATCACGGCGCTCGTCCTCGCGGCCAGGCACGTGCACTCGATCAAGCCGGCGCGCGTCATCGCCGGGCTTCGCACGCTGCACTTCAACGGTCTGACCGGCAAGGTGTCCTTCGACAAGACTGGCAACCGCCTCGGCGCGGTGATGGACCTGTTGGAGGTCGTCAACGGCCAGTACACCCTGGCTAAGCCACAGCCAAAGCTTTAAGGATGTGATCGGCACCGGGCCCGTCGCCCCGAGGGTCGTCTGACCCGGGGTGACGGGCCCGGTGCCGATGGTTCAACGACAGCATCGTCTCAACCGTGACCAAGGGGATCCAGTGTCTCTGCTACTCAATGAAATAGGCAACGGGATCTTCCTCGGCGCGTTCTTCGGCCTGGTGGCGCTCGGCTACAGCATGGTCTACGGCATCCTTCGCCTGATCAACTTCGCCCACGGCGACTTCTACATGGTCGCCGCCTTCGTGAGCTACACCATCCTCGGCGCGGTGGCCGTCGGCAATAGTCACGGCCAGTGGTTGACCGTGCTCTGGGTGGGGGTCGTCGTGATGGTGATCACCGGCGGGCTCGCGATGCTCGCGAACCAGTTGGTGTACCGTCCCATGCGCCGCGCCGCCATCCTCAGCCTCATGATCGCCGCCATCGGCCTCTCCCAGGTGCTCGAGAACGGCGTCCTGGTCACCCCTCAGTGGGGCGCGACCT
>JAJYPU010000106.1 GCA_021795095.1 Actinomycetes bacterium | reverse complement strand
TAGGCGCGCGTGATCTCCTTGTCCGTCGCACTCGACGTCAGACCCAGCACCTTGTAGTAGTCCTTCTCGAACCACTCGCGTTCGGCCATCTAGCCCTTCACTCTCACCATTGCCGGGCGCAGGACGCCGCCCTTCCAGCGGTAGCCCGCGCGCAGCACCTCGTCCACGTGTTGATCGACCCCCTCGTCGCCCTCGACGTGGGCGACGGCGTCGTGCACCTGGGGGTCGAAGGCGACGCCCACGGCGTCGATGCGCTCGAGACCCTCCTTGGCGAGTGTCGCGAGCAAGAGGCTGCGCGCCTGGGCGAGCGCCTCGCTCTCGTCACCGGCGACGCCCGCGAAGTGCGCCTCGGCGAGGTCGAAGGCGTCGAGCACCGGCAGCAGGGTCGCCACCAGTGAACCGGTGGCCCGGTCGGCGGCGTCCTCAGACGCGCGCACCACGCGCTTGCGGTAGTTCTCGAAGTCGGCCTGCAGGCGCTGGAGCGCGTCGAGGTAGTCATCACGCTCGCGCTCGGCCTCGCTGCGCTCGGAGGTCTCCCCAGAGGCCTCCGCCGCGAGGGCGGCCTCGACGAGCGCGTCCACTAAGGACGCGTCGTCGAAGCCCGCTTCGTTGGTCGGGCGCTCGTCGCTCACTGCTCGTCCACGATCTCGGCGTCGACGATGTCGTCGTCGTTGCTCGGGGCGCTCGCACCCGTCGTGGCGTTGGCCTTGGACGCCTCCTCGTAGAGCCGCTGGCTGAAGCCCTGGCTCACCGTGAGCAACTTCTCGGTCGCGGTCTTGATCGCCTCGACGTCGGTGCCCGCGATGGCCTCCTTCAGCGCGGCGAGGGCGGTCTCGACGTCCTGACGCTCGGTGCCCTGGAACGACTCAGCCTGGTCCTTCAACAGTTTCTCGGTCTGGTAGACGAGGCCGTCGGCGTTGTTTCGCACCTCGGCTTCGTCGCGACGGCGGCGGTCCTCTTCGGCGTGGGCCTCGGCGTCGCGGACCATGCGGTCGATCTCGTCCTTACTGAGCGACGAGCCGCCGGTGATGGTCATCGACTGGGTCGCGCCGGTCGCGGTGTCCTTCGCCGAGACGTGCACGATGCCGTTCGCGTCGATGTCGAAGGTCACCTCGATCTGGGGCACGCCGCGCGGCGCCGGCGGGATGCCGACGAGCTGGAACTTGCCGAGGGTCTGGTTGTAGGACGCCATCTCGCGCTCACCCTGGAGGACGTGGACCTCGACGGACGGCTGGTTGTCGTCAGCCGTCGTGAAGGTCTGGGACTTCTTCGTGGGGATCGTCGTGTTGCGCTCGATGATCTTGGTCATGACGCCACCCTTGGTCTCGATACCGAGGCTGAGCGGCGTGACGTCGAGCAGCAGGATGTCCTTCACGTCACCCTTCAGCACGCCCGCCTGGACGGCCGCGCCGACGGCGACGACCTCGTCAGGGTTGACGCCCTTGTTGGGCTCTTTCCCGGTCACGCGCGTGACGAGCTCTTGGACCGCGGGGATGCGCGTCGAGCCACCGACCATGATGACGTGGTCGATCTTGTCGATGGTCAGCCCGGCATCCTTGATGGCCTGGTCGAACGGTGAGCGGCAGCGCTCGACGAGGCTCGCGGTGAGCTCGTTGAACTTGGCGCGCGTCAACTTGAGGTCCAGGTGCTTGGGCCCGTCGGCGGTCGCGGTGATGAAGGGCAGGTTGACTTGGGTCTCTTGGACCGAGGACAGCTCGATCTTCGCCTTCTCGGCGGCCTCCTTCAGACGCTGGATGGCCATCTTGTCGTTGGCGAGGTCCACTCCTTCTTGGTCCTTGAAGGTCTTGATGAGCCACTGCATGACCGCGTCGTCCCAGTCGTCGCCACCGAGGTGAGTGTCACCGTGGGTCGACTTCACCTCGAAGACGCCGTCGGCAATCTCGAGCACCGACACGTCAAAGGTCCCACCACCAAGGTCGAAGACCAGCACGGTCTGCTCGGCCGTGCCCTTGTCGAGGCCGTAGGCGAGCGCCGCCGCGGTCGGCTCGTTCACGATGCGAAGCACCTCGAGTCCGGCGATCTGGCCGGCCTCCTTGGTCGCGGTGCGCTGGGCGTCGTTGAAGTACGCCGGCACCGTGATCACCGCCTGGGTGACCGTGTCGCCGAGGTAGGCCTCGGCGTCGCGCTTCAGCTTCTGCAAGATGCGCGCCGAGATCTCCTGGGCGGTGTACTTCGTGCCGTCGATGTCGACCGACCAGTTCTCACCCATGTGCCGCTTCACCGAGCGGATGGTGCGGTCGGGGTTGGTGATCGCCTGTCGTTTGGCGACCTCACCGACCAGGACCTCGCCGGTCTTGGAGAAGCCGACGACCGACGGGGTCGTGCGACCACCCTCGGCGTTCGGGATGACGACGGGTTCGCCCGCTTCGAGGACGCTCACGACCGAGTTGGTCGTTCCGAGGTCGATGCCCACTGCCTTAGCCATGATGCTCCTTCGTGCCGTCACCAGGTTGGACCGTCCAAACGGGTGCGATTCGTGTTACCAGTATACAAACTTGAGTCTCTTCTTGTCAAGAAATCAGACAAGAATGTTGACATGTCTGTCAGAATTCCGTTGATCAGGGGTTTTAGTGATGGTCCCGTGCGAGCGCGTCGGGGCCTTAGCGGGGTCGAGCGCGCGGCGGGGTCGGGTTCAGCGGCGGCGGGCCACGAGTTCGCCCTTGCCCATCGGCACGACGAGCGCGTCGACGCGCTCGTCGGCGAGCACCCGGGTGACGAAGGGCTCGAGCTGGGCCGCGTGGCTGATCACGTTGTCGGCCACGATGAGACCGCCGGGCGCCATCGCCCTGACGACCAGGTCGTAACAGTCGTCGTAGACGTCCTTCTCGGCGTCGAGGAAGCAGAATCCGACGTCGCGCCACCGCGTCGCGTCGTCGCGGAAGTCTCCGTGAACGACCTCGACGACGTCCTCGATCGCTGCCAGGCGCAGCGTCTCGCGCGCGAGCTCGACCTTCTCGGCGAGCACCTCGTAGGTGGTGAGCTGGCGCTGCGTCTCACGACAGGCGAGCGCGAGCCACATGGCCGAGTAGCCCGCGCTCGTGCCGATCTCGATCGCGGGTCCCGGGGGCGCCGACGCGCACAGCAGCGCGAGGAACTCACCGGTCGCCCGGGGCACCTGGCGCAGCCGCGCGAGGTGGGCGGTGCCGTCGAGTCTGTCGGCGGCGTCGCGGTCCTCGAGCTCGGCCATCCGTGCGGCCATCGCGGCTGGAACGTCACGCAGCATTAGCCCAAGTCTGTCACGCGAAGACCCGCTAGACCAGGGGTCCCCCGAGGTGGTTACGCTAGCGCCGTGCCCGATTTGATACTGCTCCGTCACGGACGTTCCGAGTGGAACGAACTCAATCTCTTCACCGGCTGGCACGACGTCGACCTCACGGCCGACGGCGAGGCCGAGGCCGAAGTCGCCGGTCGGCTCCTCGCCGACGAACCCGGGCTCGACCTGCGCATCGTGCATACGTCGCTGCTCACCCGAGCGATCCGCACGGCCGACCTCGCACTGCACGTCGCGGGCCGGTCCTGGCTGCCCGTTCGACGCAGCTGGCGGCTCAACGAGCGCCACTACGGCGACCTCACGGGCAAGGACAAGAAAGAGACCGCCGAGAAGTTCGGGCGCGAGCAGCTCCAGCTCTGGCGCCGCTCCTATGACGTCCCGCCACCGCCGCTCTCCCAGGGCGATCCCCGCGACGTCGCGAGCGACCCGCGCTATCGCGACGTGCCCGCCGAGTACATCCCGCGCACCGAGTGCCTGAAGGATGTCGTCGCGCGCGCCACGCCCTACTTCCGCGACGTGATCGCCGAGGACCTCGCGCGCGAGTCGGTGCGCGGTGGCGCGGTGCTGGTGGTCGCCCACGGCAACTCGATCCGAGCACTGCGCATGATGATCCAGGGCATTAGCGAGGACGAGATCACCGAGCTCGAGGTCCCCACGGGCATCCCCTATCGGATCAAGCTCGACCACGAGCTCGCCGTCATCGAGGCCACCTACCTCGGCGACCCGGCCGCCGCCGCAGCGGCGGCCGAGGCCGTGGCGAGACAGGCGGGCTGACCTACAAGGCCTCGGGCCCGCGTTCATTGGTGCGCACCCGCACCACCTTCTCCACGTCGGTGACCCACGCCTTGCCGTCGCCGACCGAGCCCGTGCGCGCGGCCGAGACGATGGCGTCAAGGACCTGCTCGACCTGTTCGTCGGTACAGGCGACCTCGATGCGGATCTTGTCGACGAAGTCGAACTCGTACTCCTTGCCTCGGTAGATCTCGATGTGCCCACCCTGGCGACCGAAGCCGCGCGCCTGGGTGACCGTCATGCCCGAGACCCCGATGTTGGTCAAGGCGACCTTCACCTCATCGAGCTTGAAGGGCTTCACGACTGCGGTTACTAGTTTCACGCTTTCTCCTTAGACGTTGTCGGGGTGGATGTGGCTCGGGGTCATGAGTGGCTCACCGAAGGTCGGCTCGGGGAAGGCCTCCTCCTCGTGGATCGCGACGTCACCAAGGGACAGTACCTCGTCGGTCTCGCGCAGGCCGCCCAGGAGGAACTTGACGAGTGTGAACACGATGGTCGTGCCCACCGCCGTCCAGCCGATGATCCACAGTGCCGCGAGGAACTGCTCCCAGAGTTGGTGGAACGAGTGGGTGTAGAACCACCCCCCCACCGAGAAGCTGCCCGCGCCTTTGAAGTGTCGACCGGTGACCCCGTACTGGACCATGCCCGGATCGGCGAGGATCCCCACCAGCAGGCCGCCGACGAGGCCGGCGATGCCGTGGGTGTAGACCACGCCCATGGCGTCGTCGACCTTGGAGAAGGGACGGATGCGCGAGAGGTAGTTCCACGCGAACCAGACGATCGTCGCCGCAATCAGCCCGACGAAAATCGCGCCGGTGCCGTTCACCCAGCCCGCGCTCGGGGTGATCGCGACCAGCCCGCAGAGCATGCCGTTGATGGCGCCGAGGAACGTCGGCTTCTTCTGTCGCGAGAAGAACATGTCCATCAGCAGCCACGTGAGCACACCGACCGCCGTCGCGACGTTCGTGTTCAACACGGCGCTCGCCGCGTCGGCCCCGGCGTAGAAGGGGTCACCACCGTTGAAGCCGTTCCAGCCGAGCCAGAGGATGCCGGCGCCGACCGCGACCATCATGAGGTTGCTCGGGAACGCGTTCTCGCGGTCCTGCCAGCGGCGCGGGCCGATGATGGCCGCCCCGACGAAGGCCGCGACGCCCGCCGAGAGGTGGATGACGTAGCCACCGGAGTAGTCGACGGCGCCCTTCTGGGCGAAGAACCCACCGCCCCACAACAGCGCGGCGTTCACGCAGTAGACGAGCGTGATCCACATCGGCACGATCAACAGCCAGGCCTTGAACTTGAGACGGCCAACGAGTGCGCCGAGGAAGAGCAGCGGTGTGATGGCGGCGAAGACGAACTGGAAGTAGGCGAGGGTGGCGGTTGAGAAGTGGAAGGGGATCAGCGTGTTCGCCCCCGATACCGCCTGGCCCTGCTCGGCGCCGGCCGTCGAGAGCGGGGTGAAGTGGCCGATGAAGCCGCTCCAGAACGAACCCGTCGGACCGAAGTGCGACTGGGGACCGAAGGCCAGGTTGTAGCCCCAAAGCATCCAGACGACGAGTGTCAACGAGAAGCCGGTGAAGACCATCAGCATGGTGTTGACGATCCACTTCTTTCGCACCAGCCCGCCGTAGAGGACGGCCAACCCGGGCAGGCTCATGAGACCGACCAATGTGGCCGCGACCAATTGCCACGTGTTGTCAGCGGGATTTAGCCAACTGGGATACGGGATATTCGTGACCGCGAGCACGCGCCCTCCTTCTCATAGAAGAGGGCGACGCTGACCTCGAAACGATGAGCCCAGTTTCCCAAGCCCCGATTTCGCGTTGGTTAGCGTCGTGTTTCGGCCGTGTGAACTCGGGCCTAGTCGGTAGCCATGGAACGCTCGACGACCTGGCTCACGTCGAGCACGCTGACGTCGTCGCCGCGACCCTGGGCCTTGACCGCGTCGTCGATCATGATCATGCAGAACGGACAGGCCGTCGACACCACGTCGGCGCCGGTACCGAGGGCTTCCTCGGTCCGGTCCATGTTGACACGCTTACCGATGTTCTCCTCCATCCACATCCGCGCACCACCCGCGCCACAGCAGAAGCCCCGCTCCCGGTGACGGGCCATCTCGACTTGAGTGAGGCCCGGGATCGCGTCGAGGATAGAGCGCGGCTCGTCGAAGACCCGGTTGTGACGGCCGAGGTAGCAGGGG